>JAXLXG010000060.1:0-4959 GCA_046328075.1 Candidatus Sericytochromatia bacterium
TTCATCATTTGTGAGTCTTGACATCCCCCTTGTTCCAGGGGTCATAGGTCTTAATATTTTAATTCCCACTTTGGAACTCCTTTTAACTCTTTCATGCTTAAGCTTTAGTCAAGTAAATTAATACTTTGACCTTCAGCCAATGTAACAATCGCTTTTTTTCCTGGTTTTCTTTTTAAAGAACGTGAACCAAATCTCTTTACTTCACCTTTTGTTCTGATAGTATTAACTGAAAGAACATTTACATTAAAAAGATGAGCAACTGCTTCTGCAATCTCAATTTTATTTGCTTTTTTATCAACTTCAAAAACATATTTATTAAGTGGATTCATATCCATATTTTTTTCTGTTATTACAAGTCTTTTTACAACTTGGTACGGATCATTATGCATTTATTGCTCTCCCTTCAAGAACAGCTAAAGAACTATCACTGATAAGTATCTTTTCAGAATTTACCAAATCATACACACCAATATTTTCTGGATGTACAACTTTTACATTAGGCAAGTTTCTAGCTGACAAACGTACATTTTCATTATCGCCTACTATAAGCAAAACTTTCTTAACTTTTTCTAAACCTAAATTTTTTAATAATTTAACAAATTCAGATGTCTTGTGTGATGATACCATATCTTCACTTAAAAGTACAACCTTTGTTACTTCACTTGACAAAGCAGATCTTAAAGCAAGTTTTCTAACTTTCTTAGGCATATCTTTTTCATAATCTCTTGGTTTTGGTCCAAATATAACACCGCCACCTTTCCATAATGGAGATCTGATACTTCCAGCTCTTGCTCTACCTGTACCTTTTTGTTTCCAAGGTTTCTTTCCACCACCTCTAACTTCTGATTTTGTTAAAGTTGATGCAGTACCGATCCTCGCGTTTGCTTGTTGTCTAACAATAGCAAGATGCATTACGTGTGTATTAGGAGTTTGTCCAAAAACTTCTTCATTAAGATTTACATCTGCGTAATTATTTTCTTTTATATTATATTTTTTTACTGTTACTGACATTATTTTTCCTCACCTATTTCCCAACTTTTACAGCAGGTTTAATAACTAAAAGTCCACCATCGGAACCAGGAACAGAACCTCTTACTAAAATAAGATTTCTTTCTGTATCAATTTTTACAACACTGAGGTTTTTAACAGTAATTTGTTTTGCACCTTGTCTACCAGCCATTTTTTTACCTTTGTAAACTCTTGAAGGTGTTGTACCTGCACCAATTGAACCAGGAGCTCTATGATTTTTAGAACCATGTGTCATTGGCCCACGTCCAAAGTGATATCTTGCTACTGTACCCATGAAACCTTTACCAATTGATTTACCAGTAATATCAATTGAATCACCTTCTTTAAAAATATCAACTTTTACTTCTTCACCAATTTTTTTGAGTTCATTTTCATCAACTCTAAATTCTTTAAGATGAACATAAGCTTTAAGATTATTTTTCTTAAGGTGACCAGCTTCAGGTCTTGTTAATCTATGTTCTTTAGTTTCTTTATAGCCTAATTGCAAAGCATTATAGCCATCGCTTTCAATATTTTTTACTTGGGTGACTATACATGGATCTGCTTTAATAACAGTTACAGGGTGTAAAACACCTTTTGAATCATATACTTGAGTCATTCCCACTTTTGTGCCTAATATTCCTATTGACATATAAGTTTCCTTTCAAATAAATATAATCTACAGAGGCAGATGGGGAAACACCTGCTTGTAGATGTATTTTTTTATACTTTATAAATTACATTTTTAATTCAATATCAACACCAGCAGAAAGATCTATTCTGGTTAGTGCTTCAATTGTTTTTTGTGATGGATCAACAATCTCTATTAATCTCTTATGTGTACGAAATTCAAAATGCTCTCTTGACTTTTTATCAGAGTGAGGTGATCTTAATACACAATAAAGATTTCTCTTAACAGGTAATGCTATTGGTCCACTAACTTTAGCACCAGCTCTTGTTGCTGTTTCAACAATTTTTCTTGAAGCTTCGTCTAAAGCTCTATGATCATAAGATTTAAGTCTTATTCTTATTTTTTGTTCTGCCATTTTATTTTATTTATCTCCTAAGCGATGATTTCAGCAACAACACCAGCACCAACAGTTCTACCACCCTCACGGATAGCAAATCTCATACCTTGCTCAATAGCTACTGGATTGATTAACTCAACTTCCATTGCTATGTTATCACCAGGCATTACCATCTCTACACCCTCTGGTAATGTGATTGCTCCTGTTACATCTGTTGTTCTTACATAAAACTGAGGTTTATAACCAGGGAAGAATGGGGTATGTCTTCCACCTTCTTCTTTTGTTAATACATAAACTTCTGATTTAAATTTTGTATGTGGCTTAATACTTCCAGGTTTTGCTATTACTTGACCTCTCTCTATTGAGTTCTTGTCCACACCTCTTAATAATAAACCTACGTTATCTCCTGCCATTCCTTGATCAAGAAGCTTTCTGAACATCTCTACACCTGTTACTGTTGTTTTCTTAGGTGCTTCGTTTAATCCAACTATTTCTACTTCCTCACCAACTTTAACTACTCCTCTTTCGATTCTTCCTGTAGCTACTGTTCCACGTCCTGTAATAGAAAATACATCCTCTACTGCCATTAACATTGGCTTATCTACATCTCTCTCAGGATCTGGAATATATGAATCTACTGCATCCATTAAACTCCAGATACAATCTACCCACTTATCTTCTCCTCTTTGAGTCTTTGGATTAGCTATTAACTTCTCTGTTGCTTTTAAACCACTACCTTTTACTATTGGTAAATCATCTCCAGGAAATTTATATTTGTTTAATAATTCTCTTACTTCCATTTCAACTAAGTCGATTAATTCTTCATCATCTACCATGTCTACTTTGTTTAAGAATACTACTAAGTTTGGTACATTTACTTGTCTTGCTAAAAGTATATGCTCTCTTGTTTGAGGCATTGGACCATCTGCTGCTGATACTACTAAGATCGCTCCATCCATTTGAGCTGCACCTGTAATCATATTTTTAATATAATCCGCGTGACCTGGACAGTCTACGTGTGCATAGTGTCTCTTTTCTGTTTCATACTCTACGTGAGCTGTATTAATTGTAATACCTCTTGCTTTTTCTTCTGGGGCTGCATCTATCTCATCATACTTCTTTACTGATGCTCCACCAACTGCTCCAAGTGTCATTGTTATTGCAGCTGTTAATGTGGTCTTACCGTGATCTACGTGTCCTATTGTTCCAATATTAACGTGTGTCTTATTTCTTTGAAATTTCTCTCTTGCCATTTTTTCACTCCTAAAATTCAAAAGTTACTTTTTAAAACTTTTACCAAAATTAAAGAGCCCAAAACGGGACTTGAACCCGTGACCTCATCCTTACCAAGGATGTGCTCTACCGACTGAGCTATCTGGGCAATTTTTGGAAATGGGAGGAGAAGGATTCGAACCTTCGAACTCGTACGAGGGCAGATTTACAGTCTGCTGCCATTGACCGCTCGGCCATCCTCCCACAAATCTATACAAATTAAAAAAGCCGATGATGGGACTTGAACCTACGACCGGCTGATTACAAATCAGCTGCTCTACCACTGAGCTACATCGGCATATCTTATTTATAAAGACATGATACAATTTAGATCAAAAATTACTTATAGTCAAGTATTAGTTTAAGATTTTAACTAAAAGTATAATCTATATAATTTCATTGTCTATTGTCTTTAATCTTTACCATTTAATAATTTCAGGGTTTAATGTAAACTTATTATTTAAAATAAACATCAAACCCTGAAAACCTTATAAATATTATCTTATAAACTAGATTTAATTAAAAAGTTAAAAAAATGTAAACTTTAGTTAAAGTTAAGATAATAAACAATAACTAAATACTTTTTTGTCTAATAGCATCTCTAATTTCAGTTAAAAGAATTTCTTCTTTTGTTGGAGCAGGTGGAGCTTCCGGAGGTGCAGGAGGAGGATTCCTTTTTAACTTGTTTAAAGCTTTAACTATCATAAAAACGGCAAAAGCTAATATTGCAAAATCTATAATCACTTGTAAGAAGTTTCCAATATTTATGCTTACAGCCTCTTGTGTAACTTTACCTGCGGCATCTGTAACTGCTGCTTTTAGAGGTATTGCTATTTCTTTAAAGTTAACTCCACCCATCATTAATCCTATTGGTGGCATGATTATATCTTTTACAAGAGAATCAGTTATCTTTCCAAAAGCTCCGCCAATAATTACACCAACAGCGAGATCCATTACATTACCTTTTACAGCAAATTCTTTAAATTCTTGTACTAATCCCAATTTTTTATATCTCCTAAATTCAAAATTAAATGTTTAATGACTATGAATTATATATTTATAAAGCATAAATATGCATAAAAAATATGTGATTTTTATATGACTTTTTCGTGAATTTTAACTTTAAAAAAAATATTTACTTATTATATTCTTTATTTCTTCTATTTTTAATGGTTTAGAGATATAGTCATTCATTCCAGAAACTAAACACAATTCTTTATCTTCATTCATTGCATTTGCAGTTAAAGCAATTATTATCAAAGATTCATTACTTTTTCTTATTTCTATTGTTGCTTCAATACCATTCATTTCTGGCATTTGCATATCCATAAAAACCAAATCATATTTTTTATCATTTATTTTATTTATAGCTTCAATACCATTATCTGCTATATCAGACTCATAACCTAAATTCTTAAGAGTTTTTACAGCAACTTTTTGATTTATTTTATTATCCTCAACAACTAAAATTTTAATATCTCTTCTTATATTATTTATGTCTAAGTTATTTTCTAATAAATTATTATCAATACTCTTCCTGTAAAATATATCTATAAGACTAGTCTTTAATTTATTTACTAATAAAGGTTTGATTATATACCTTTTATTATTTTTACAATCATTTAACTCATTTTGAATAATTAAAGTTGGT
>JAXLXG010000061.1:0-4679 GCA_046328075.1 Candidatus Sericytochromatia bacterium
TAATATTAAATCTCGTTTAAAACATTTTAATAATATTTCATCTGCCATTTGAGTAAAGTATTAAATTTTATGAGTAAACTAGATTTACCAAATATTTTAAAGAAAAATAAAAAAATTACTCATACATCAAGTGATGGACAAAAATACAGAACATCAGTTGAATCATATAATTCAAATTATTCATATAAATATCTTGGTCTTGGTAAAACTGTTACTGTTTATACTTTTAATGATGATAGACATTTCCTTTTTCATTCTACAGTAATAAGCTCTACTGAACGTGAAGCAGCCTATGTTATAGATGGACTGATGAATAATGATGTTGTAAAAAGTGATATTCACTCTACAGATACTCATGGCTATAGCGAAATGATTTTTGGTGTTACTCATCTTCTTGGCTTTTCTTTTGCTCCAAGAATTAAAAACTTTAAAGAACAAAGATTATATTGTTTTAGTTCTGAACAAAGAAAAGAATATGAGAAAAAAAGCTATAAAATTAACGCTAATATACCATATTATATAAATACAAAAGTTATAGAAGAAAATTGGAATGAAATTTTGAGATTTCTTGTAACTATAAAACTTAAACATACAGACTCTTCTCAAATTTTTAAACGTTTAAGCTCTTATGGAAAAAAACATAGGTTATATCAGGCTTTAAGAGAGTTTGGAAAAATTATTAAAACAATATTTCTTCTTAGATATATTGATGAACTGGAACTTAGACAAATGATAGAAAAACAACTTAATAAAATTGAAAATGCTAATAAATTTGCTAAAGCAGTATTCTTTGGGAATAATCAGGAGTTTAATTATGGAGCAAAAATTGAACAAGATAAAGCAGAAGGTTGTAAAAGATTAATTGAAAATTCAATAATATGCTGGAATTATCTTTATTTATCAAATTTACTATTTAGTTCTAAAGATGAAAATATTAAAAAAGGAATTCTAAGAATAGTTAAAAATGGCTCAGTTGTTGTTTGGAGTCATATTAATTTATATGGTGAGTATGATTTTTCTGAAGAGAATTTGAAAGACTCTGTTGGGTTTAATATTGATGAAATTTTATCTTTAAACTTAGCTTAAAATGAAATAAAAAAATTCAGCCTATATGTCTTATAGTAATGATTGCAGAAAAATCCTATGGAACATTTTCCCTGTTTGAGGGTTTATACCCTATATTAAGCTGAATTTGTTTTTCAATATCATCTTTTTTAAATCCTTTTGATTCAAGATAGCTAAATAGTATCTCTTGTGATGGGATATATCCTAATTCCATCTTTTTATTATTTTCAGAATCTTTTAGATCAGTATCAAGATAACCTCTTTGGGATATATATTCTCTTACTTTTTGGGTTTCTAAATTTGAATAATAATCATTTTCTTTATCAGTTAAGCAGTTTACAAAAAAAGAATTTACTTCTTCCCATATTTCAGAGTTTCTTGCATTTTCTTTTATATTTTCAATTTCTTGCTCTTTATAATCGGAAGAAAGGTTAACACCTGCAAGATCTGCTAAATATTTTAGAGTAGCTTGATTACTAAGATTTTCTCTTTGTTGAAAATAGTTCCAGATAGAACATGAACCTCTAGTATAGTCAATTAAGCAACTGATATTATCATCATAAATATATACTTTACCTGCTTTACCTTCAGTTCCATCTATTTTTCTATTAGTTGTAGATACATATCCTTTAGAGAATCTTTTAAATCAAAACTCAGGGAAAATAGATTCTATTCTTTGATATATTGAAGGATATATTTGAAAATCAAGTATTTCTTTTATATTATTCATGTTTTTTCTTTATTTCAATTATTATTTATTAGCATAGCTTTGTTATAGGTTAAAATTATATCACAAATGAATGATAAATAAATGACGAAAAGTGAATGACGAATGACGAAACTTAGTTTCACGTTTTATCATTCTAAACTGAAATTTTTTAAGAACGTTAAACTATATTTGATTAGGCTAAAACATTTCTTCATTCGTCATTGTTTGTCCATCATTCTCTCTGATTTCCAATCTTTGATATTCCTTATTTTAGGATCAAAGCTTACTCCTACAAGATATATAGGCTTATTTTTTAAAAGATACTTTTCATAATATCTTTTTTCTTCTATTTGCTTGATAGCTTTTTTAGTAGATTTCATTTTAAATTCAAAAATATAAATATTATCATTAGTTTCAATAACTGCATCTATTCTTCCTATATTAGTTGAAATTTCAACATTAATCCTAACTCCTATAAGGGTTAGAACTAAATAAATTATTGTATGATAATACTTTTCTTTATCACTCATAAATATTTCATTTGGTATCTCTGCAAATACTCTATATTTAAAAATATCAAAAAATCCAGATAAATCATTCTCTTGTATTTTTTCAGTTAGATCATCTATTACTATTTGATCATTTCTATAGCTCGAAATACCTACTAATATACTAGTTAAAAGAGAATCTTCTACTTCCATATTAGGATAATCCAAAATATATTTCCTATAAGGAGAGTCTGGATTTTTTATCTCTTTTATTGTTAAATAACCTGTTTGAAATAATAACGATTCTACCCTTATATCATCAATTTCAAATGAATCTAATAAACTTTTTGAGGCTACAAAGTTTTTTAAGGTTTCAACATTTATTTGTTTTTCTTTTATTAGTTTTATTAAAAGTGTAGGAGTTCCAGATTCAAACCAATAATTATTTATCTGTTGAATGGTTAAAACTTTTAAGATTGAATATGGGTTATATACAAAATCTTTTCCATTCCAAGAATAACCGTTATACCAATTTTTTAATATATGTTTTGTTTCTTCTTCTGTATTATTTAATTTCATAGCTAATGACTTTATATGCTCATCAAAATCTTTATAAAGCTCTTCTTCTGTTATTCCTGTAATTATTGGAAATCTCGGATCTAATGTTAAATCAATAAGATTATTTAAACTTGAGAAAACTGAAATCTTAGAAAACTTTGAAACTCCTGTAAGAAAACAGAATTTTATGTACTCATCACATGATTTTATTGTTTCATAAAAACTTTTTAGTATTGTTCTATTATTTATAGTTAATTGTTTATCTTCTATGACTTCTACTATTGGTTTATCATATTCATCTATAAGTATTACAACCTTACCTATCTTTGATAGTTCTATTATTAAGTTTTCAAATATTACTTTATAATCATCACTTTCAATATTTAAATTGTAATTTTTACATATACTTTTTAATTTAAAAGTTAAAGTTCTTTTAAAACCTTCTGTACCTTCTGTATATGTTAAAGCATTAAAATCAATTCTAATAACAGGGTACTTTTTCCACTCTATCTTGTCATAGATATATAATCCTTTAAATAATTCTTGATTTCCTAAAAAAATTTCTTCAAGAGTACTAATTAAAAGAGATTTACCAAACCTTCTTGGACGTGATAGAAAAAAATATTTATTTGTAGTTTGAATTAATTTGTAAATATCTTTTGTCTTATCAATATAAAGATTTTCTTTTTCTATAATATCTCTAAAAGTTTGTATTCCTATTGGTAGTTTTTTCATATGAATGACGAATGAACAATGACGAATGAAGAATTAAGAACTAGAAAGCTTGAAATTCTTTTTATCATTATTCTCACCTGTTTATAATACTATAGCTATATTTTAGCATAGGCTATTAGTGATAAGTAAAAGGAAAAATCATAGAACCTAACTCTTTTCTAGAAGAAGAATTTATAAATTTGGTTAAAAATAAGTTAAATTAAAATATTTTTTTATTTAAACCAATAAAATTTAATTTATAATTTTTTGCTTTACACCTTGCTAAAATACCTATAAATAATGTATCCTAGACATAATGAACCTTGAAAATTAAATATCTGTATGTTAAAATATAATTAATGTTAAGGTTAAGTTTTGGGTTTTTCTCTAAATAGCTGTGCATATTCTAGTATAGTTATATCAATAAACTCAAAATTTCTTAACAAATTATGTTTAAGGTGAGGTTAAATAAGAGATTTTGTTACATTACGTTACAATAGAATCCTTATATAGTCTTGCTTCTAGCTTCTGGCTCTCGCGATAGCACTCTGACCCTGATTGGGATTGAGACAGCTTAAAAATCATTCTATAGGGTTAAATTAAAGACTTTCTCGCGATAGCACTCTGACCCTGATTGGGATTGAGACTTTAACGGCATTTACACAACTATTAACGGTTTTATTTTCTAATCTCGCGATAGCACTCTGACCCTGATTGGGATTGAGACGATAACCTTGATAAGCATTATCTAAAATTTGATTATCTCGCGATAGCACTCTGACCCTGATTGGGATTGAGACCTTGACTTAGCCTCAAAAGATGAAAATCTTTGATCTTGCTCGCGATAGCACTCTGACCCTGATTGGGATTGAGACCTATAAATTTTACAGGCTTAAAAAATTTACCCTCTTTCTCGCGATAGCACTCTGACCCTGATTGGGATTGAGACTTGTGATCTTTTTGCATTTACTAAAATAGCTAACAATCTCGCGATAGCACTCTGACCCTGATTGGGATTGAGACTTATGAGGGTTATCCCTTTATCCTCTACGTAATTCTCTCGCGATAGCACTCTGACCCTGATTGGGATTGAGACTATAGCCTAGCTTTTTTAATTGATTAACTTCATCTCGCGATAGCACTCT
>JAXLXG010000062.1:0-3804 GCA_046328075.1 Candidatus Sericytochromatia bacterium
CTATACAAGGTAATAGATTTTTCTTATCTTGTATAGACCTTTTTTAAATCATGCAACAAAGCCGATATAATTAACTAATCTCTCTATTTATTTTGCATTATATAAGACTGTAATTAAGTAATCACGTGATTTATGTAAAAATCCATTTATGATAACGTGAATTATCAATAATGAAATTTATGAAACCTACTAACCAAAAGATTCTTAGGGTTAGGTTATTATAAATGTTTAATAGAAAAATAGTATTATTCTCATAAATTATAGTGTTTTTATGAGATATAAATATGCCATTTCCAAATATTTTAAATAAAACTCAAATAAGAGAATTTGATAAACCACCTGTCTTTAAAAGTGAAGATCGTAAAATATTTTTTGATATTCCTAAAAGTCTTGAAAGTGATTTATTTGAAATGAGAAATGATACAAATAAACTAATTTTTATTCTTATGTTTGGTTATTTCAAATGTTCCAAAAAGTTTTTTATACCAAAGACATTTAATGAAAAAGATATTAATTATGTATTAAACAAATATAATTTTGAGATTATAAGTTTAAATCTAAAGGAATTTAGTCATTCTAACTTTTTAAGATGTAAAAATATAATTCTTAAATACTTTAATATTTTAGATTTTGAGAGTAATAAAGAGTTATTAATAAAAGAAGCTAAAGTTATTGTTCAAAAAAGATTTAAAATGAAAGCTATATTTCAAGGTCTTTTAGATTTTTTGTATTTGAAAAAAATAGAAATACCGAGTTATAACCTTTTAGCTGAAATAATTACAAGTGTTGTCAATGATTATGAAAAAGCTCTTTTACAAAACTACTAAAATATCTTAATAGTGAGAGAAAATACCTATTAGATGATTTGCTGGGAAAAATTGAAACAGAAAGGACTCAAGGTAAAAATTATAAATTAACTAAGTTAAAAAGATTTGAATATTCAACAAAACCTCAAAAAATTAAAGATAATATTGACAGTTTAAAAACTTTTAAAAAAATATTTGAAAGTATTGATGAAATTATAAAAGCAATGGATTTATCTCAAGAAACAATAGAATATTACGTAGGATATACAATAAGTGCTAATTCTTCTCAATTAAAAACTAAAAAAGATAAAAAATATATTTACCTTATATCATTTGTAATACATCAATATTATTTCCTTCAGGATTTATTGATTGATATTCTGTTAGCGACAACTACAACAAACTCGAACACATCAAATAGAGAAAATGATCAAAATTATTCTAAACAAAAGAAAGATAAAGAAAAAAAGATAGTTAATATCGCAGAATCATATGAAAATAACATTTTAACTTTCTTTTTTGAAATAGAGCAAATACTATATTCAAAATCTCTTGATTCTGAACAAAAAGTTAAAGAGTCAATGAAACTTTTAGAATCAACAAAAAAGAATAGACATAATATTCAAAATGATTTTGAAACTATAAAGAAAGATTCATCTAATAAAATAAAAAACAAAGACTTATTTGAAATATTTAATAATAAATCAAGAAAACTTCAAAATAGAGTTTCTGAGATTATTAAAATAATTAATTTTGATAGTAAAACTTCAAATAAAAGAATAATTGAAGCTATTGATTACTATAAATTAAAAAATGGGAGTATAGATAGCAATGCTCCATATATGTTTATTGATGATTCAAAAAAACAAGATGCTTTGCATAATGATGAAGGTAAATTTCAGGTTTCTTTATATAAAGTCTTTTTATTTCAGGAAATAGCTGATTTTATTAAATCAGGACGTTTAAACATAAAATATTCTTACAGATATAAATCAATTAATGAATATCTGATTGATAAGGAATTATGGAAAGATAATAAACTTGATATGATTAATAAATCAGATTTAATAGATTTTCAAGATTTCAATAAAGTAATAAGTAATTTAAAATCTTTATTAGATAAATCCTACAAAACAATAAATAAAAATATCTTAAATGATAAAAATAACTACATTAGCTTTAAAAACTCTGTTTCTTATACTCTTATAACTCCTAAAACAGAAGATATGGACAAACCTCCTGTTTCAGATTTATTTACAGGGCAAGAAAATATTTCGTTAATAAATATACTTTCAGATGTAAGTAAAGTTACCTCATTTCTTGATTCTATAGATCATTACACTATTAAGTACTCAAAACAAAAACCTAAAGATAATGTATTTTTTGCTGGTCTTTTAGGATATGACTGTAATATAGGCAAAAACAAAATATCTAAAATTTCAACAGGTATAAATGAATATGAGTTAGAAAATGTTGTAAAGTGGTATTTTGATTCTGAGAGAATAAGTAGTGCTAATAATAAGATACTTTCATTTATTGATAAGCTTAGTTTACCTAATATTTATAGAAAGAATAAAAATATTAATCATACTTCAAGTGATGGTCAAAAGTATGCCTTAGATGTTGATTCTATAACAGGTAACTATTCATATAAATACTTTGGAACAGCTAAAGGTGTAAGTATTTATACATTTATTGATGAAAGACATTTACTTTTTTACTCAACTGTAATTAGTGCATCTGAAAGAGAGGCTGGTTATGTAATTGATGGACTTATGAATAATGAAGTAATACAAAGTGATATTCACTCAACAGATACACATGGATATACAGAAATGATATTTGCTATAACTCATTTTCTTGGTTATTCATTTGCTCCAAGAATAAAAAATTTCAAAGATAAATCTCTTTATTGCTTTGATTCCATAAGTAAAAAAGAATATATTGAAAAAGGTTTTAAAATACTTCCGAATACTAAAAATTATATAAATACAAAAGTTTTAGAAGAGAATTGGGATGATGTTTTAAGATTTATAGCTACAATAAAATTAAGAGAAACAACTGCTTCTCAACTTTTAAAAAGATTAAGTTCTTATTCAAGAAAAAATAAACTATATCAAGCTTTAAACGAATTTGGTAAAATAATAAGTACAATATTTGCTTTAAAGTACATTGATGATGTTAAGTTAAGACAATCAATAGAAAAACAATTAAATAAGGTAGAAAGTGCTAACAGATTTGCTAAAGTTATATTTTTTGGAAATAATCAAGAGATTGAATATGCAACAAGAGAAGAACAAGAACTTGCAGAATCTTGTAAAAGGTTAATTGAGAATTCTATAATATGTTGGAATTATATATATTTGTCTCAAAAACTTAGTGATATTGATGATAAAAAAGATAAAGATAAAATGCTTGATATTATCAAAAGTGGTTCTGTAGTTTTTTGGAAACATATAAACTTATTAGGTGAGTATAATTTTTCTGAAGAAATTCTGAATAAAAAGCTTGAATTTGACATTCCCAAAATTCTGGAGTTAAAAGTAGCTTAAAAATGGGAGTTAAAAAATGTGCTCAAAGTATTGCAAAATCAACGAATTTTCAAAATCCTATGAAACATTTACTCCTTCTTTACAATCATACCCATTGATTACAAAAATATAATTTTTTTTCTTGTCTTTTATGAAACTTAGAATGATTTTTAACTTGAGAATTATAAATTATCATCATTGCTTTGATTTTATCAAGTTTTAATTTTTTACAATACATTAAATTTTTAATTTCTACAAAAATTTTATTTTACTATATTATAATATTTTAAGTCATAATTTTATGTATTCTAAATCATACTGTTTTTATCTATTATATACTATCATATTCTATGTTATTTGTATTTTGGTTTATCTAGTGTTTAAAGTAAATTATAGATTTACATTTTTTATGTACTTGATTGTTTATATCTTTATTTTGATTAAAATATTTTTAGGACTTCATGTTA
>JAXLXG010000063.1:0-2717 GCA_046328075.1 Candidatus Sericytochromatia bacterium
TTTTGCTGGTGATGCTAATCCATTTAATACAGTATTAGAAAGTATATGTGATAATGTAATAACACATCCAAATGCAGTTAATGCAGCTAGTCTATATTCTGCTACACAAAAAACTTTATATGTTGAAGGTTTAGCTCTTGATAAATTTTTAGAAGGAAAAATTAATTTAAAAAAATCTCATAATAAAATTGGAATCATAATTGATAAAAAAGCCAAACCTAAAGAAATTCATATTATTAATGCAATAAATTCTTGTTCTGCTGTTTTTGGTGCTGAGATTTTAGCTTATACATTTACAGAAGAAGAAATTGGGGCAAGGATTACAAAAGAAGATAATGGTTTATTTGGTGGGATTATAAAAGATAAAAATACAATATATAAGTCTTGTGAGAAATTAATTAATCAAGGAGTTACAGCTATTGCAATTTTTGCAGTTCTTGAAAATCCTTTTGAAGAACAAGCAGATATATATTTAACAGGTGTTGGTGTTGACCCAATAGGTAGAATTGAAGCAATGATTTCACATTTAATTGTAGAAAAAACAAATCTTCCTGCTGCTCATGCACCTGTTTTTTTAGAAGATTATGAAAGAACAATAGTTGATCCTAGAGTTTCAGCAGAAGAAATAGGTTATACATATATCCCTTGTGTTATAAGAGGTTTACAGTTTGCACCTTCTTTTGTAGATAATAACTACATATCACATAATACAATTTCTATTAATGATATAAGTGCTGTTGTTTGTCCTTTATCTGTTATGAATGGTGATTGGGTAAAATCTTGTTTAAATAAAAATATACCAATAATAGGAATAAGAGAAAATACAACTGCTTTAGATGACACACCAGAAAAAATGAATATTAGTGTAAGGTGATTATTGCAGAGAATTATCTTGAAGCAATAGGTATATTATCTTCAATAAAATCTAAGGTTTTTTATAAATCATTAAGAAGACCAATAAAAAGTGTTTTAGAGATTTAAACTAAAAGTTCTGAAAGTTATAATGTAATATATTTAAAGAGATTAAAGCCTAAATATATTAATTACAAATAATTTTAAAAATATTTATTTAAGTATGAATTATTAGATATTATTTATAATACACTTGTATTTTTCAAAAAAACAATCTTTGTTAACCGTTGACAAAGATTAACTTGTATATATGTTGACATACTATTAAAATATGTGTTTTAATAATTGTTGAATTAAATATTCTTTCCCCAAGAATATTAAAGCATTGACGACATAAAACAAAAGATTGAAATTGAATTAAGAACTTATAACTAAGAAAGTTGTAAGTTTATTTAGTATTGATAATATTTTGTTGTTAAGAGGCTTTGATATGAGTATGAATAGAGAATATTTGATTAGAGTGACTATCAAGAGTTGCTCTTCTTAAAGGTTTCTAAAAAAAATAACTGAAATTATTATTTTGTTGTGTTTTGAAAGGTAAAAGTTTATGAAAAGATGTTTGTTATTAGTATTACTTATTAATACCTCATGCTCTAATCCAAATCTAAATATTATTCAAGAAAAAGAATATACTTTGCCTAATACTATAGATTCTAATACTAAATTATCTTTAGGAACTTTTAAAACCTTTGATGCAAAAGATAATGATAAAAAGAATCAAAATGATATTAAAACTTGGTTTAATTATAAGCTAGAGAAAGATAATAATATTGTTATTGATAAAGTCGTTTTATCTGATAATAATAAAAGAATAGATGATTTAGGTGATACTGAACTTATACCAGATTACTCAGGTAGTAAAACAAATATTTCAATAAAAGGTAAATTTAATAGTGAGATAGTACAAGCCCAACATATAATATTTAAAAATGAAGATAATCTATTGCAATTATCTTATGTTGGAGAAGAAAAACCTAAAACTAAAATTTTAATTGATGATTCTATACTTCTTGAAGTTATATCAGCTAATAAAGATGAGATTAAATGTATTTTTAGTTCTCAGGCTGTGCCAGATTATTATCTTAAAGGATTACATAAATTATCTATAATTTCAGAAGAAAATAAAAGAACTGATACACTTATCAAAATAGGTGAACCTATAAGACCTAATACAAGTTTATCTCCATCTATTAGTGAAATTAAGATTATTAAGAAAAAAGATATTAAAGGTGGAGTATTTCAAGTATTAAGTTATAAAGATGATGAGCATGACCATGATGACAAAGATTTTAATAGTTATAAGCCTGATACTCCAATAAATATTAAGATAAAGGGAAAGAATTTCCCAATGTTTTATAAGTTTAGTTATAGCACTATAGATTCACAATTTGGTTTTGGTCATAGTACAGCTATATCAAAAGATACAGAGGGTAATATAGTTTGGGAATCAATAATACATATACCTAACCCTAAAGAATTTGAGAAGAAAACAAGTCATTTTCTGACTTATTCAACACCCTTTGGTACTGTTATTAAGAGGTTTTAAGGTATGAAAAAGTTATTAAGCAGAATGATTTTATCAAGCTTGGTTTTGTTAAGTGCTTGTACATTACCAATACAATTAATTGAGCCTAAAGTTAATGGTGTAAAGATTAATTTTCAGTCAAATAATTTAACAGATTTTACATTAGATCAAGATGACAATATATATGTAGTAGATAATAATGTAATAAAAAGAATAGATGCTAAAACAAATGAGTTAACAACTATAGCAGGTAAAGAAAATCCAGATGAGTTTCCTCAAG
>JAXLXG010000064.1:0-2582 GCA_046328075.1 Candidatus Sericytochromatia bacterium
ATTTATTAGCTAATCCTGATGTAAAAAATGTTGTAATTTCTGGTTATTATAAAACTGGTTTAGAACACTATTTAATTTATGGAGCTAACGAAAATAGATTAACATCTTTTATTTATCAAGATGCAAAATTGGCCTTATCATTAGATTTTGATGAAGCATCTTATAGAGCCGCTTTTCCAGAAATAGATACTGCAATAAAATCAGGAAGTTTTACAAGTGCTTTTCATCATTTCTATACTTTTGGTAAGTATGAAAACAGACTAACACAACAAATTTATATTGATACAAAAAATAGTATATTTAATGAGCAAGCGTACTTACTTGCATTTCCAGAAGTAAAAACTTTAATATCTTCAGGTACTTATTCTAATGCTTTAGCTCATTATAATAATTATGGAAAAGTTATGGATTGGCTTTTAAATCCAATTTATGGAGATGCAAAATCTGCTTTAGCTCTGGATTTTGATGAAGCTAGATATAGATTTGCTTTTCCTTATGTTGATAATGCAATAAAAAACGGTCAATTTACTAGTGGATTCCACCACTATTATACAAATGGTAAATATGATAACCTACTTACAACTGTAGAATACCTTAATACTAAAACTCAAGAATCTGTTGTAAATGAGTTTAAAACTAATGCTCAGGCAAACCCTGCTATAGCTATTGATTCTGTTTCTGGTAAATATGTAATGACTTGGTTGAGTATAGATCAAGATGGTTCAGTTGGTGGTATTTTTGGAAATAGATTTAGTTCATCTGGAATTGCTAACGCAGAGTTTAAAGTTAATACTTATACACAAGGTTCACAATTAAGACCATCTATTGCTATGAATTCTAATAGTTATGTAATTACTTGGGATAGTCAGGATCAAGATGGAAGTGGATTTGGTGTATTTGCTAAAATATACAACTCAACTGGAGCTATTTCTGTACCAGAATTTCAGGTAAATACAAGATTAACTGGAAACCAGTATAATCCATCTGTAGCTATGGATAATTCTGGTAATTTTATTGTATCATGGCAAAGTGATAATCAAGATGGAAGTAATTTTGGTATCTATGCTCAAAGATTTGATTCACTTGGAAATTCAATTGACTCAGAGTTTAGAGTTAATACATACACTGTTGGAGCTCAAATAAACCCTTCTGTTTCAACAGACACATTAGGAAATTTTGTTGTTACTTGGCAAAGTGCAAATCAAGATGGAAGTGGTTATGGTATTTATGGACAAAGATATAATAGTTTAGGACAAGCTCAGGGAACAGAGTTTAGAGTTAATGCATATACAAGGAATAACCAAAAAAACCCTGTTATAGCAACTGATTTATCAGGAAACTTTACAGTTGTATGGCAGAGTGATGTTCAAGATGGAAGTGGATTTGGTATCTACGCTCAAAGATATAACTCTATTGGAACAAAGATAGGAAGTGAATTTAGAGTAAATTCTTATACAACTAATTTCCAAGAAAATCCCTCAATTGCAACAGATAATTTAGGAAATTTTGTTATAACTTGGCAAAGTAATGGGCAAGATGGTGATGGATATGGTGTTTATTATCAAAAATATAATTCTCAAGGACAAGTTATTGGTTTTGAAACACAAGCTAATTTATTTACAACAAATGCTCAATATAATCCTGTTGTTGTTATGGATAATTCAGGTAATTTTGTTATAACATGGCAGAGTTATACACAAGATGGGAGCAATAATGGTATTTATACTAAACGATTTAAATTTTAGGCATAATTTATAAACTATAAGTAATAAAAATATTATTATTTTACTTTTTCTTTAATGAAAGAGTTAAGCTAAACTTTGATACCAATTCAGGATTTTTATAATAATCTGTATAAACATTAATAGTTACTTTTTCTTCTTCTCTATTACCTGTTTCTATTGTCTTATTTATAAGTTTAGAGACTTTTTCACCATCTTCACAGACAAAAAAGGCATCTTTTTCAACTCTTTTTAAGAATTCTCCTGACATATCTTTAAAAACTAAAGATATTTTTAGTTTCTTTTGTTGTATTATTTGAAAAGCAATTATACCACCTGTTATATCAGCACCTACAGCAAGAGTTCCAAAATACATGCTGTTAAGATGATTACGCGTTTTAAAATTAAGAGGTATTTTTACAACTGCTTTTTTTTCATCTATCTCTAATATTTTTGCACCACAAAAAAATATCATAGGTATTTTAAAGAATGCGAAACTTTTAAATAAAAAGTTTATTTTTGATGTGTTTTGTGACATTAATATTTATATAACTCTATAATTAATTCATCCCATAATGTATCTTTAGCAAATTTTAATTCTTTAAATCTCTCTGTTTTTATTGAATCAGGAGATATATTAATAGATATACCTTCAGCCCATTTTTCTTCTTTACTATTTCTTGCTCTTATTATTGCTCTATTTGCATCTTCTCTAACATTTTGAATCATATTCTTTATATCACTATCTTTTGTTTTAAAAGATTTTTCTTTATCTAACTCAATTTCTATTCTTGCTAGAACTTCATGAAAATCTCTTTGACCTCCATCAAAAATATTGGTTTTATTAACTTCTAATGGATG
>JAXLXG010000065.1:0-2315 GCA_046328075.1 Candidatus Sericytochromatia bacterium
CCTGAATAACTACTATTAATTGTATTACTAGCATTGCAAAGAGCCAATGTGTTATAAAAGAGGAAAGATCTGTCTAATGCATCTTTGTTTAAAAAAGATCCGTGTGTTGCAAAATGTAGAATATATGGGTTAGCGTGATTATATAAATACTCTTCTTTAGCATTGTTATTATTATACCAAAAAGTTTTAATTTTATTTCTATTTAAAATATCAACAATTTCTTTTGCTTCAATTTCAGTATTTGGCAATGCGTTAAGTATTATTTCTTCCTTACTGCCTTTGTTATTATTATTGGTGGAATAATACACTAGATCTTCATTGGCACTTCTTGGCGTATCGGTGTGTTTATTGTCATTTACTGCATATTTATTTTCTACTGAATTATTAAAATCAGGATTTGAGTAAACAATAGCACTTTTACTAACATAATCTGATTTTACGTTTTCACTCTTATTTATGATTTCATTTAAAGAAGTAATCTTATGGAATTCATAATTATGACATATGTAGTTTCCATCTGTATCTAATAATACCCACGGCCAAGGGTCGTCAAATGTGTAAATCTTATTGATACCTATTAAAGCTTTCTTTACTTTTTCCGGCATTCTTTGATTTGAATTGATGTTAATATTATAATCAGAGAAAAAATTTTCTACTATAAAATTATTCAACACAAATAATCTGGGTGGTTTGTTTTTTGTGACTATGAATAGATTTTTTGCATTTTGAGCAACATATTTATCTGGACTATCATTATTTACACCAAAATTTAAGTCAACATTAGAAGTATAGATAAAAGCCTCATTAGTATCTAATTTATTTATTAATTCATTAATCCCAATATACTTATGATTAAATGAATCTGTAATACTTTTTCTTATTTGATATTCAATTACTGAGAAATATGACAATTCAGATAATTGAGGAATTTTATTTATTTGAGACAAGATTTGCTTGTCTGTATTTTCAAAATCAAATAAATTTAAAAAATCAAAAACGAATTTATTGTAATCAATTTTGCAAGAGGTATCTTTAACAAAATTTATAGCTGTGTAACTCTGATATCCAAAATTAGAAACTGCATTTCTTTCAATTAATTTATTATTAAAGTTTCTATTCCAAAAGAGAACTTTGTTTAATTCTTTTTTTAATGGTATATAATCTGTAAAGTTTAAAGTCTTAGTATCTTCATTACTTAACGTTAAATCATAAATTGCAGCTTCATGATTACTATAAATACCTAACTTTATAAGTTCATCAAGTGTACTCCCAATTTTATTATTTCCAAGATCATTATTTGGCAGTGTTCTAATTAGCCATTGTAAATAAGGTTTAAAGTAGAAAGCTCCATCCATAGTTTCAATTTTTCTTGATTTTAAATTATTTACTATGGTTTGATATACTTTATCAAATTCTATTGAGCAATCTAGTTCAGCTCTATGATTAGATTCAAAATATTCTAATAGTATAGTATTGCAAAGAAAATATTGTACATCTGTTATTGCTTTGTTTTCATATCTTCTTGTTACCTCTTTGCAGAATGTATTATATAGTTTGTTTATTGATTCTATTGAGTATTTATTTTGTAATTCAGATTCAGAAAACAGTCGAAATGTTTGTGTTAATTCGAATGAGGATACTGTTTGTATGTTTTTTGTTACATTACTTAACAAACCAAGTAATTGTTCATCTGCACCTATTGAGAATCCTACAGTCTTAAATATGTCATAATATATTAAAGCTCTGTTAAAATGCATTTCAGACAATTGAGGGTTCCAATATAAATCCGTTTCTCTATCTGATAATTTTAATTGGCAATCTACGGATTTGTCACAAGACCTTAGTGCCAAATAATACTGGTCATTTTTTTTGAAAGAGTACGCATGTTGGATATAATTACTAATTATGCTAATTGTTATCCCCATAGAATCATCAGGATGTTGGCTTTTATAATCAAATACTGTTTTATTGTATTTTTTAAATTGCCTTTGGGCGAATATTTTCTCGTTTTCACTCATTTCAAAAGAATAATTAGATACAACATCGTAATATGTCATGCTGTCACATGCCTTATTAAATACTTTAAAACTTATGGTTTGACATAAAGCAGATTCGGCAGATAACAATAGGAAATAAAACAGAAGTATTCTCATTGTGACCATTTACAAATACAAGATACTTTATTTAATAATAATTACAATCGTGCCGGGTTACCTTTTTCACTGCTTCGGTATTAATGTTCAAATATCACTCACCATTAAATTGAACATTATGAAAACACTACTCCAACAAACAGCAGCTATTCTCGAAAAAGA
>JAXLXG010000066.1:0-1908 GCA_046328075.1 Candidatus Sericytochromatia bacterium
ATGAAGGATGTTGCAGATGTTGTTGTTGGATCTCAAGATTCTACATTTGGAACAGGCTTACTTTATACAAAATCAATGAACACAATTCTTGAAAAAAATAGCACAGCAGAAGAAATAGCTAAAAATATTATATTATCAAGTGATAGGATAGGAAAAGATTTCTTAAGAAGACCAAATAGAAAAGGTGTTATTCCTAATGTTTTTACAGTTGCAGCTTATAAAACAGCTAATTCTGGAAACTTAATTTCTGAAATAAATAATCTTTCAAGTCTTCTAATAAAAAATATATCTACATTAAAACAATCAATTAAGGTTGCACTTGATGGAACACACCCATTTAGTATTGATGATGATGGTTTAGGTGGACAAAGAGATTTACATGAAATATTACAAAGACTAAATACTGTTATATCAGATGCTAATATTAAATCTGCTATTAGTAAAACAACAACTGCTTTAAATAAAACAATACTTTTAGCTAAAATACATAATTCAGAAAAACACGCTCAAGGAATGGCAATTAACATCTCTCCAACAGCTGTAACTTCTGAAGCATATAAAGCAACATTATTTGCTAAAAATACTAAATGGGATGAGTTTATTGAAATGGTTAATAAATAAGGATAAAATCAAATGGCAAAACACATTGCTAAAATTGCATCATCAACACTTATTTTATTAATGAGTTTAAATGCTTGTGGTTTAGATAATACAAGCCAGATAA
This sequence comes from Candidatus Sericytochromatia bacterium, assembly GCA_046328075.1. Taxonomy (GTDB): domain Bacteria; phylum Cyanobacteriota; class Sericytochromatia; order UBA7694; family JACMQJ01; genus JAXLXG01. The sequence goes on from JAXLXG010000066.1 coordinate 725, forward strand.
CACAACCTCAAAATCCTGATAACACTTCTATCCTGAATAATCCTGTTAGATTTCCTGATAGTAATCCTGCTCCAATAAGCCCTGAAATATCTTCTCAAATATCATCTTTAAAAATCGAAGATACAGAATGGGGTCTTAAAGTTAAATCCTTACCAACTGTTAAAGCAAAGAGAAAGGCTACATTACTTTCATACCTTGCTTTTGATAATGATAAAGGTGGTTATAGAGATGAATTAAGACAAATGATTAATTTTCATGAATTATCAGGTTCATCAAATGTAATGAATATGGTACTTCAAACAGATGGTGCTGATGATAAGGATCTAAAAAGATACTTTATAACAGGTGATAAAGATGCAACTAAAATGGTTTCACCTTATACAGCTTTTAAATATGAAAGAGATTCAGCTGACTATAGAGTATTAAAATCATTTATTAAATGGGGTTTTAGTACATACCCATCTGATATAAAACTCCTTGATATTGATAGTCATGGTGGTGCTTATATGGGTGTTGGAATAGATGACACATCAGGTAAAGTTGGTAAACTACCAAGTATAGCAAAAGCAATTAAAGAAGCTACTGGTAAAGTAGATTTATTAAATTTTGATGCTTGTTTAATGGGTAGTATTGAAGTTCTATATGAGCTTAAAGATACTGCTGATATTATAATTGGTTCTCAAGATTCAACTTATGGAACAGGATTACTTTATACAAAGTCAATAAATACAATCCTTGAAAAATATAAAAACCTTGAAGATATAGCAAGAGATATTGTTTTAGTAAGTGATAGAAAAGGAAAAGATTCTTTGACAAGACCAAATAGAAAAGGTTATGTTCCTAATGTGTTTACTATTTCTGCATATAGAATATCTCAATTAAATAATTTAACAAATGAAATAAATAATTTATCAAATCTTTTAATAAAAAATATGCCAACTTTAAAACAAACAATTAAAGTTGCACTTGATGGAACTCATCCATTTAATATTGAAAATGATGAGTTAGCTGGTCTTGGTGGACAAAGAGATTTACATGAAATATTACAAAGACTAAATACTGTTATATCAGATGTTAATATTAAATCTGCTATTAGTAAAACAACACAAGCTTTAAATAAAACAATAATTTTAGCTAGAATACATAATGCTGAAAAGTATGCACAAGGTATGGCAATAAATATT
>JAXLXG010000067.1:0-24910 GCA_046328075.1 Candidatus Sericytochromatia bacterium
AGAAAAAAAAGAAAAAGAAAACGAGGCATTATGAAAAGAAGCTTAAAAGGATTATGCAAAGGGCTTGTTCATTTTACCCTTGCATAATTTCTTTAAGCTTCTATAATGAGGAAGTTTTTTTTGATTTTTCTTTCTATTTGTATTGATTTTAGTTAAAAATCACCTATATTGCTTTTTTATTATGATATAATTGTATTAAGAATATTAATTTTAAGGTAATAACAGATGGCAACATCATCTTTTGACAAACAATTTATTATAGATGATTTGCAAGTAGCTAAAGATTTTTTAGACTATCTTGATGATCCTAATACACCAAAAATTAAAGTAAATAAAAAAAACTTAGATGAAGAAAATAAGAGTGGTATATTAAAATTATTAAAAAGAAAACAATAAGTTTAAATGAGTTAATAATAGCAGATATAAACTTTTGGAATTATTATAAAAATACTTTTTCATGTCCTAAAAATTCTGATGTTGAATTGTTTTTTAAAAATAAATCGGAATTATTTGAATTAACGAATAATGCTAGAACATACATTATTTTTGACGAAGAAGATCAAGAATCAAAGATATTAGCATATTTTTCTTTGTCATTTAAAGAAGTAAGCCTTCCTATAGAATTATCAAAAACTCAAGTGAAAGATATTGATGGAATATCAAAAAATGCAAAGTTTTCAAGAGGTTTTTTACTTGGTCAGATAGGTAAAAATTTTTTTGGAGAAAATAATATAAAAATATCTGATATTTTTGAAGAAATTTATTCAGTCATTTACATAGCTTATAAAGCTGTAGGTGGTAGAGTATTATTTCTTGAATGCTTAAATAATGAAAAATTAAAATCCCTTTATGAAAATGAAGGGTTTAGATTTTTAAAGGTAAGAGAAGATAGTTACTTAAATGGTGTTAAAGAAGAAGATAAAATGATAGTTATGTATAAAAAACTAAATTTTGAGTAAAAATATTTATTTCCAATATTATAATTAAATGTTAAAACATACTAAGTTGATTAGGATGTATTCCTTTTATTCTAGGTAAAGTTAAACCTTTAATAGCTTTTTTATAACCCTTCTTGATTTTTTTTGTAAACTGACTTTGAAATAACTTATAACCATTTTCATATTCTTGAAAAGAAATTAGTTTTACTTTACCTTTTCTTCCAATTCTTCCATAAGTGATTTTTAAAATATTTTTATCCAAACTTATCTCATAATATTTATGATGTTTTTTATCTGTAAATTCAAGATAAATATTGATAGGTTTAAAAATATCAATCATAGTTTATTAAGTCAGTAAAAATAATAATAATAATCAACTTATAATATCTTTTCGTATTTTTCGCAAAGATTTAGTTTTTTATAAAAAAGTTAAGAAAGTCCTTTTTCCTAACTTTTTTATCTTGATTTCTCTTAAAAATTAGACTTTAAAAGAAACAACACCCAGAAAATATTATACTAAATGTTATATATTTTATCAATATATTGTCAATAAAAACAACAAAAAGATAAAATATTTTACTCTTTTTTATGAAATTATAATTTTTAATATAATAATTTATAATAAGTAAAATATTAGATTTTTAATAAAATAATACTAAATAATGGAAATTAAGAATATTTAAGTATTTTAAATATTATTTTGAGTAAATGAACTTGATTAATTATATAACAAAATTAAATTTTTAAAAGTTCACTCAAGTGAACTTATATACTGAATTAATTGATCAAAAATAGGATTCATATAACTCATCAGCTCAACACTTTGAGAGTTCTCTTCAAATATTTTGGGAATAAAAGTAACTTTTTTAGTTATTCCATCTGGAAGACTAAGATTATAAATACCTGCTGAATCTGATTTTGAAAATATATAACCTGAATTCTTTAATGCTCTTGAATTAATAAATATATCTTCTATTTCTTGATTATTGATAGATGGAGTAGTTTCTTCTAAATTATAGGTAATTTCACTATCGGAGAATTTACCTAAATCTATACTAGTTCTTGCTATTTCAATATCTTCATTAATTTTACTAATTACCTGCTCCATACTACTTTCACCAGTACTTACTTCTTCAATTCTTCTGGAAATAGTAGCAAGGATAGGTTGGAGATTACCAACTACAGTACTAAAACAATCAATTCTTTCTCTTAATACCTCATAAATCTTAGCTTCAACAGATTCACTATAATAGAAATTAACTATACTTATTCTGTCTTTTTCCTGACCTATACGGTCAATTCTTCCTATTCTTTGTTCAACTCTCATAGGATTCCAAGGCATATCATAGTTATAGAGTAAACCAGCAGTTTGAAGATTTAATCCTTCTGCTGCTGCATCTGTACATAAAAGGATTTGAATTTTTTGTTCTTTAAATCTTTTTTTGATTTCATCTTTACTTAACTTTGACCAGTTATAACCATCAAATTGTTCTCCACCTCTACCTGAATAACAGGCTAATTCTGATTGATAATCATTTAGTATTTTGTTTTTAATATAGTCCATAGTATCTGTATATTGAGTAAATACTATTGCCTGATAATGACCTTCACCTATATTACTTTTAAGATGAGTTATAAACTTTTCAAACTTAGTATCTTCTTTAGATTGTGATACAAGATTAAGTAATTCGTCTATTTTTGTAATTTCTCTTTCCTGCTGATGGGCATCTAATAAAGGATTATCTATTCCTTCTTCATTATCAAATTCATTATTTTCTGGTTCTAAATCCTCATCCCAATCTTCTTCACTAATAAAATTATTTAACTGACCTTTTAACTTTGCTTTTCTATTTTCAAGAGATAATTTTAAAGCGGTAAGTGAACTCGAAGCTCTACGTTTATAAATGCTGGAAATAAAGCCTAATGATAGCTCTGATTGCCCATGAGGTTGAGTAAAATAGTTTTTAATAAAATCGTCTATTTCATCATAGATGATAGCTTCTGTAGTAGAAAAATCAATGAATATATCTTCAGGATTTCTAATAGCAATCTTTTCCTTTAAAAGTCCTAACCTTTTATACTCTCTTAGTTGTTCTCTGGTATTACGAAACATCTTTTTCTTTAAAGGTGTAACTTCATGAAGAATTTCTTCAAGACAAGCTTTAAAACCTGTTTCACCTAAGTTATTAATTAAATCGGCAATATTTCCTTTTCTAATATATCTTTCAATTTTCCTGACAATGTTAGGAGCATATTTTTCACCAAGTTTTTCTTTTATTTCTTCTTCTAAACCATCTTCAATACTTTCCTGAGACATTACACCTAAAAATTTTAGGTTTTCTGTATTAATACCTTCCTGTAAGCTACTGTAATATTGTAGGAAAGCTGCATTATCTTTGCCCCATCTACCTTTAATATTTAATAGCCTTAATAAATCCCAAGCTTCTATCATATCAACCTGCATTGGAGTTGCTGTAAGTAAATAGAGACATTTTGTTTTATTTTTTAATTTTTCAAGCAAATTTAAAAGTAAGTTGGGAGTATAAGCAGCACTTTTTTGAGAAGGGTTTTTTCTTCTTGCATGATGAGCTTCATCAGTGATTACTAAATCCCAATCCTCAGCATGTAATAATTGTTCTCTTCTATCTTTTCTTTTTGCTAAGTGACTGGAAGCAAGTATTATTTCTTTTTGATTCCAAGGATTACTAGATTTAACAGTATCAATTTTACCATTGAATAATTCAAAGGTTTTTCCTGTGAATAGCCAGAAATGAAGATTAAACTTTTCATATAGTTCTGTATGCCATTGCTTTAGTACACTTTTAGGAACTAATAATAATACTCTTTTAACTTGTTCTGACATTAGCAAATATCTTATTAAAGAACCAGCTTCGATAGTTTTTCCCAGACCTACTTCATCAGAAAACATAAAGCTTTCAGGAAAGTTTTTACTGGCTTTTAAAAATACTCTTTGTTGATGTGGTAAAGGTGAAATAGTACTGGTAGTGAATGTAAGCCTTTTTCCTTCCATTCCTTGTTTTGGTGCTTCCTTTATTTTTCTAAAGAGTTCTTTTTCTTCTTCAGGTGTTCTGACACACCCCTCAATACCCTCTTCAGAGGGGAAGGGAGAGATTAAGTCTAGTTCTTCTTTGTTCTTGGAAATATCCATATCAGTTGCAGAGTTAGAAGCGTTGGAAGTATCACTAGCTGAAGTTATCTGATTTTGTATATCTGATGCATCAAAAACATCATTATTATTTTCTTTTTCTGAAGTTGAAGAAGAGAGGTTATCTAAGTCGGTAGGGGCAAATTTTGGCATGTATTGTAAGAGTTTTTCTTTAATTGCATCTGTAAAATCAACAACTTTAATTTTGGTTGTTTCTCCATTCCAAATTCTTTCAAAATCTTTTTTATCATTTTCTAAATAATCTTTAGAACCGTCCCAGGATTTAAAAACACAGAAGCTTTCCTGATTATGTTTCCATGCCTGAGCTGATTCGTTAATGCTACCAGAAAAACTTATATTATCACCTTGTGAATCAGTAATAATTCCTGTTTTTTCATGGAATAGGCTTCCGACATCATAGTTACCATTTTTATGTAATTTAACAACTACTCTAACTTCTAAATTACCATGACCTACAAGCCATGAAAGAATACCGAGTCTATCTTTAAATGCTGAATCGTCAGGAACTTCCAGTTGTAAAAAGAAGGTTTCTTTTAGTAAATCTTTTAATTTATAACCACGTTCTAAAGCTCCTACATCTTCTTCACTAAGATGATGAGAAACAAGGAGTCTCATTTTTCCGTTATTTTTAATAAGTTGAGCAACGCCTTTACTGGCTATTGCCAGAGCAGAACTGGAAAAGAAACCAGCTTTACGGTCATAAGAGACTGCACATGATAAAGCAGGGATATAGAAGTCATTAATAAGATCATCTTCATCATTGTTATATCGTATTTTCCAGTTATGTTCTTTAAGGTTCATTTTTAGACACGAATTTCACAAATTTATAAGAATGAATTATATGATATTTAGACACGAATTGCACGAATAACACGAATAAGAATTTCATAATATGAAATAATTTTTTCTTATAGTGCTTGATTTGTTCAGACTTAAATATAAATTCTACAAATGATTTTGAGAACTTTGTTATATACATTTATACACTTCTTAGTTTATTATTATAAATAGCTCGTCTGCCATGTGTAGAAGGAGTATACGATTCCGCTCTTAAAAGCGGTATCAGCACAAAAACATACCTGCCATACTTCTCGTAAGATCAGTGCAAAGAGGGCAGGTCTTTTTAATTTTTGGTGCAATTGATGCAATTATGATGCAATGGTGATGCAATTGATGCAATTATTTTAATGAATAAAAAGAGCCAACACCTTTATGCTCACTACTAACAATAATATTTTTCTTTAGTAAATCAGAAAGATCTCTGTTTGCTGTAGCTCTGGAACATGAGTTAAGTTTTTGATAATCACCGTTAGTAATTTTATTATGTTCATTTAGGTACTTAATAGCTTTGATTTGTCTTTCATTTAAATTCAATGATTTAATATTTTTATCATTAAGAGTATTTTTAAACAAAGTAACACTTATACCACCACTGTTTAATGAAATTTCTGGTTCAGGTAATCCATTTTTCTTACACTCTTCAAGAACTTTGATAATACCTCTTCCCCATGATTCAATAAAACCTGCTTTAAAAAATATATCTGCTATTAAAGGATTTTTAGGTCTGGAAGCATGTTTCTTTTTTAAATCTTCAAGAGGTAAATCATCTGGTAAATTTCCTTCGTTCCATATCATTAACTTATCATCATAAATACTTAGTTGTATCGGAGCCCCCATATAGTTACGATGAGCAATTGCATTTAAAAGTATTTCTCTCAGAGCTTCAAAAGGGTATTCTGGTTTTTCTATTCTTGTTATACCTTCATAAGAAATCATACGTTTTAGAAATTTTTTATCTAAAATATCTAGTGTTAAATCTACTAGTTGAAAAGCATTTCCTTCAACTACTTCCTGAGAAAGTAAGTCAGAGTCTGACTTACCAAAAATACCTATTTTTAAGAAAGCATTTGGAAAAAATCTTCTAGGATCTTTACTGAATAATAAAACAGCAGAGTTTTTTAACTTATCGCCTTCCATAAGTCTTAAGTTATCCAAAAGATGAGCTAAATTATCTTCTTTTTCGGCAGAAGGTAAACGGTTACTTTTGGAAGCAGATTTTTTAAAAGCTTCAATTGCTTTTTCGTCTATATCAGTAAGTTTAGCTCTGGGTTCAATAATATCATCCCATGTACGCCCAGATTTTTTAAGGATAAATTCATTTAGAGCTGAACCTGTTAATTCTTTGGTAACACTACCAGTACGGTAATAATATTTTCCATGATATGAAATAGCTACGTCATAAGGATAAACTTCTATCTCAATATATTTTTTACCGTTTTTGTCATGTAAGCTAACATTACTGGTAATGCCAATATGGTTTTGAATTTTATTTGGTATATCTTCCATTAATTTTTCAAAGTCGGATAACCCAACAATATTACCTTTATCATCTTTACCAATAAATATTTTCCCACCTTTGGTATTAGCAAAGGCACAAACCCATTTTAAATATTCATCTCTCCAGGATACTTTCTATTCAATGTTTTCACTTTCAGGCATTATTTTTCTCTTCTATTAATTCAATAAATCTAATATCATTTCTTAAATTTTTAAAATCTTCGTCATCTTTAGCTAATTGTTTATATTTGATATCTAATGAAATTGTTTTTTCTAAATTCTTTAAAGACTCTTCAATATTGTTTTTTAGAGAGTATATACATGATAATTCATAAAATATCGAAGGATCTAAAGGATCTACTTCTAATGCCATCAAATAATATTTTAGGGAATTATCATAATCTTTTTTATGATGATAAGTTAAACCTATATCAAGAATTATATTAGTTTTATTAGCTTCTAACTCTAATAATTTAAATAATGTTGATAATAAAGAATCATAATCTTTTAATTCAATATAAATATCTCTTAGAGCTTTGTATGACTGTATATAGTTAGGCTTGATATTAAGAGCTATATTTGCATATTCTAAAGCTTTATCAAACTGATTGTTTTTTTTATAGACAACAGATAAATTATTAAGTGCCATATAATCCATATTATTTAATTCATAGGCTTTAATAAAACTTTCTTCAGCTTTATCTGAATTCTCAACTTTTAAATAAGCAACTCCTATTTCATTATAATTTGTTTGGTCTTCAGGATTTAAATCTATAGCTTTTTTATAAGCATCAATTGCTAATTCATTATTATTCATTTCAGCATAAGTAGCTCCTAAACAACTATAAAAAGTTGACTCATTTGGATTTAGCTCAATAGATTTTAAGTCACATTTTAATGCTTTATCAAATTCTTTTTTTAAAGAAAATATTATTCCTAATTCTTTATAAGACATAGCTGATTTTGGAAATAACCTTATTTCATTTTCAAAAGCTTCTTGAGATTTATCTAGTTGATTCATTTCACGATAATTAATACCTATATTGTAATAAATACCTTGATTCTTAGGCTTTAAAATAAGTGCTTTATTAAAACAATCTAATGATTTTTCATATTCTTTATTTCTTGAATAAGCTGTCCCTAAATTAAAATATGCTAAAAAACTAGAAGGATTCTTGTCAATTATAGCTCCAAGAATTTCTATAGCTTTTTGTATATTATTTGTCTGGATATAACAGATAGCTATATTAATTAAATGATTTTCTTCAGGTTCTATTTCATAAGCTTTATTGAATAAAGGTATTGAGAGTTCAAAATTTCCAGAATCATAATATTTAAATCCTAAACGATAATATGATTCTCCCAAAACTCTTTTTATTTTTTTATCTTTAGGTTTTAGGTTATAAGCTATTTCAAGCTCAGGAATTGATTTCTCAAATTGCTTTAAAACAAAGTAAGAATATCCTAAGTTATATCTTATTAAAGAATAATTTGGGCAAATATCAAGAGCCTTTTTAAATTCATCTATCCCTTTTTCTATTTGATTATTTCTAGAATAGCAAACTCCTTTACTAGCAATAGCTTCAGCTAAGTTCTCATTTAAAACTTCAATACTTTTGTCAAAATCTTTTATAGCCAAATCAAACTGTTTATTGTCAGATAGTGTATTACCATTACTAAAATAATCTTCAGCATTTCTATTTGTAAAAACTAACTTTTGTTTATTAGGGTTATTACTATGCTCAGGAAAAATAAAATTCTCCTTTTTTAGTTCAACATTATTTTTAATTGGAGCTATTTCAAGCTTAATTTTAGTTATATTATGAATTTGTAAAATACTATCCCCATATTCTTGGAAAAGTAAATCTTGAATTCTTTTTATTTTCTCGAAAGGTAATGTACGAATAATTCTAACAAGATCATTATTATCAATAATATGTTGATTAACATGAAAGCTTATTTTAGGTTCAATACCTAATATTTCATTAATTCCAGCTTCGCCATAACTATTTTGTTTTTTTGTAATTATATAAATATATAGCTCATCATATTTCTCGTGTAAATTATTTTCTAAAAACTTATCAAGACTATATTTAATCTTTTCGAGTTTTTCATCTGAAGTTATTTGAAAAGAGATTTTTTTATTTTCATCGCCTAAATCTATAGCAGGAAAATTTCTCCCAGTAACATAATTAAGATTATTAAGTTTACAATCATAAATAATCTCTAAAATAGGTTTTGCAGTATCTTCAGAAATACTATTTATATCAAATAATCCCATTGAGTTAGATAAGCTAACAGTTTCAGAAAAGGCAGTAAATAATCTTACAATTTCATAAAGCATAGATAGTGTTTTAGACATTTTATATAGTTAATTTATCCTTAATTTACTAATCCTATAAATCTTTTATCATTTTTATCCATTTACTTGTACTTTGAATCTAAAGAAATTTATTTATTTTGTTTGTTGAACATTTTCATAAATTATTTCAATATTTTAAGAAACTTTTAAATGAGTAGCTGCCATGATTAATTCGTATCTAATAATCAGTTAAGTCAATATAAGCTTTATTTTTACGTAAATTCATAAAATCATTATCTTCTTTAGCCATTTCTTTATATTGAGAATCTAACTGAATAGACCTTTCTAAATTTTTTAATGATTCATCTAAATTATTTATTAATGAATAAGAACAAGCTAAATTATAAAAAGAAAGCGCATTTGTTTCATTATTGTTTATTTCCTTATGATAGAATTCTATAGCTTTTATATATTCCCCTTTTTCATAATATAAGCTAGCAATAATTAGATTTAAGTCTTTTTCATCTGGTATGATTTTAGTTTCTTCTAATAAAACTTTTAGTAGCTCATCTTTTTTATTTTCTTCAGAATAAATAGTAGCTAAAGATTTATATGAGGCTAAAGAATTATTTTTTGATGCATCTTCTTTAAAAAAATCTAAGATTATATCTTTGAATTCTTCTTTATAAAAATAACACTTTGTTAATGTTATATAAGAGTTTTCTGAATCTAGAGGAAAATTTTTTATTTCTTCTTTTAAATATTTTATTGTGTTTTCGTAATCGTTTATTCCTGAATATGTTATTGCTAAGTTGTAGTTCAAACTCCTGTAGGTAGAATTTACTTGTAATAACTTATTAAATATAGTTAAAGCTTCATTGAAATTTCCTCGATTTGAATAAATAGAAGCCAAACTAAATAAAGCATTATATAAATTTTGATTATTAGATCTAGATTCAATATTTTTTATAGCTTTTTCATATATCATAAAGATAATACAATCTGTCTTAACTCTAATATATTTATGATTATCATCTTCATGTAAAATTTTTATTTCTTTGTTTTCAAAAATTATTTCAGGATTTAATATTTGTATATATACCTCATCTATTTTGATATTAAATTCTCCAATTTTGAAATTATAATTAGGAGCTTTTATCAATAAATTATCTTTATTATTTTTTAATCTTTCAATAATTAGCTCATAATTACTTTTAGGTATAGGAATTTCATATTCGCTTACTTTATAAAAAGAACTTCCATATTTAATACAATCACCTAAGATATTTATATTCTCTTCATCGCTAGTTTCCCACTTTTTAGAGAAAAATATCTTTTGCTCTAATTCATTATTAATTATTTCTATATTTTCAAATAAATCAAAAAGGTATAAAAGTTCTGACTCCTGTTTTTCTATATTATTTGCAATATCATTTTCTGCAAGCCCCATATCCAAATCTTCCATTTGTGGATCAAAACTTTTTATTATCAATCTACCTCTAGTTACTAACTGATAAAAGAAGTTGATTGTATTTTTAACAAATGCAATATATTTATCTTCGAAATTTATATTGTAATGAAAATTCATTTTTTCAGGGTTTTCTAATTCTTTATTTATCTTTAAATCACCTGACAACATACCTCCCTGTATTGAAATTTCATAACTATTTAATGATTTTTCTTCTGCATCTACGTCATAATTTTTAAATTTAAAATATGTATGATCAATTGATACACTAGTAGAACCTTTTATAACTTCTAAAGAAACTGGTAAAGGATAGAAATTATATTCAGAAGGGTATTTATTTGTATTACTATCAGGTATTTTGGAGAATTTAATATCATCTACATTAGTTTCAGATTCAGCTTCTACTTTAACTAATTTTTCATAGCTCATTGTAAAATTCATTGTTTTAGGTCTATGTTGAGTATTATCTACTACTTTATGTATTTTTACTGATGGCTCATAAGGTGGGAATGGAGATAAATTGATATTAGGTAATATTCCAGGCAAATAAATTTGATTTTCAAAATCTGGGATTTCTACAAATATAAAGGTACTTCCAAAAGAAAACTGGAGTCCATTAAAAATTGGGGGCTGAAGTTTCATTTTATGAAAAATTATTTGTTTACTGTTTAATATTCAAAATCAACAAGGTATACTAAGCATAGATTTTTATACGTGTTAAGATACACATTTTAGTTGAAAATTGACTCCTTTTAATGTGTATCATAAACGGTGGTTTGTGAAACAATTATGTTAATTGGTTATGTTAGGGTTTCAAAGTCGGATGGTTCCCAGGTTTTAGACCTACAAAAAGATGCTCTTGAAAAAGCTGGGGTGTCACCAGAAAACATATATGAGGATCAGGCTTCAGGCAAAAGGGATAAAAGGCCAGGGTTTGATGTTTGTATTAAAGCATTGCGTAAGGGTGATCTGCTTGTGGTTTGGAAACTTGATCGCCTTGGTCGTGATTTGCAACATCTGGTTAATACTGTTCAAAATCTTTCAGAACGGGGAGTTGGTCTTAAAGTACTGACCGGAAAAGGTGCAAATATCAATACAACAACAGCCAGTGGTAAATTCATTTTCGGTATATTTGCTGCCCTGGCAGAATATGAACGGGAACTTATTCGTGAGCGAACAAAAGCTGGACTTGAATCTGCCAGAGCCCGCGGACGTAAAGGAGGAAGAAAATTTGCCTTAACAAAGGCACAGATTCGTCTGGCTGAATCTGCTATGGGCAAGAATGAAACCATAGTAAGTCAGCTTTGCTCTGAACTTGGTATTACCCGAGCCACCCTTTATCGTTATGTCAGCCCGGATGGCACTCTTCGGGATTATGGGAAACGTGTCCTTAACTCATGATAATGTTAAAACCGGATAAATTTTATTGATGGCTGATGAAATTATTCCTGATGTAAAAATTTATCAAATACGAGTTTACATACGTCAAATAAGCCCTCTTATCTGGCGACGATTACTTGTTCGCAATGACAGCACGATTGCAGATTTGCATCATACTTTACAACTTGCTTTTGGCTGGGGCAATTTTCATCTTCACCAGTTTAAAATCCGGGGAAAAAGTTATGGTATCGCTTATGCCGGGGGTATTTCTTTCTCTGACAATCCTCACCAGGTAACACTAGAACAATTTAATTTTCGTTCAAATGAGCGATTTGTCTATGAATATAACTTTAATGCTGGTTGGGAACTTGAAGTTCGTATCGAGAAAACAGTACCGTTAAATCCTAAAAAAATATACCCTGTCTGCATCGGTGGTGATAAAACTTCTCCAGATGAAGATTGTGATGGCCCCTTAGCTTATATGGAGCTCCGGCAGAGCCATTCCGTATTTATGATTGAAGACAGGATACTTGATATTTTATCCGATGACGAATTAACTAATGAAGAAAAACTTGAAGAGTGTCGGTATCAAGCATCAACTCTTTTCTATTGGTCTAATAGAGAAGAATATAACAGAATTACGATCAATGAAAGATTAAAGAGATTTGCCCTAAAAGAGAAAAACTGGGAAGAACCATTTGAGGAGGTATTTTGATTATGAAAATAAAAGTACAGATTTTAATTGAATCTGATGAAAATAATGTAACTGCTATAGAAGAAATTGCCTGTATTGAAAGAAAAAACTTAAGCCCGGAAACATTGGGACTGACTCTACAGGAAGGGAAAAACATTCTGAAAAACCTACAAAGTACTATGATTTCCAATCAGGTAGAAGAACACATTGCCCAGAATAAAAATTGCTGGGAATGTGGTAAAGAGTGCAATTTAAAGGATAGTAAAAATAAAATTACCTACCGTACCCCCTTTGGAAAACTGAAAATATCAAGTCCCCGGTTTTATAAATGTGCCTGTGATTCCATAAAAGGAGAAAGTTTTAGCCCTATTGCAAAGCTTTTACCAGAGCGTACCTCCCCGGAGCTTCTTTATCTTCAGAGCAAATGGTCCTCACTTATGTCTTATGGTATGACAGTTGATTTACTTGAAGAAATTTTACCTCTGAATACAAATGTTGCAAGCACATTATTGAATTCCAGAAAAATTGCCGAGAGAATTGAAAGTGCTTTAGAAGAGGAAAAACCAATGTTTATCGATGGTTGTATCAATGAATGGGAAAAATTGCCATTTCCGGATGAGCCCCTTTCTGTAGGTATTGATGGCGGCTATATATACGGTCGTGAAGGAGAAAATAGAAAAGCTGGGCACTTTGAAGTTATTGTTGGAAAAAGTATGCAGGAAGGCAGTGATAATAAACGATTTGGATTTGTTAATAATTATGATAAAAAGCCCAAGAGACGTTTGTACGATATGCTGATGTCACAAGGATTTCAAATGAACCAAACAATTACCTTTCTTTCTGACGGAGGAGATACTGTTCGTGATTTACAATTTTATATGAGTCCAAATGCAGAACATATTCTGGATTGGTTTCATGTCACAATGAGAATTACTGTTATGAAGCAGATGGCAAAAGGCATTCCAAAAAATGAGTCTCTAAAAAATCTTGAAAAGGATATTGATGGTGTGAAATGGTATTTGTGGCACGGAAATGTCTTTAATGCTCTACAAAGGCTGGAGAATATTGAAGATGACCTTAATTGTGTGGATGAGCCCAAAGCTCTTAAACTTTATAACACAGTAAACGAATTTTACGGATACATAGAAAATAACAGGAATTTGATCCCCAATTATCAGGATCGTCATCAATATGGGGAATGTATTTCAACTGCTTTTGTAGAATCAACAGTAAATGAGGTGATAAGTAAAAGAATGAGGAAAAAGCAGCAAATGAGGTGGACACAGAAAGGAGCACATTTACTACTGCAATTAAGAACAAAAACACTGAATAACGAATTAGAAGGAAATTTTCAAAATTGGTATCCCGAATTTCGGGCTGGTGATAAAATTAATAAAAATGTTGCTTAGCCCCTGGTTTTTAATGGACCCCAAAACTTAATTATTAAATTGGTAAGACTATTATTATCTTTAATTTTTTCCCATACTGTAAAACCTACTGAAGGTAATCCTGGACCTGGTGTAAATCCAACAGTATAATAGAAAGGTAATATTTCTATTTTTTCGTCCAACCAATCCAAAATCTTTATATATTTCTTCCTTTTTTCTTGAGCAATTACTAACCAAAGGCTATGAATTAAAGACTTAATAGCTTTAATAGGATAATAAGGTGCTGCTGGAATAGTAATAACAGCAGAGTTATTAGAAGAATATTCTATTTTAAATTCATTTTCGTCTTCGTATGTTTGAAGTTTAATTTTCCCTTCTTCTTCTGGCTGAATATACGATTTAGTCTTTGGAACTTGTATTTTAGAAAATCCTTTTCTTTTTGGTATTGAAGAAAATATTCTGTTAGCTGCAAACATTTCAGCTAAGTTTTGTTCAAAATTTCTTCCAAATTTTTTATTACATTCATTGCATTCCTCAATTGAAAAAAGCCATCTATTACCAAAAGATGCAGGAATTACATGAATTTCATCTGTTAAATTTTTAGGATTACTTTCACCACAAAAACTACATACCTTTTTAGAACCAAGAATGGTTTTTTTTTGAGTTTTATAATCTAATGGGTCATAGATATAATTATAAATTTCTTTATAATATTCGCTAAAATCTAAGCTATTAATAAAAGAATAATTACTATTATTAATCCTGAGAGTATATTTTTCAAACTTTTCAAACATTTTATTTACCTATTCAAATAACCCCATCTGTTCTTTTTCTTTCTCAACCTGCTTTTTATCCCAGATACCATTATCTCTAAAAAATTTAGCCCAACTATCAACCCATGTAACAATATCTTCAAGTTGTTTTCTCATTGGGTATTTATCAGTTTGTGGTAATACCTGATAAGCTACTTCTAAAACTTGTAAAACAGCTTTATCTTCTAACCAGTTCATTCGTTTAGCTAAAGCATTAACTCCATTACTTCCTCCTGCATCTGTTGTACAGAATAAAGCATGAAGAATATCAACCTGACTTAAGAAATAATCACCTTCAATATCAAAAGCTCTTTTCTTTAATCTTTCATCAGGACTAAGGAAAGTTAAATCACCTTTATCTTTTTTCAGGATTTTTCTGTTTTCCAGTTCTTTAACTTCTATACCAACAGCTAGTGCTATCTGACGAGCTTCATCAAAATCAAATGATTGGGCTTGAAGTAGTGACCAGATAACAGAATAAAACTGCATTTCTTTATCAAGGAGTAAATCATTACTATCTGTATATTTTTTGAAAAGATGTTTAATTAAAGTTTTTCTTGTAACTTGAAATATTTCTTCAGGTCTGACTTGAGTTCCGTCTTGATGTAAAACAGGATATTGTTCTGAGAGTACTTCAAGAGCAGGACCAAAACAACCAAGTAATAAATCAATGCCCTCCATTCCCCAATCTTCAAGAGTAGTAGCTTTTTCTTCTACTTTTTCTCTTACTTTTCCTTCTACTTCAGACCACCAGCCTTCTTCTGTGTTAAGTCTTTTTCTACAGGATAGAGCAACAGTTGAAGCTACAGAGTTTTTATTGGCTTGGTGTAAGTTTTCTGGTGATTCTGTGTTTACTGACCATGTAGCTGTAATTGTAAAACCTGCTTCCATAAGTGCTTGAGAAAGTGCATCCCAAGCTCCAGAATCTTTATGATTAAATTGAACTATCATTACGCCTTGATCTTGTAGGACTCTATGACATTCAGCAAAAGCCATACGCATTTTTTCTTCATAGTCTTTTTTTGCGGATTCTTTTGGTTTTGGTTCATTTCTGAATCTTGAAGAGTTTGCAACAGCTTCATCTTCTTTGTTGGTAAGTTCGTTTTGTAAACGTGGAAGATATAATGGTTCTAAAGCTCTTTTTTGCCATACGTAGAAGAAATCAGAAAGTTCTGCATATTGTATTGTGTCGTAATATGGTGGGTCTGTAACAATTATATCAACTGAGTTTGAGCCTATTTCGTAGAGGGAGGAGGCTGATTCTTGGAGGATTTTTATGGAGGAGTTTAGACACGAATTGCACGAATTTTCACTAATGGAAGAAAGATTTTTGTTTGAATCTAACCATTTAACAAGTTGAATATATTCAGTTACAACATCAGCACAAGATGTCCAAAGTATATAAGGTACTAATTCTGGATAATTCCACATTAAATTAAGAGAATGAGTAGCAGTTGCTTTTTCTATAGAAATTCTTCCAGAGTGCCACATTGATAATCTACTATTCTTATCAACGCACCTATTTAAGACTAAATCAAGATAAGTAACAATAGCTTCTTTTTTATCATTTTCAAAATCCTTATTATCCATATCTTGAATGGTTTCATGAATGAGTTCAAGATAAGTTATGAGTGTTAATAGTTGACGAGGATTAAACATATCAGACCATTTTTTAATTCCCCTATTAAGCATCTCATTTGTCTTATCACCAAATAATATATCTTCATTTGGAATTAAAAATGATTTTTCATCAAGCTTTTGTTTTATAAGTTCTTGTAAATCTTGATTTATTTCCATTTCTGTAGGTAATCTAAAAGTTAAACCTTCTTTGTTAGATTTATCTCTATATGCTACAGCATACATTCTATGTCCTAAACCTTTTGTGGTTGCATAACCTTTTAAATATTCTTCTGTAATAAGCCTACTACAGTTAGGACAATTACCAACTCCACGAGCTATCGTGTTATATTTTTCAGGCTCAAAAATTTCACCATTTTCTTGAACAATATTTTTTCCACTTCCTGCTTTTCCTCTTATAAGTTCAAAATCAACAGTTTTATTTTCAGGATTTGGAATTGGTTTTATTGCACACCATTTAATGAGGTTCTGTTTTTCAGGACGATTATATAACATCCAATTAGGACTAAGAGGAACAACAGTTTCACAATATTCACAAGGCACAGTATGAGCCCAAAGATAATTTTGCACTTCCTGACCTTCAGGAGCAGGAAAAAATTCAGCTAATCTTTTCTTTGCTTCTTCACCAATCCAATTTACATAATAGTCTATATCTTTCTGTAATTCTTCACCAAAAGTAAAAGGAAATTCAATAGCAGCTTTCATAGTAGTTACAGCTACAGGGTTTAAATCATTGGCTATAACATCCATTCCTAATCTTAAAGCTTCAAAAGGAATAGAACCACCACCAGCAAAAGGATCTAAAACTGTAAGATTTTCTTTTCCCCAATGACGTTTGATATACTCCCTTATTTTCTTTTTTGTTTCCTGTGTTGGAGTCTGGTCAAATAACCTTGTAGAGTTTTTATGATTTTGCATGAATGTTTTTTTATCATTCCAGTATAACTTTGCTTCATGTTCTTTCATACCAAGTAATTGCAGAAATTCAACCTCTGTAACTGTATCAGGAAGAATAGCACCAAGCACAGAGGCACGAGAAAAGCTTAAGGGTTTTCTTGAATACCAACGGTGAACACCTTTAAAGGCATTACCACCTTTTTCACGAGTTACCTGTGCGTTTAACAAGTCTGTTGGAAAGAATGTTTCGATGTATGATTTTTTTTCTGCCATTTCAAATACCTTTTTTGACACGAATTACACGAATCTAACGAATGAAGAATTTCATAATATGAAATATTTTTCTTATATGATCACGTAGTGATTAAAATTTCGTGCGATTCGTGAAATTCGTGTCTAAACTCCTTATAATACTACCCTATAATATTCCAGATTATCTTTTCCAAAATTTATAATAATCCCAAGTCTTAAACCTGTAGCTTTTAGATAATTCATAGTTTGAACTTTATGAATATCAATAATTTTTTCAATGCTTTTTAGTTCAAGTATTATTTTATCTTCAACTAATATATCAGCAATATAGTTACCTATTATATTACCTTTATAATTAACTTTTACTGGATATTGATTTTTAGCTTCTATATTATTACTAACTAATTCAAACATTAAAGCATTTTCATATACTTTTTCTAAAAAACCATAACCAAGATTTTTATGAACTTCCATAGCAAGTCCAATAATTTTATATGATAACTCTTTATGTATTATTTCTACCATTTTGAATACCTTTTTTGACACGAATTACACGAATCTGACGAATGAAGAATTTCATAAAATGAAATATTTTTCTTATATGATCACGTAGTGATTACAATTTCGTGTTATTCGTGCGATTCGTGTCTAAATCTTTATAAGATCATCTAAACTATATTTTTTATACTCATTCTTTTTTTCTTTCTCAAGAAAAAATAACTCATTCTTTATTTCAATTTCAATCCATAAATTAGGCTTTATCTTAAAAATCTGACCTAATTTAATTGCTAAATCCCCATTTATTTTTCTTTTACCATTAAGTAGTTTACTAAAATCATATTTTGAAAATCCAATATACTCTGCAAAAGTTTTATCTTTTATATTGATAATGTCCAGTAGCTCTCTAATTAAGCCACCTACAAAAAGAATTTTTTCAGGCTCTTTCTGTTCAATATAATCTTCCATTTTATACTTTAAAGCTAATATTCTGTTTTCTATCTTTTGCTTAGGAGATTGAGTTTCTAAAAAAGAATCAATCTTTTCTTTTATTAATTTATATTCTTCATCTGAAATTTTATCTGAAGATGATTCAAAACCTAAAATTCTATCTTTATCAATAATATTTTCCTTACTCATAATAACCTACCCTTTTAAATACCTATTTATTAATTTTTGACTAATATCAGGATAAAAGCACATTCTTCTATCAAATAACAAAGTTGCACCATATTTTTGCTTATAAAAATCAATTAAAACTGTTTTGCTATCAAATACAACTACACCATTGTAAGCATTCTTCCCAAGAATAAAACTTTGCTTACAACAAAATGCTAAAAGTGAACCTGCAACTAAATCATATTTTCCATTACTTCCAATATTATGAGGAGCTATTTCAATGTTTTCTAAGTAAACCATTTCATCATTTTTTATTGAAAATTTCATTACCCCTTGTATTTCATCAGGATTGTTTTCTATTACAAGCTTATAAATAAAACCTTGTTCTTTATATAGTTTTTGCCAATTGAAAGCCCATCCATTTTTTTTTAAGGGAACTTCTGCTAGAGTTTTTACTTGAAGTATTTCAGCATCTAATAACTCATTTGTTTTTTTCTTTTCAATTTTCACTCTCATATTTCAATATTTTATCATATTAAGATAAGAAAGTTGCTATATTTTGCAACTTTTTTGACACGAATTACACGAATCTGACGAATGAAGAATTTCATAAAATGAAATAATTTTCTTATCTTAAAAATCATGCAGTGATTTCTTTATCTGTTTAATCTGAGTATATATGCAGTTAAACCACTATATTGTAATTTTAATTAGATATAAATTCTCAAAAATGGTCTTTAAATCTTAATTATTTTCTTAATTTATTTGCTTGTTCATTTTGTATACTTTGACTAATTAAAGAGTTTAAAACTCCAACAGTACTATTAGATTTAAAAATACTTTCTATTGCTAAAATAAATTCATTAGAACTATTAACTATTATGTCTGGTTCCTCTACTGAACCTGGGGCTAAATTATAACTTTCATTTAATGAAGCCATAATTTTATTAAAGTTATTTATAGTAGGATTATTAGATATTTTTTTTACTTTTACTGTATCATCAGATTTAGCATTATTATCATAAATAAAAGTAGGATAAGGCATTACTGAATGTATTACATCAATCAAGGAATAACGATAATTGTTAAGTTTTGGAGCCACTAAATAAAAGGTATGAAATATATATTTATCCTTTGAATTTGTTAAAACATCACCTAATATTAAACCTCTTGTTTTTTCTGATAGAATATTAGCTTGTTCCATTAAAATACTTAATGGAGTATCACCCGAGCTATCTAAATTTATTTCAGGCCATAAATCTTTTTTCATTTTATTTCTCCTAAATTAATTGTAAACGATATTGGTAGATGATCGGAATAAGAATTTTTATCAGGCTTACCATTTTTTAATAAAGTTGTAACTCCATCACTATCTAATATTTTTAACTTATTATACTTAACACAATCAATAAGCTCAGGGCGTATTAAAACTTGGTCAAAAATATTCCATGAATAGTTAACATGATCTGGTGATTGAAAATAAAAAGTGCCAAGAGGTGTTTTATCTATATCTCCAAAAAAATGCCACATAGGATTGTAAAAATATTTATATTCTCTGCCTTGAACTTTTCTTATTCTTTTTTTGGCTACTTCTCTTGACATAACAGCATTAAAAGCAATAGCCGACATTATTCCTTCTTCAAAAGGATTCATATTAAAATCTCCAACTACTATAGTTCTTTCATGACCTGCAAAAACTTCAGCATTTGAAATCTCATTTGAATATCTAGTTGCTTCAAAAGCTTGAGTTGAATTATTAACATTTAGTTTTGAAATTAAATGAACACATGCAATAATTATTTCTTTGTAGCCTTTAATATTTAATTTTCTAACAGTCATTCTTTCGTTAAAGTCCTGATTTGAAGTTAATTCTAAATTATTAAAGTTTGATATTAAAGTTATTTTATTATTTGGCATTAATGATTTACTAATTTCATATTTTTTCTTAGTTAACTTGTTAAGATTAGTAAGAAATAAATTTAAATTAAAGTCTGGCTCAATTAAAACAACAATATCTGATTTATTTTTTTTTATTAAATTGATTAAAATAGGCTCAATATTCTTATTGTTAGCAATATTCCAAACTAAAAAATTTACTAATTTCTTTGTCTTATTCATCTGTTTAATCTGCGTTCATCTGTAGTTAAAATATTAAACATTATCAAACAAAATCCTGAAAGCTTTTAATCCTTTATTCTTAGTCTTACCACGACATTTAGAATACCAGTAATACATTTCTTCCCATGTCATATTTTCTAAAGTCCTGATTAAACCTTTAATCCTTTCTAACCTTTTTAAACAATTAATCGCCAGACATAAAAGAGTAATCTTAACTCCCAAATGTTCATTAACTTCCATAGGCTCTGTATAAGACTTTTTAAAATCTCTAAACCCTTTTACTTCTTTATTAATCCAACTTTCAATTAATTCCTGAGAAGCTTTTAACGGCATTCCTCTTAAATAAGTTGAAGAAATCAATTTATCTTTATCATTAACTAGACCAATAATTAATAATGCAGGTTTATCTTTATTCTCAATAGTAAGAATATATTTCATAATCTTAAACCATTTAATATTAGATTTAATTCTCTCACCAGTGGTGAGAGTTTTTCATTATCTTTATTTGTGTTCATTCGTGTAATTCGTGTCTAAACCTTAATACTAGCTTCAATACTAACTTCTGATACCTTTTTTGATATGAGAGCATTATTAATCTTATCTAACTCAGTAATTGGTGATGGTTTAGCAAAATCAATCCTTAAAGTTAAATCAACTTCAGGTATATTAGATTCATTCAAAGCAATTAATAAACCTCTAAGATTCATTTTAGTTATTTTTTCTACAGGAAATTCTTGTGTATTCATTTCAAAAAATGTCTTAGCTCCATCTTCCATATTTAATTCCATATTAGCAAAAGTTCTATTAATATTACTTGGAAATATATTTAAAAATGAAATAACAGTTTCAACATCCTTAAAACCATTAAACTTAAACCAGATTTTTTCTAATCCTCCAGCTTCAGTAACATCTTTAAAACTGTTACCTAAACCTTTAAAAGCATTTTCAGGAGTAGTTTTCTTACTATTATAATTAATATGAGTTAAAGGTTTTTCTACAACCAGAGTTGCTTTCTTTTCAGTTTCATAAGCCATTGATGGAGTTTTAACATCAGGATTTGTATTACTCCCCTCTTCCTGACTTGTTTCCCCTCTTGAGAGGGGATTAAGGGGTGTGTCTGTCTCTTCATCATCTATCTCAATTTCAGGCTCAGGTTCTGGTTTCCTTGGAACTTCCAGTGCTTCAGGTAAACCAATTGTTAAACTACCTTCCCAATTAAAATTATGTAAGCTTAAAGGATTTTCAGAGTAAAAATACTCATACTCTTCCTCCTCTCTATTTCCAAGAGAGGGGCTGGGGGTGAGTTTCTTCCTAGCGTTAAATAACCCTTCTTTGATACCAGCAATTATTGAATCCCTAACCTTAGTCTTTTCCAATACTAATTTTAAGGTTGGT
The DNA here is from genome assembly GCA_046328075.1 of Candidatus Sericytochromatia bacterium. Classification (GTDB taxonomy): domain Bacteria; phylum Cyanobacteriota; class Sericytochromatia; order UBA7694; family JACMQJ01; genus JAXLXG01. The sequence continues at coordinate 21,923 of JAXLXG010000067.1, forward strand.
TCACTGGCAAAAAATTCTAAAATTTCTCTGGTATTAAATACTTTTTTAGAAGTAGAAAATATCCATTTCTTTAATAATTTAGAAGTAATATCCCTACTAATAGCTGTTATCGCTTTCTCAAAACCTTCTAAGGTTTTAATGATAGTATCTTGGCGATCACTACTCTCAAAGTTCTTCTTTCTATCACTATTGGTTTTTTCAATCTCTTTATTCTTTATTTTTTCTTCATTGGAAATAGCTGTAGAAGTCTTTTCAATTAATGTTTCAAATAATGATAACTTGGTAATATCAAGCTTATTCATATCTTTTGGATAAGCAAGATAACAGAAAGTATTGGAAATATTAATTTTCAGATTTAAAGGAGCAATTCCAAGCTTATCATCTAACTTTTGTTTCTGTCTTTCAGAAAGACTTTCATACAAATTTTCATTCCTTCTTATATTTTCCATTGCCATAAATTCTTTTTTTAATTCAAGAGCATTATTAAGATGTTTTTTATCAGCAAAAACAAAATACATTAGGTTTTTATAATTTCTCGGCATATTGTTACTGCCAGTTTTGTTATAAAGATTATAGATAGCTTCAGGTAATTCTTCCCTATCATTACTAGCAGTAAATTCATCAGGAGGAACAATTATTAGCTTTGGTTTATCGGGTGAATCATCAGCTTCACTTGGTGAAAGTGTACCTGTAAATACTTTAAAATGATTTCCTTTATTAAAGGCATTTTCAATATCAAGTTCAAAATCTGACCTAACTTTATTATCACTGATTTTACTTTTTTCTTCAGCAATTAATTTATTTAATGAAGGCTCAGGCTGAAAGAAATATCTTTCATCTCCATGTGGTTCTAAATGCCAGCAAATTTCCATTAATCTTTCAATTGCCTGACTAATAGTTCCTGCATCAATATTAGGATTAGCTACAGCAAAGTTAATCTCAACTAAACTTGCACCTTTGTTATATGATTTATTCAATGAATGAAGAAAAATAGTTGTAGCTGTCCATTCATGTAATGGAGGTTTACCCATACTTAGCAAATTATTATCAAGACCTTGAGCATGAGAATTTTTATTAGATGAACAAATATCAGCTTCAATCGGAGCATTCATTTCTGATTTTTCTAGCTTAGTTGTTAACATAGAAGCAATAGTTGAAGTAAATTTAATATTATGTAAATGAATTAGATAAGTATCTTTATAAATCTCTTTATTTTTCCATAACTCTCTTATAACTACAGAAAGCATCATTAAAGCTCCTCTGGTTTTTTGGAAGTTATCAAGAGAGCCAACTTTACTAACTAATACTCTCAAAGTTTCAGGATGAAAAGGATAATTATTAATAATGTCACCTTTTATATGATCAGCTAAATGCCCAAAACTTACTTTTTGAGATTCAGCATGATTATAATAATCTTGATAAGCTATAGCTATTTCTTCAATATATTCACGATCAATTTTTTCAAATAATCTATGAGTAATAATCTGAGATATTTCCTGCCCTTTCCCTGGAGTTAAAGTAATACATTCCCTTGCAGATACACTATTTAAATCATGTCTGATCTTATCATTATGCTCACCAAATGCATCATTTGAACCTGCTAAAGTAAATACAAAACATACATTAGAACAAGAAGAAGCAACACTGATTAAGCTCATAAAAAAGGCTGGTATTCTTGAAGCATATTCTTTATCATCAAGAACTGAAATATATTTAGCTATTTCATCAATCATAATTAAAGTTTTATCTTTCCCAAAAAACTCAATTAACATTCCATCTTGCGGAGGAGTTCTTCGTTCATCATATTCTTTAAAAAATTCATAACCTTCTTTTCCTTTAAGTTGATAAGCTAATTCTCCCCATAAAGTAAAAGCATTAGTACCATCATTATGAATCATACCTTTTACTGCATCCATATCTCCTGCAACAATACCAGCGACTTTTATTTCTTCATCTGGTATATATTCAGGAGATAAAATTTTATTTGAATTATGAGTATTCTTTCCCGATTTTGCTAAATGATATAATGTTATAAGATCATGGGTTTTACCACCACCAAAACTTGTTTCCAGTCTTATCGCTGGACTACCACCACTTTTTCCAGATAAACGAGAAAAAACTGATTTTGCAAGTTCTTTTAAACCTTCAGTTGGATAAGTATTATCAAAAAATGACATTGGATTGACATATATCTGATTTGAATTAGGCTTATTGTCAATAACATCTTTTAACCTAGCAGCAAAGTCTGATAAACCTAATTTTCCAGAAAGTATTTCAACTCTTGGTATACATGCTTCAAATATTGTTTTCATAAAGACCATCCACGATTATAAATCAAGCATATTATAACTTATAATAAGATAATTGGAATATTTATAGATTAAGTATTTAAATTCATAAATGATTTAATTTTCTATGAAATATATATTCTAAATAAAAACAATATATATACTAGATAATAAGTAAAAAGAAAAGAAGTGAAAAATGAGAAGAAAATTGAAACTTTAATGGCGAATGATGAAATATTTTAGACTAATCAAATATATTTGAATGAACTTGAAAAATTTCACTTTCTACTTAAAAGTAAATGGTTTGAAAAAAATATTTATCTTTAGAGTTGTTACTGGAATACTCTTGTCTTATCGCTTCTTCTCTTTTCACTTTTTACTCTTGTCACTTAATAAATAAACTTAAGTATTCTAATAGAAATAAATACCTATTATATTCAAACTCATTGTTTTTATCTATATTTACTATATTATCTGTAAATTTACTTATATAATCAAAATCTATAGTTATATCATTCTTAACTAGATTATTATAATAATTCTCAGAGTATTCCAAATACTCATCAAAATTTGTTTTTATAATCTCTGGATTATCAAAAATTTGTTCTATAGGCTCAGTAAAAATATCCTTAGCTTCTTTTTTCTCTTGCTTCTTTTTACTACTTTTCTTTTTGGATGAAATAAAAAGCTTGATATAATC
>JAXLXG010000068.1:0-15558 GCA_046328075.1 Candidatus Sericytochromatia bacterium
TGGGAGAAATCCTACGTGAGTATTTACGTAAGTATCTTTATAAAAATTTATATATTAAAATATGGTAAAATGGAATCAGGAGACAAAATCTCAAAAAGTTCTAATGAAAAAAAATCTATCGCCAAAAGAAATTGAGGATTATCTCAAAAAGAATTGGCTAACGAAAGAAAGTGCTGAATTACAAGCTTACATCGGTAAAAGCGAAAGTCAAATTCGCCGATACGCAAGAAAAATGGGATTACCAGCAAAAGCTGGAGGAGGACAAAACAAAGTAGTTTTAAAAGAATCTAAAGCAGAATCGTTAAAAGATAAAATTTTTGAATTTTTGCTTAAAGCTAAAAAACATTACACTTACGAACAGTTATCAGATAAATTTGATACTGGTATTGGTAAGATTAAAAGTATTGTTGAAGAGTTAAAAGCAGAACACAAGAATTTTGATTTTCACGATGATGGAGTAGGTTTGAAAGAAACTATTGAAAAATCACAGCCCACAGTTATTGACTCAAGACATTTAGTCGGAAAAAGAATTAAGTTTGGTTTCGTAACAGATAATCATCTTGGTTCAAAATATGAAAGACTTGATGTTTTGAGAGCAGTCTATGAACGCTTTAAGATGGAAGGAATTACTGATGTATATAATGCCGGAAATGTAATTGATGGAGAAGCAAGGTTTAATAAGTTTGATATCCATAAATATGGTATGCAAGCTCAATGCGATTACTTTGCTGAAGTCTATCCACACATAGAAGGTATTACAACACACTTCATTACAGGAGATGACCACGAAGGTTGGTATGTCCAAAGAGAAGGTGTAAACATTGGTAAATTTATGGAACAGTGTGCCAGAAATGCAGGTCGTAATGATTTGAAATATCTGGGACATATGGAACACGACATCGTATTTAAAGCTAAAGGAGGTCAGGCTGTGATGAGGATTGTCCATCCAGGAGGTGGTTCAAGTTATGCCTATTCTTACACATCACAAAAGATTGTAGAAAGTTATACGCCAGGAGAAAAGCCACATATTGTATTGGGTGGTCATTATCACAAAGCGTGTTATAACTACATTCGTGGAGTTCACTTTTTACAAGGTGGAACTACAATGGACCAGAGTCCATTTATGCGTAAAAAAAGGTTAGAAGCTCACGTTGGAGGTTGGATTGTGGAAATTCAACAAGGAGAAAATGGAGTAATCCAATCATTTCAGTGTGAGTGGATACCATTCTATGGTAGGGAGTTTTACGACAAAGACTCTCTGTGGGAATACCAGTATTAGTCAGCACTTAATGTCCCCTTAAGCAAGGGACATTTTATTTGTATTAGTTATACTTGTATGATATACTATCATATATGAAATATCGAAAACAACACCAATGTAAAATATGTGGAAATAAATTTATAGCACTTAATTGGAGAGCTGAAATATGCTCTAAAGAATGTAAATTAGTTTATAGGAGAGATTGGCATTTTAAAAATAAAGATAAAATAAACAAAAAAGGTAGAGAAAATTATTATCTAAAAAGAAAACCTTATTATAAACAATATGAAAAAACAATTAATGGTTTTTTAATGAGAAAATATAGAAATATGAAAAGTCGTATTTCTGGAATACAAAAATCTAAATTTCATTTATATAAAGGTAAAGATTTATTAGATAAACAGGAATTTTATAAATGGTCTTTAAATAATAAACAGTTTTTAAAACTTTATAATAACTGGGTAAAAAATAATTATAATAGAAAATTATGTCCTTCTGTTGATAGGATAGACTCAAAACAAGGTTATCACTTATCAAATATGGAGTGGATTACACACAGTGAAAATTCTAGTCGTGGTTCATTAAATAGACATAATATGTTATAATAAACATATTGGGGCGGGTGGTAGTGAAATAATCTCCCCCGTTCCGCCAAAAGGCATATCATTCTTGGTATGTCTTTTTTATGTTATAATTTATATACCGACAGGAGGAATGGAAAAGTAGTCATTGACTACCTGAAATCTATGGAAATCTACTGAACTATACTGGCTTAATATCTCTTTATGAGATATTTTGTTTTATGCTATAATTTATATACTGGCGTAAAGAATACTACAATAATGTTCTACCAGCAGGGATAGTAGCACACATATTCATACGTGAATATTGTGTTGTGGTATAGATGTGAAGAACCTTATATAGGAGATAGTCATCATTAAAGGTAAGCATACCAACAGAATGCTCTGACAAAAGTCTCGGAAGGGACCGGGAAGAAATGCTATAAAACTTTGTCTCCGTCATCTATATCACAACATAATATTCAAATAAAAAAAGAAGCTTTGTGAGCTTCTTTTTCATAAAGGAAGACCTTGTTGAAAGCCTTTCTCTTTACGAGGTTTTTTTCTTTTAATTCGGTTTACTCTTTGTAATAACTTTTTACATTCTTCAAATGTTAAGTTATGAAACAAAAGTTTCCATTCCCATTTTTCAGTACAGTCTTTATACATCTGCCAGTGATTTATTATTTCGGGTATAGAGTAATTATGAAACAAATGATGAAAGGCTGTGTGCCTATCTCTCCATAAGTTTAATAAATTACTTGGTTTTGATTTACCACCACGAATTTTGTTCACTATATGATGTCGTGTAAGTTCTGTATCTCTAAAAGGATGTTTGATTTTTGTCATTGTGTTTGTTTTTAAATAAAATAATCAGAATCAGTACGATATGATACCCAATCATTCCAGTTTTTAAGAGTAGTAATTTCTCTTTGCCACTCTTTAACACTAAAACATTGAACACCATCCTCTGACTCCCAAATATTAACTCCACAAATACCACAAGCTTTTTCATAGACGATATTTTCGCCCAGAACTTTCTTGAGTTGAACGATATGAGGCACGAATCCTACGACACCGTAATGTTCCACTTGATAAATGTGAAATTTCTTACCGTGAGAACCAAACACAACAAAATGAGTTCCGAATTTAGGTTGTCCAGATGCAAAGCAGTGAGGACAAAACGAAACGAGACTTAATGTTGTTGACATCTTATATTTTTTAAATGTTCGTTAGTTACTGAATATATTATAACATTTTTATTGATATTTTTTTAAATACTCAATTGCTACTAGTAATAATTCAATACTGTCTTTTAACATTCCTATTCCAGAATTACAATTATTACATAATAATCCTCTTATTTTTCCGTTAATATGATTATGGTCTACATATAATCTTCTATTACCATAACATTTTCCTTTACATATAGCACATACACCATTTTGATTTTTAGACATTTTTAAATATTCCTCTTTAGATAATCCATAATTTCTTTTTAAATCAGACATCTCTCTTTTTTCTTTTACATATTTTCTATGTCTATACTCTTTATTATACATATTTGCGTATATTCTATATTTTTCTTTATTTTTTAATCTATTATTTAAATTTCTCTTTAAGATTCTTTCTTTATTTTTTAGATAATGTTGATGTCTTTGCTTTTTTATTTTTTCAAAGTTTTTTAAATAATATTCTTTATTGTGTTCTAGAATTTTTTCTTTGTTGTTTTTATAATATTCTTTACTATCCATATGACAACATTATATCATTTAGCGTTGTCATTTTTAAAGAATTTACTATATATATTATATCACGATAATTTATTATCTTAACAATATTGATTATTAGATAACATTGTGCTATAATGTATCTGTGCATCATTAAAGCATACTTTTAGAGTTTGAATCTTTAATTGAAATCTATATAGAAAAAGAGAGGGGCTAAAATCGCCTCTCTCTGTCTTTTTTTTTATCAAATCGTATCTCCTATCGAAAAATTAATTTAAACTCCGTATAAACGATTTGTGATTTTCTTGACCTTTATTTTTCAATACTTTTTTGGGCACACTTATAGCAAAAATCTAATATCTCTCCTTTATCTTGTGCTGAATAGTCTCCTTTTAAAACTAAGTCGTTAAATCCTTTACGAATTTCCCCTTTATTGAACTTTTTAATATATAAAACTTTAATAAAACAAACTAAACTTGATAAATTAGTATTCTCACTTTGTATTTTTTTAAAAAGTGTTTTCATATCAATATTATATCATAAAAGAAAAACACCATTATAGGTGTAATTCTCGTCTTAAGACCTCTAGAGTAAGTGAGGGGAGAAAAATATAAAACTCCCCGATATATTATATCATAACAAAAAGCGACTCCCGAGAGAGCCACTTTCTGTCATCGCCTTCAACAACCATTACTGACTACTTCCGGCGACTTAAACAGTATAACACATTTTTTACTTATTTTATAATAAACTGTGGAAAACTTTTATTTGACTTTTTATTTTATGATATAATAAATACAAGTAGAAATACTACCTTTGCGCTTAAAAATCTCACTCACTCGCAAAGGGGGTGAGATTTTTGAGTAAATAGATATATCTTTCTACGATTATAGTAGTTAATTTAAACATATATGAATAAACAACAAATAGAACAAATAAGAAATTATTGGAGATATATTTATACAAAAAGATAATATGAAAAATGAAAATTATATCAATATTCAAGGCTGGATGATAAATGAATTAAATTTAAAAGGAAATGAATTAATACTTTATGCTATTATTTATGGATTTTCTCAAGATGGACAAAGTGAATTTTTTGGAAGTGTAAGATATATAGCGGAGGCATTACAAATATCAACACGAACATCAGCACAATTAATAAGAAATCTATTAGATAAAAAATTTATTAAAAGAGTTTCGGAAAGTCATTATAGGGTGGAAAAAAGTAATACACTGTGGAAGAAAGTAATACTGGGGGTGGAAGAAAGTAATACACTAAGGGTGGAAGAAAGTAATACAAATAAATATAATACTAATAATAAGAATACATATAGCACTCCTAAAGGAGATGCTAAGACGAATAGTATTCAATTATTATTTGATTTATACAAAAATAAAGGGTTAGATATACCAAATACAATATTTTCTAATAAGACAGAAAGAAAAAGTGCTGATGAGCTTATAAGATTAAAAGGTACAGAAAAGATTTCTAATATGCTTGATTATTGTCTTCAACTCGTAGAAGAAACCAAACCAGAAGAGAAAAGATTTATTCTGAGATTTGATACTCCATATCATTTACTTAAAAATTATGAAGCTATTAAAATGAAAATGTAAGTTAAAATAGTTATCCACATAAATTTTATCAAAAAGTATTGCCTATTAATTTATCCATAATATAATTAAAGTATGGCAACAATAAAAGAAATATTAAAAAAAATAGATACATTTGAAAATCAATTTCAAACTAAGGTAGAAAGGAAATTGATAGAAGAAAGAAAGTTAGAACTTTTAAAACATTATAAAGGTGAAGATGAGATAGTTTCTTGGCAAGATATTGAAACTAAAGTTAAAGAAGCTGGAGAACCAGAAAGATTAGTTTCAGGACTAGAAACATTTGATAAAGAATTAAGAGGCGGAATAGAGGTTGGTAGATTAGTTGTTTTGTCTGCTGGAACAAAATCAGGTAAGACAACAATTTCAATAGACCTAATGAGAAAATATCAAAAGTATAATCCTTGTATGATTGTGCTTGAACAGCCACCAGAAGAATTAATTAGAGAACAATTATTTTATGGAAATGAAATACCACAAATATATTCACCAAAGACTTTTAATAAAGTATCAATTAATTGGCTAGAAGATAGGATTTTAGAGAGTTATCTTAAATATGGAACTCGTGTTGCTGTTATAGACCATTTAGATTTCATAGAAAAAGATGAGAGACAGTCAATGAGGCATCTACAAATACAAAGTGTAATGGAAGAATTAAAATTAATGTCTAGAAGATTGAATATCGCTATATTTTTAGTTGCACATATAAATAAATTATCACCCGAAGAGCAACCAAATCATTTTAATCTTGCAGAAAGTAGTAGTATTGCTAAGTTGTCAGATATAGTTTTGTTCTTATGGAGAGAGTGTGTGAAAGTAAATGGTAAGATTGAATATACTGGACTTGTTAATTTAAGAATAGATATTTCAAGACAAGGTGGAACTGGGACAGATATTAAACTAATATTCAATAATGGTAAGTATAGAGAGGCAGACCAGTTTGAAACAATGGATGCACAACAAAAAATAGATAATGCAAAACCTAAAAAATATGGAAAATCTAATGTATAATCTAACGCAAAGCGATATAGAAGATTTTGAGACAATGAATATTCAGTTTAAAGAAACTGGAAATGAAAAAGAAGCAATGGACAATTTATATACTTGTCCAAATTGTTTTAGTAAATATCTAATTTGTGATTGTGAGAAAGGTATAAAAAAAATAATTGAAGATAAGGAAGATTTGGATTTGTTGTTAAAAAGTTATCGGATAGCATTAAATGCAAAACCGAGCCAAAATAGAAGTTATGCTCTAAAAATCTTATCTGAAATGATAAGAAAATACAAAGTATGATTATAAAAGTCTTAAAAGAAAATGATGGTTATAGAATATTTTATATGAATGGCGACCCAAAAGGAAAGTTTAAAACAACAGAAGAAATACCACTACACGAAAAACTAATAATAGAAAAGATGTTATAATTATTTTATGGAAGAAATCTACGAACTAAAAACTTGGAGAGTATCCGAGCCAAGAAAATCAAAAATAAAAGAAATGTCTTTTGGTCTATTATCAGGAAATGAAAAAGAAGATTTAGAAGTATTTATAAAACCTTATGTGTGGAAACAAATTTTAATAAGAAATGGAATAAAATGAATAGAGAAGAATTCAAACAAAAACTTTTAAATAAAGCACACCACACAAAAAGACTAAAAGAAATTAGTTATGAAAAATCTCATAAAATAAAATTAGGAAAGATAGAAATCATCGAAGATGAAGTATTAGCAGATGAAATAATAAGTAAAATAAGGACATTTGAGTAGTAAAAGTTATCCACAAGTTATCTTTAAAATTGCTTGACAACAAAATACAATAGGAGTATACTTAATATATAAATGATAGAAAGTCATTTATATAAAAAATATGAAAAAAGTATTTATCGCAACAACAATAATAAGTCTAATATGGAGTATAGTAGATAACAATGCTGTCCCCGTATTAGTAAACTTCTCAATCATTTTATTAGTAGAATTATTTAATCAATAATTATGGAAAAAGAATATTTAATACAAAAAATAAATGACCACATAATTTATACTTATGAAGATATTAAAAAATTTGGTGGAAGAGAACATTTAGAAAATCTTGGTTTTATTATTGTAGAACTTTATCATAGAACCCGTGAAGGATATGAGCATAATAATCTTTATCAAATATTTAATCAATAATATGTTTAAAGAAACTTTATATAAAGAATTGTGGGGAGATATATTATTAAGAAGAGTTAGTGTAGTTTCAATCGTAGAAGGAGATTTAAAGGTCGGATATGGACACGAGATACCAAATATATCAGATATGGTATCAGCACCATTTGCAAGATTTTTATTAAACTATGAAAAAGAAAAAAATACCATTTAGTGGAAATGGATTATCTCTCGGAGAAATGATTAAAAGAGATAAAGGAATTATTGAGTGGGTAGATAATTTAAAAAAATAAATATGGACTTAATCAAAGTAATCAAACTTCAAATAGAAAATAAGAAATGGCAAATCTTAAATGAAGATAGAAGCGATAAAGATAGTCTTCAAGAAGAATTAGCGAGTTTAGAAAGAGAATTAGAACTAGAAGAAAATCGTATTAAAAGAAATGAGAAATGGGATAAATGGTTTAATAATCTTAATCCTAAAGTATCTGAAAGTGAGTGGAATGATGATGACTACGACCACTTAAGAGAAAGTGAAGAAGCATCAGAAATAGTATTTAATAATTTATAAAAATATGAACTTAAAAGATTTACAAAAGAAAATACCTTGTCAGTGGAGAGTGCAATCTTTCTCCAAGAATAAAGCACAAGGACAATGTGTAGCATATATAGACGCTAGAGATGTTATGAATATCCTAGATGAAGTTGTGGGAGCAGATAACTGGCAAGATGATTATAGGTTAGTAGATAATAAACTTATAGCAGGAATTGGTATTTATAATGGTGTCCAGTGGGTATGGAAGTGGGATACTGGAACAGAAAGTAATATGGAAGCAGAAAAAGGACAAATGTCTGATGCTTTCAAAAGGGCTGGTGTAAAGTGGGGTATTGGAAGATTTCTTTATGATTTGCCTATCCAATATGTAAATGCTAATGAAGTAAAAACAGCAACAAACTTTCCTTACCTAGTAGATGAGCAAGGAAAAAGAATTTGGGACTTAACAGAATATATAAATAATAAATTAAAATAATTATGGAAAACAAAACAGAATTTACAAAAGGAATTTACTTTAATAAAAAAAGAGAGAAAGCACCTGATTTTGTGTTAGGAAGTATTACTATAATGAGAGACGAATTTATTTCTTGGCTACAAAGTAGAGAAGACAATAAAATATATCTTGATGTATTAGAAAGTAAAACAGATAAGAAACCATACGTAAAAGTAAGTGATTATAAACCAAAAGAAGTTCCTAAAATGACAGAAGAACAAGTTGATGAGATGATACAAGAGTAAGCCCCATTTTAGTATGAATACACATTTAATAAAAATAAGTGGAAGCGTAGAAGTGGAAAAACCATTATCAATGGATAAAGAATATAAATACGAAGCAATCATAGATTGTAGGAGTATAACTAAAAAAACTAATGATAATGGAGAATTTACTTTTATATACAATGCAAAGCCACGCACAGCAGAAATAACCGACAATGGAGAGAGATTGTCTATACCAAGTCAGAAAGGAAGTCTATCTCAACAAAATCAGCAAATGTTAGCACAATTCTGGAAACACGAAATAAGAGATAAGTCAGAAGCAGAATTTTTAAAAACATACGGAACTTGGTGGGAGATAGTAAGTGAAAAACAACCAGAAATATTACAAGAATTAAAACGAAGATTATGCAAACAGGAATAGAAAAAGGATTAAGAAAGAAAGACCCTAAAAGATACTACCAACTTTATGCAAAACTAAGAAAGGAACAAATAGATAAAAGTAAAAAGAAGTGGTATCTAAAAAACAAAAAGAAAAGAAAACAAGAAAAAATAATTAAATTAAAAGAAGAAATAAAAAATTTATGAAAACAAGAGAAGAAATAAGAAAACATTTTGAGCCATACCTTGAATATTACGAAAGTGATACTCAAACACAAATATCAAGAGATTTAAGTTTATTAAAACAATATGCACTTCAAAGAGATTATTATTTAACAGAAGAAGATGCTTTTGCAATAGGATATATGATAGCTCAATCAAATTTACAGGAATTATTTAATGAAGAAGAGTTGAAAAAAGCAATAGAAAAATATAACGAAACAGATGTTATTGGATTATTAGATACAGTTGGAGAAGTATTTATAGACTTATTTGATTTAAAATTTGAATAATTATATGAATCAAAAAACTAATATGTCAAACATCAACAAAATAATTGAGAAGCAGAGAGAACTTGCTATTAAAAAAATAATTAACTAACACTATGATAAAAACAAAAGAAGAAATAGAGAAAATTGTAGAAAAAGGATTAGATAAACTATTTGAAAAAAAAGGAGTTGAATATTATAAAGAAATATACATACAAGACTTTTTAGATAAAATCCACCAAATCAGACAAGATGACTTAAATGCTATTAAGGAGATGATAGAGAAAGATTTAAAGTTAAATGGTAGCAGAACATTATTATCAGTTGAAATAGTAAAAGAAACTTTACAAAAACTAGATAACTTAAATTAATATGCAAGAATTAAAAAAACAAATATCAGAGATATTTATAAAATGGAATCTTCCTACAAGACAGTCTGCTATAAATGAAATTATGGAGTTATTCAAAGCATTTGGAGGTTGTGGCTCTTGTAATAGAGGAAAGCAGATTAAAGATTTATTAGATAACTTAAATAAAGAATAATATAAAATAAAGATATGCAAACCAATAAAGAAATAAGAGAGTTATCAAACAAAATTTGGAATAGTAATGGAAAACTAACACATAATGAATTAGATATCCTTATTGGTGAAATATTATCCCTCCAAAAACAACAGATGATAGAGAAAGGAGAGGGGTTGAAGAAACCAATAGTTAAAGGAAATCTAAATGAGGTATATGAAGACCAAAAAGCTATAATCTACAACCAAACAATTACCGATTACCAAAATTTAATTAAAGAATAATATAAAATAAAAATATGAATAATACATATAAAATACATTATAAATGTTTGAATTGTGGAACAAAATCTGGGACACCAGAACAAATGATAGAGATACAAAAAGGACAAAGAGTTTCTGATACAGAATGTCCTAATTGTGGATGTAAAAATTTATTAACTAACGCTTCTTAGTAAGCATATAAACTAGGGAAAAAATATGGGAAACAAAAAATTAATTACAAATGATTATTCAAAAGAAATGGCGAAATATTTATGTAGTCAGTTATATGGAACATTAAATCCAGCATACTTAAAATGTGATAATTTAGATCATCTTGGAAAGAATTGTGATTGTCAAGAAATATACACAGAAAAACTAAATACTTATGATGGAACACTAGAAAAATACTTAGAGGGAAAGATATTTGATTTTATTGAGGGCAAAGATATTAATAATTTTATTAACTAACGCTTCCTAGTAAGCATATAAACTAGGGAAAAGAGATATGAAAGAAATAATAACAACAATAAGTTTAATAATATTTTATGTAATAATGTTTAAATTAACAAAACATTTTACTTCAGATATTATAAATATATTTTGGATGGGAGCATTTACTGGAATGATAATTACATTCGTTCAGGGATTTATATTTAATTAACTAAACCACTATGACAACAAATAAAAATAAAAAACCAGATATAGTGCAAGCTTTTGATTTTTATGTAGATAGAGAATACTATAAGATAAACAAAGGATTTATATTTACAAGCAATATTCTTTTAAGAAAAGACAGAATGAAAGAATATAAAGAATGGATAATTGAATGTAAAACAATGCCTGATAAAATCTTAATTAATGGAAAGGAATATAAACTTAATAATATATAACTATGAAAAAGATAACTTTTAAATATGAGATAGTTTGTGAATTATGTAGAGATTATTTAGGTGTTTCAAATAAGAGTAGTTTTGTAATTTGTAAACAGTGTAGTAAAAAAACAGCAATAGTAATTCCTAAATTAAAATAAATATGAAAAAAGAACTAAACAAAGTAAATATAAATAAATACTCACCATTTAAAAATGAATTAGAAAAGATTAACTTCTTATGGAGTTGGCACATAAAACCAAAACGAAAATTAGAATTAACACAAGAACAATTAGATTTCTTAAAGAGCAAATATCCTGATTTTACTATCACGTATTCTCAAATAATTCCTAGAATACTTGAAAACTTTGGTAAGACAGTTTGGAAAGATGATATTAAGTAAGGAGTATGTTATAATATACTCATAAAATATATGAAAATCGCTGTAGTTGTTCCAACAATTAGAGAAGATAAACTGAAAGTCTTTTTAAATGCTTGGGATTTTCTTTTTAAAAAACACAATGTTTCACTTTATATAGTTAGAGATGGTAAAGAGCCAACAGTAGAAGTAAGTGGTGCTGGTAAAAAGCTCTTTGGGTTGAATTTGCATGTTAAATATAAAGTAAAGGAAGTAATGGGTACGTATTCTGACTTAATATATAACTTTAATGATGGAGTTAGAAATCTTGGTTTCGTTAAGGCATATAAAGATGGTGCTGACATAATTATTTCACTTGATGACGATACTTTACCAGAAGGAGATACAATTCAAGACCACATAGATATTTTAAATACTAGACAACCTATATCATTTATGAATTCGGTAGATGATATATATATGCGTGGATTTCCTTATTGGGCAAGAGAAGAAGCACCTGTAATGTTTTCTCACGGAATTTGGAATGGGGTATATGACTTTGACGCTTCAACACAACTCTTAATGGGAACACCACAACCAAGACAGAGAAAAATGCCTGTTCCCAAAGGAATATTAATGCCTGTTTGTGTAATGAATGTAGCTTTCCGAAGAGAAGTGTTGCCTTATTATTATCAAGCTCCTATGTTTGGAGATATAAATAGATTTGCAGACATTTGGAGTGGTTGGGAAGTAAAAAAAGCCATAGACAAGAATAACTGGGCTATGGTAACAGGTTATGCAAAAGTAAATCATAACAGAGCATCAAATCCCTTTGTAAATCTAATTAAAGAGGCAAAGGGTGTTTCCTTAAATGAGGAATATGGGAAAGATGAATATTTTAAACTTTATCAGAAAAATATAAAAAGATGGCAAGAATTTCTTAAAAAATATGAAAATTAAAATAATAGAACTTAAAAATTATGAAGATAGGTATTTAGTTACTATGTTTAATGATAAGATGGAAATAATAACATCTGAAATACCAAAAAACAAACTTACAAAAGAATTAGAGTTAGAATTATTAAATCTAGCAAAATAATATGAATAAGGGTATAATAATAACAACTAGCGACTACACAAAGGAGTATCTTGAGCCTTTGTTAGAATCTATAAAGGAAACTAAATATCCTATTGTTATACACACCAACACTAATGAGAATAATGGTTGGGAATTAGCAGGAATAAAAAAAGGAAAAGAAACCTTTGATGAGTTTATTCATTTAATGGATAGCACACTAGTAAAAGATATATCACTCTTTGATAAGTTATTTGAAATGGAAGGAAATGTATTTTTAACTCAAGGTGGCTACCACTATATGGGAAAATTTATATCAGATACTCTCCCAGAACTCCCTAATGTATCAACAAAGCAAGAAGCTATTGTTTATGAACTACACTGGCTACCAAAACCATATAAATACTTTGAGCCTGATTTACCAGTCCACACAGACCAATTTGAAGAGAAATACGGACAGAAAAGAATGAGACTAGAAAATGATTTTATTATAAAATGGAAGGGAACATATTTTATTTAATATGAATAACGCACAAGGTTGGAATGGAAAACATGAAATATTTAAAGACTTAATCTCCGAACTAAAACCAAAAATAATAGTAGAAGTTGGGTCTTGGAAAGGACAAAGCACTATAACAATTGCTCAAGCCTGTAAAGAATTAGGATTGGGAACTAAAATTTATTGTATAGATACTTGGCTTGGAGCATTAGAGTTTTATACTACACCAACACCAGAAAGAGATTTAGAAATAAAAGATGGCTATCCACAAGTTTATTATACTTTCAAAAAGAACATTAAAGAACACGATGTAGATGATATTATAGAAACTATAACTCTACCAAGTAATTTAGGACTAAAATATCTCAAAGAAAAAGGGATAGAAGCAGATTTAATTTATATAGATGCTTCTCATGAATACGAAGATGTTAAAAACGATATAATATTAGCAAGACAATTAAATCCTAAAGTAATATTTGGAGATGATTATGGTAATTCAGTATTTACCGGAGTAAAACAAGCAGTAGATGAGTGTCCTTTTGGAGATAAAAACATAGTAGATAATTGGTATTGGGTTATTAAGTGTGGTATAATATAAATTAATTAAAAAAATATATGATAATAAAACCTTACGATAAAAATGCAAAAAAACACCCTAAAAAACAAATAGAGCAAGTAGCAAACTCTATTAAAGAATTTGGAATGAACCAACCTATTGTAGTAGACAAACAAGGGGTGATTATAGTTGGTCATGGTAGATATGAAGCATTAAAACATTTAGGATGGGAGATTAAAGATGAATACATAAAAGTAGTAGATTTAACAGAAGAGCAGGCTAAAGCATATAGACTAGCAGATAATAAACTAAATGAAAGTGATTGGGAAATGTCTCTAGTTATAGATGAATTAAAAGGTTTATCTAATGAGATGATAGACCTCACAGGCTTTGATAAAGATCTAGTAATCGAGCCAGATGAGAAAGATGATGAAGTACCAGAAGCCCCAGTAGAACCAAAGAGTAAACTGGGAGACTTATACGAACTAGGAGATCACAGACTTTTATGTGGTGATAGTGCCAAAGTGGAAGATCTTGAGAAACTAATGCAAGGAATAAAGGCTGATATGGTATTTACTGATCCACCATATAATGTAGCTTATAGTGGTAGAGGAGAAAATACTTCAAATACTATTATGAATGATAAAATGTCAGATAAAGAATTTACTATAATGCTAGGAGAATGGTTTAAAAGATTTGCAGAAAATACTAAAGATGGAGGAGCAATGTATGTATTTCACAGCTCAAGTACACAAGATCAATTTACAAAGGCAATAGAAGATACAGGCTGGAAAATAAGGACACAGATTATATGGAATAAACCAACAGCTTCAATGGGGTGGGGAGATTATAGAATGAAGCACGAACCTATGTTCTACTGTGGTAAAGAAAATACCCAATTTTATGGGGACAGAACAAATACAAGTATCTGGGACTTCCATAAAAGTGAAGCTGATTTAGTAAAATGGGCAAAGAAAATGCTTTGGGCAGAAAAAGAAGGAATAACTACAATTTGGACAATGAAAAGAGAAAATGTGACAGGATATGTACATCCGACCCAAAAGCCAGTAGAATTAATAATGAAAGCTATATCGAACTCAAGTAAAGTAGATGATATTATTCTTGATTTATTTGGAGGAAGCGGAAGTACACTAATAGCTTGTAATAAGATGAATAGAATTAATAGAAGTATGGAATTAGACCCTAAATATGTAGATGTAATCGTACAAAGATATGTAGACTACACAGGGAATGAAAACATTAAACTTAATGGAGAATACATTATATGGAAAAAGACACAGAAATAACAGTAAAGAAACAGGGACAATTTACAAAAGATGACCCTAGAATTAATAGAGAAGGTAGACCAAAAGGAAGTCTTGATTTTAAAACTAAATTTGAGATATTTCTTGAAAAACTAGCTAAACAAAATAATTTAACTCCACAAGAGATAGATGAACAGTTGTTTGCGACAGCATATAAAAAAGCAAAAGATGGAGACTATCAATTTTGGAGAGATGTACACGATAGAATATATGGAAAACCACTACAAAAACAAGAGACCGATATTACTTCTGGTGGAGAAAAGTTGGCCAGTATAATACAAATAGTAAAACCAAATGACAACTATTCAATTTAAACCTTCACACAAACAATTCAGGGCTTGGGAATATTTAAACGATGATATAACAACTGAAATAGGTTATGGTGGTGCTGCTTCTGGTGGTAAATCATATCTAGGTTGTGTATGGATAACATCTATGTGTATGGCTTATCCTGATACTGGATGGCTTATAGGTCGTAAAGAACTAACTAATCTTAAAAGAACAACACTTTTAACTTTATTCAAGGTATTTAAAGAATTTGGTATTACAGATAAACATTATACATATAATCAGCAGAATAACATTCTAACTTTTAATAATGGCTCACAAATCTTTTTCATTGACTTAGGATATAAACCT
>JAXLXG010000069.1:0-11600 GCA_046328075.1 Candidatus Sericytochromatia bacterium
AAAACTATAATAGTTCTATATTTGCACCCGCAAACCGAATGGCGAGGTAGCTCAGTCGGTTAGAGCGCAGGATTCATAACCCTGAGGTCGGGAGTTCAAATCTCCCTCTCGCTACTTAAAAATCAAGGTTTTACATTTATTTTGTAAAACCTTTTTTATTTGGAGTAAGGAATTGGAGTAAGGAATTTTATATTTAGATGTCTTTTTTTAATATAATAAAGTCAAAATAAATCCCCTTTGTAAGGGGATTTATTTTAATAATCATTTACTAACCAAATACTTTTATGTTTAACATTCCTTTTTGAATGGTATTGAGAATTGTTGGGTCTAAATAATGTTCCTTTAATACACTATCGGATGAATGTGAAGTTAAAATTCTAGTATCTCCCCCCATAACTTGATTAACCCAACTGATATAAGTTTTACGGAGATGTTTTAATGAAATATTTTTTTTAATACCCGCTTTGTTCTTGTAAAAAGTGAAAGACTTGCTCAAAACATTCATCATCGTTGATAAACTCTCATTTCTGTTAGGACATAAAATAAAATCCCCGGAAGTCTTTTTTTCTTCATAACCCATATCTAACAATAGGTCAAATAGGTCAGAATTAATTGGTATATATTTATAAAACTCTCCTTTAATATTATTATTCCTATCAACTTTTTTATTCTCAATCATAAAAAAATATGTATCACCCAAATAATAAATGTTGCTCCACTTTAAATCAACTACTTCTTCCCTTCTCCCTCCGGTTAAAAGAAACAATTTGTATCCAAATTTCAAGTAATCACGATACATATTTTTTACTTCACCTTTACCTCCTAACTTAACAAAAGAATTTTCAGCGTCAATAGCGTCAAGAATTTTATTAAACTCTTCTTTGGATATGGTTTCAATTATTTTTTTTTGAATAGACTTAGATTGATAAACAGAAAATGGATTCTTCATCTCAATTTTTTCAATATCAATTAAAAAATTGAAAAAACTTTTTAGAGAAATCATACATTTATTAAAAGTTCTTGGGGAATAATGTTTTTCCATAGCTTCGTAAAAAAGTGAGACTTCCTTTGCTTTTACATCACTTACCCTCATAGTTTTTGTGTTATGATTTTGCTTCATTGATACTAAAAACTTCTTAACAAAGCGTATTGACTCTTCTATATGCCCTTTTGAAACCCTCTTGATAAGGTGTTTATATTCATAATTACCCTCTAAATATTGATTATATTTTACAATAGCCCCAATCATTGTATATTCCTTATTTTCTAAATCATCCGCAAAATCATTATAACCATTTGATTTAAAAACCTTAAGAATATCTATTGATTCTACAACAGCATCTTCATAAATTTTAGAAGTTAAGGTTCTAATCTTTGTTGAGTTTTTTGTGCCGGGAATATGTACAACTAATCTATAAAGTAAATCTTTATAATGACTACATTTAGGGTTGTACCTCTTACATTTATTACAATAAATTTTTAATCCCTTAAAATGATTTTTGGGCAATGTTAATTTTTTCATATTGAAAGTAAATCTTTTAATAATTTCTTATCATTAATACTTTTTGTTTTAACCTTTTGTAAAGGTTTATAAACATCTTCCTCTCCAATTTGAATTAAAACCAAATTGTAAATTGATTCATTACTGGCAACACATTTATACATTTCCTTCCAAAGTGCGGGATATTTCCTTTTTAAGTTTAATGCCAATTGTTTTTCCAATTCACATTTCACCTCAACCTCATAAACATAATAAGACTTTGAAATCTTAACCAAACTGATATTATTAGATTTCAACCACTTTTTTACATTTACAATAGAATTCATCATTAGGAGATTTGATACATCACCTAAAGAGATTAAATTGTTAGAATTAGAATAACCACTCATAATAAATTGTATAATTTTTTTCCTCTTTATAATGATTTTAAAAAACATATATATTTTTACATCATTACTTTTTGTGTAAAAAAACCAATCGGTAAAAGATTGGTATTAATCACGATGCAAAGATAAAAAATAATAATACATATTTATATATGTTTAATAATATTTTTTAAACAACATCAAAAAAACTATTGAGCTTCAAATATTCAATTACTTTGGGTTTTATAATTTGTTTATATTTATCTGTTTTAACATCATCGGTAATATCTTTTTCGGAACCTATATAAACAGGAATATATCTTGGACAACCACTTCTGCCCGGATATGGAAATCCCCATTTTATATTTGCAACTATAGCCTTGTAATTAGATTTTGTTTTATTTTTAGACATATAAAATTCGGGGTTTAGCCGTGCAATTATTTCTTTTCTTTTACTTCTTATTAAATCAAATGTTTCGGTTAGTCCTAAATATTCATTTAACATATCGTAATCAACTGGTAGTGGTAATGACTTCTCATTAAAGTATTCCTTAATAGTTCCTTTTGCTATATCTAAAACACTTTGGGATTCTATATCTAAACCTAATTGTTTTGATGTTCCAATAAAGATAGAATGATACTTTAATTTTTTTATCTTGTTATTAATCGGAAATTCCCATTTTACTTGTGCAATTATACTATCGTAAGTATTTCTATTCTTTACAATATGTAGAGTAAAATGGGGGTTTTCAAGGTAATTATTTCTATCAACATTTAATTTATAATTATCATAATTATCTATCACCTCCCTACAATTATTGTAAAAAGAATTGTATTCCTTAATAAAAGTTTCATAATCCGATTCAAATTGTTGAGAGTTTATTATTTGATTAAACCTTCTTTTGAAGTATATGGGTATTTGTATCATAACGATATTTTTAGCATAACAAAATTAAGCACTATTACTTTAATTGCCAAATTATTTTTTACCCCCCCTCCCCCCGGCTAGTAAAAAAATAGACGTATCCCTCCTCCCTTCCGGGTTAAGGCATAAAAGTTAATATTGAGGTTCTATATCTTCTATAAAACGACACCTCTTTATTTAACAATATCCAACTATCAATAAGAAATTCTGGAAAAAAAATCTCAATACTTTAACTTTTAAAGTTTCTGAACTATTTATAATAAAAGAAAATTTATGGAAAAATTGACTGATTTATTTGACTTTCAAGTAAGACATATTGAAGACGGGGTAATTGAAGTATTAGATGTAGCGAACTATCCTCAGGATGATAAAAATTCTTTTGATTTTTTTAAGAATTTGGAATTGCTCAACATCAATAACGGCGAACTTATATTCCCTCTTCATATAAAACATTGGGAAGTTGTAATTACACCCGACAATGATGATACAATAAAGAAGTATTATAAAATAGATGGGATAAAAACGATTCTTGATGAGAATAAATCAAAGCTAATAAATAAAACTACTTTTTTCAAGCCTGAAATAACATTCCCCCCGAACTCTATCTACCCTAATTTTATTTTACACTTCTATCAGGTAGATAAAGAAGGGGGGATTTATGTAATTGATGATTTAGATATGTTTGAAACGTGTTTAATACATTATGAGGACACAAAGCAATTTACGGAAGACAGAATTGAAACACTTAACAAATTGGTAAATGTTGCCGAACTTCAACAATTTCCATTTTTACCAATTGAACTTATTAGATTTACTGACGATAGAGAAATTGAGGAGATAGAAGCACATTTGTTAGCAAAAAAGGGCTGTAAATAAGGGTTTTAATGTACCATTACATCCTTTTTTCTCTGGGTTTTGATGGTATATTTTTTAATAATAACCCCAAAACATACCTAATTAGGTTGAAAAACATAATCCCACTTTTGAAACAACCTCAATAACTAATGACAAAAAAGGAAGAGACTATTAAAGTCGCTATTGAAAACTACCAAAAAGACAAATCAAATTCAAATTTTGTTCTTGTTGTTCTAACCTATAAAACCGAGGATTTTTATAAATATAACCGGTCAATATCCAAGTTTTATCAAAAACTTACAAACTCAAAAAGTGCAGTTGGCAAACTCTCAAACCGGGAATGGTTCAAAAGCATCATAAATGGGTTTTACAAATTTCAGGAAACCCCTGATACAACAATAATTTATCTCGCATTTGAGCCAATTAAAGAACTCAATGTATTAGACCTTAAAACAAGAATAAAAAAGATTAAGCCTTTTCCGGAATCAATAGCAGTGGGAATAAAC
This sequence comes from Candidatus Sericytochromatia bacterium, assembly GCA_046328075.1. Classification (GTDB taxonomy): domain Bacteria; phylum Cyanobacteriota; class Sericytochromatia; order UBA7694; family JACMQJ01; genus JAXLXG01. The sequence continues at coordinate 4,153 of JAXLXG010000069.1, forward strand.
GATTATGAACTCTTAAACAGGTACTTTTTAAAACTTTTTGATTACAACTCAGGTGTAGAAGTATTCGGCAATTTAAAAAGAAAAAAACCACGATAATTTGGGTCTTTTGTTAAGAATGGATGAATAAAACTATTTTATACTTTCAGCTATTCTTTTCACTACTGAACCTGCTACAATTGAACCATAATAACCTTTTTCAGGATTTGGATTTTTTATATGAACTAAAATAGTGTATTTAGGTTTTTCACTTGGAAAATAACCTGCAAATGATGAAGCATATTCTTTCGTTTGATTTTCAGAAGAATAGTTGATTTGAGTGGTAGCTGAATACCCTGAAATAGCTATTTTTTGAGAATTAACAAACTGACAAGAACCTTTTGAAACAGATTGTCTCAATAAATCTTTTAATATTCCATTATTTTTTAAGGAAGTCTGGGGTTCAAAGCTAATTAAATTCCAACCATTTTGTATCATATCATAATTTTTAATTTCTAAGCCTTTTTTTTGAATATTAGAAATAATTAAAGGTTCAATCATAATTCCTTTATTTGCTATTGAATTATAATACGTCAATAATTGAATTGGTGTTAATTCTACTCCATATCCAATACCCATAAAAGGGAGGGTTATTTTAGACCAAGAATTCGTATTTGGTGATGGAATAACAGAATTACAATTGATTTGTGAGAAAGAAGAAGTTAAACCAAACTTATTAAAGTTGTTAATGTATTGATTGGTGGTGTTTTTGTATGAACTATCAATAGCTTTTGCGAAAATGGTATTTGAAGAATTTAAAAAAGCTTCTCTTAAAGACAATTTATTAAAACCTAAATGATTATCAACTATACTCTTTCCATACATAGATATTTTACCACCTTTGGCATCATATACAGATGATGTGTCTGATTTTTTATCTTCCAATAAAGACATAACATTAAATGTTTTCATTAAACTTCCCGGTTCAATTGGTGTGTTTATGGGAATACTTTTTGAGAGTACATAATTTGATTGATTATCCTTTTCAAGACCTACAATAGCCTTAATTTTTCCGGTATTAGTTTCCATCACAAGAACAAAACCATTATCAGCCTCGTACTCTTTTAAAGATTCCATTAAAGAACCTTTGGAGATATTTTGAATAGTAGAATCAACATAGGTTTTAATTGAATAACCCTCTATTTTTTTAGAATCATTATACAAACTCTCACATAAATCTTTTTCTAATTTCGGAGTTATAGTTGATTCTTTTTTGTCTTTACAACTCAAAAAAGAGATGACTACTAATAATGTAATTAATTTCTTCATATTTAATCTTTTTTACAATTTTCCCCAATAGAGGTCATATATTCAAAAACATAACCCATAGATTCTTTCCTCATATCCATCTTTAATTTTGGATTAACTTTTAATGATAAAAACAATTGACTTGCATAACAATACTCTCCAAACGCTGTTAATCCCTGACATTTGATAAGATTGTAAATCATATTCACCGCAAAACTTTCGGGAGATTTTCTCAACGCTTCTCCTGCGATTTCAAACGCATCCACCACATCAAAATAATTGTCTAATGCCTTCATATAGGCATAACAAATTAACTCATCTCGTGTGGCGTAATATTTAAACGCCAAGTAGTCATTGTTATATTCAGATTGATAGTTTTTCTTCTTCATCACATACATCAAGAAAATCTTACTCAACATAACCCCTTTATGTTCCCAACCGAGAGAGTTGATAATAGCCAATTTTATATCTAATGGGTTGGCATCATCGTCAATGTAGTCCATCATTTCGTTTGTTATACTTCCCTTTGAAACGAAAGCTTTTTGAACGATAGGTATATCAAGGTAGGCATTCCCAAAATCTGTTGAAGTTAGGGGTGAATCAGCAAAAACAGAGTTGATGGAGAAAGAGAATAGTAGAAGTAGGAGTGTTTTTTTCATATTTTATCTCCAGCACCTTCATTTAAATCTCCTCTTTTCACTCTTAATTCAACTTTCAAATCTGAAACAAGTGTATAGAAATAAACAAATTGCCCAATGTTTAACAATACTAATAGTGCGATGATGATGTATAATGTTTTCTTTTTCATAGTTATAGTTCAATAAATAATTTTCCATTGTATCTAAATGACTTTGAAATATTTTTAGATTTAAAAGTTAAAATTTTAACCTACTTATTATTTTTTATTTCATAATCATTTTATAAAACTTAATCTTTTACCATTTTGCAGGAGGTGCTGCAGGAGGAGCCTCTTCCGATTTAACTTCAAAACAACAAAGTTCAGTTTTTCTTCCAGTCAAATTCAACTTATAAAATCCAACTTTTTCACTACAATTTTCCGAATCGTAATAATGGAAAGCGTTTGGATGACTTACACAAAAATAATTGTTTGTATTACTCCATTTACCACCATTGCTGTTTTCAGCATACCAATAAATGGAATTACCCTTAAAAGATGATGGAAGATTGATTACGTTTTCCCCATTTGGCTCAACATTAATCCATCCTATGGTTTCCCAACCATTATCATAAAAAGAATAAGCTAAATAAACTGTATAATTTGATGAGTTAGTAATAGAAATCATTTTAAAATCAGGCATAGCAGGAGATGACGCACCCTCATTATAACTTTTTACTGACGACACTTCTTCTCTATCTACCTGATAAATTGGTGCTGATACTGATGTAGTATCATTTTCTTTTGAAATACTATTGTCTTGACCTGAAATACTTGTTTGATTTTTCTTTTCAGCATCATAAAAAATAATATTATCCCAAAATCCTATTGCATTAACTTTTCCTTTTATGTACTGATTATTTAATTCAATTTCAAATGTGCTAAAAATTACATAATCATTTCTTTTTACCAAAGGTTCAACCAAACCTCCAAACATAGTATTAGTAAGCTCTGAAACCCACATTGAACTTGATGTGTCAAGACCATTTTTAACAGCATATTCTCTAATCAATTCTTGTGTGAATAATTCTTTTGTTGGGTTCTTTTTGTATGAAAAAAATATAAACGCTAATACGAGAACAATATAAATTACTTGCTTTCCCCAATCTGATTTGTGATATATAATTTGTTTATTGTCTTCCATAGTTTAACTATTAATTGTTTGAAGGAAATTTTTTTCAATTTTTGAAACATATTTTGCAGTAAGATTAGCCGCCTGAAATTTTAAAAACAAAGGGAGACCTAACCATATTAAAATAAAATATCCTAAAAATCCAAGAGGGCTCCACTTTCCAGCAGTAAGACCAACTATTAAACCCATCAATGATGAAAATATCATTTTAGTATTTGTAATGGTCTTTTTTAGTTCAAAAAATGATTTGTTATTGTCTTCTTCTGAAAAAAACATTGAATAATTACAATTATTAGCAACCCATAATAATTTGTAGTTATTATTTTCTTTTACTACTTCAACTGTTTTTCCTTTGTATGTAGAATTTAATTTTTCAACAAATTCTTGTGGGTTTTGTTCTATCAAATCAACTAATTTTTGATAATTAATATTAACATAATGCTTTGTAGTTTCCATATTTGTGAATTGTTTGAATTAACTTATTATTAAATCTTCTGTAATTTTTTTACCATCTTTTATTTTTTTCTTACCATCGGAATCCACTTCAATTATTTTGGATTCTATATTAATAATTTGGGAACCGCAATCATCACATTTATTTAGTTCAACATAGTAAAGGTTTTCAACACCTTCTTTTTCTAATATTATCTTTTCTTGAAATCTATTTTCATTATCAATTCCTTCTTTAATTACATCTTCTAAGTAATCGTCTGAATTTAGTTTAGATGTTGAATAAAATTTTGTCTCTTGGTAAGTTTTAGAGCATTTTTCACAGAAGTAATGTGTTGTCCCTATTGATAAAATCAATGCTAATAAACAAAATATGAATAATTCTATATAATCAACTGTCGTAGTAATTTCATATTCATTACTAACAAAAAAACATATTGATACAAGGATAATAAATGAAATAAAATCAATAATTTTATTTCTACTTTTTCCATTTTCTCTTAACACAACCATTACACCAGCCATAAGTAGTAATGTAATTAATAATGGTATAATCACAATACCTAAAATTACTAATAGAACTATGAAGCCTTTTGGTCTAACCAAAACTTTAGCAACAATAGCTCCTAATTGATTGGTATGACTTTCCAAATCAGACTTTAATACACCCTCAATAACAAATGAGTAAAATTTATTACTGAGGTATAGGTATAATTCTCCTATAAAGTATGTTGCTATTACAGATAATATAAAGCCTAATAAATAACTTTTAAAATCAATTTTACCGGAAGGTTTATAATATTTTAATTCACTCATATTATTTCAATTTAACTCCATAATAAATTGTGATGAATTGATTGATTGGACGAAGTCTTTCTACCATTCTATTTAACTCATTACTCAAAGATTCTAAAAATTCAACCGGAATATTGTATCGTACAAGTAGGCTTCTAAATTCATTAGAGTTTGCTCCCCTTTTTAGAAGTTCATTCAATAATTCAGCTATATCAAATCCAAGTTGGAATCCTGATACAGCTAACTCCAATGTAGTTGGAGATTGTTTTGAAACCCTATTAAGTTTAATGTATGGACTTCTTCGGAAAGGAATTCTAATACGATTCCTTTGTGAATCATACATTCGTTCAGTATATCTATTTTCAACAATAGCTTCAAGAGAAAGAAATAATTGATGGTTTCTCGTAATTAAATTTACAAAATCATCAACTTCAATTAAATCTTTACCAGTATCAGTAGTCTCAATTTTGAATACAACAAATGTGTCTTGGGAGTTGTTAAACAACAATTTATTATCCGGAAGGTTGGAAAAGAAAAACATAATTTATTATATTAGCCCTACAATGTCCCTTTGTAGAATTAATATAAAAATAGAGCGTGGGACACTTGCTTAACTCGTTTAAGAGGTCCGACCAAGAACCCGAACAACAAAGTAGAGCAAAGCCCACGCCTTGACGTGAGCATCCACTTATACTTTCCCGTTGTTCTATTGAAATTTGGTCGGTTTCTTAAACAGGATTATATAGCAAACGCTATTATTTTTTCCGATAAAAACAATCCTCCGTAAAGGATTGAGGGTCAAATGTAGTTAAAATATTTTGGTAAAGCAAATCGGTCTAAACCACTACCAATCTGATACTTGATACTTCTTTGTATTTATCGGCTTCAACCATAAGTAAAATGTTATTCAATTGATGAAACAGAAATTCGTTAATGAGTTTGAGAAAGTTTAAACTCAATCTCTTTGATGATTTCAAGTTGATTTCTTCAATCATAAACTTCGGTGATAGATATGATGTTACCCCCAACCGATTATCCATAAATCTCAGCGAATTAATCCGGATTGTTATTTCATTGCCAAACTTCTTTTTTACCGATTTATTAAGAAGATGATTAACAATAGATAATGTCTTTGAAGGTGGTGTTGGTGTGGTAATCATATCATTTGAAGTTTTATTGCCGTTTTTTTAACTTTCTGAATAGTTCGGGTAGAGCAATCTAATTGTTTTGCAATCTCCCGTAAAGTCCATTCTTTAATTAAATACTCTAATATCTTTTTAGATTTAGGTTTTTCTATAAAATCTCTATCTGAGATTGTGCTTCCAACTTTTCTGCCGAGGACACCGCCTCGCTGAACGTAAATTTGTCTTCCTACAGAAGTTCTCTCTTTAATGTTTTCAAGTTCCAAAGTGTATAAACTTGAAATGACTGAAGTTAAAACATTCCAAATTGGATTTTTCTTGCCATTAGGTCTTGAAGCTACACCGAGATTTCTAACAATAACATTTACTCCTTTACTATCCATCCATTCCAAAGTTGAGATACAGTCCCCGGTATGTCTTCCAAGTCGGCTTAATTCTTCCACGACCAACTCAACTACTAATCCCTGTTCTATATAATCAATTAAGATTTTAGCTTGGGGTCTTTCCCTGAATGGAACACTACCGGATATTTTATCCATTAAGATTAAATCGTATTTTTCATTATCCGCATCAAAACGATTACCTGTCTGAAGAATTGTGCTTACACGGTTGTATTTGACTCTCATTTGATTTTATTTAAGTGTGAGAGCTAAACTACCGCAGAAGTGCTAGTATGCCTAATGTTTTATGCTAATTAAATGCTAAATTGATGTGGTTATTTATATTAAGATATTTTGGAAATCATAATACTTGATTTTTCACCTTTTATAATCTATTTATTAGTCAAGGTAAATTACTATAATCAAAAAAGTCAAAAATAAGTGGCTAATTAATTTTACCCTAAAAATTAAAATTGTTCTGAAATAAGTATCAGAGAATAAAAATCACCTAATAAACTTTAAAAAGTATATATAGATTATTATGCCTATTAAACAATGGTATTCCAAAAAAGACATACTTGAAATATACCCAATCTCCATAGCCACATACAAAAATAGAATAAGGAGTATTGACCCTACTTTAACCAAATTCATTAAATCAGCATCAGGCTCACCCACTCGTTTAATTCATCATTCAATTCTTGATGAATTATTCCGGAAAAGAAGAGGATTAAGTAAAAAAGAATATAAGCAAACTATCAAATGGGTATGGAACCATCATTGGAATTACATTGGAAACATTGTTCCTGAAAATTCTACAATAGATGATATAAAACACAAAATGAATTTTCTTTTTAAAGAATTACAATCTCTTTCTTCAAAAAAAAATGATTTAACCCTTTTCTATTCCGTTGAAAAAAACTCAAAAGACAATTACTATCACTCACATTTTTTAATTGATTGCAAGAAAACAATATTAAACCTAAAAGACATCATAAATAAACTTGAAATTATCTGCGAACCTAACACAGGTAAAGAAACAAGAATACACATCAAGAATTATGATTTAGATTATGATAAGTCGGGGGCAATTTATTCATCAAAAGAAAAGGAATATTTCTTTGAAATATTGAAATAAGTACTTAAAGCTATTGACTTATCAAAAACAATCCTCTATACTTTTTAAACATAAAATTCCATTCTCATTTTACATCCATAAATTAAAAAATGTGGAGTAAGGAAAAAGAGTAAGGAAATTATAAAATAAAGAACAAATCTTTCTAAATACCCTATCAAATAATATTTTTTTGAAGGTATTTTTTTTTCATAACCCTGAGGTCGGGAGTTCAAATCTCCCTCTCGCTACAAAATTGAAAGTAAGGAAATCAACCGTTTAGGTACTCTAAACGGTTTTTTTTATGTCTAAAATATTTTTACATTTACAAAAAGTACACGATTTAGTACACGATTTAGAACACTATTCCCAAATTAATCAATCAAAAAACTTGTTGAAACAAAAAGACTTTACTGCTCCAAAAATCTTTACAGGCGGTGTAAATATTCTGCTATGGAATCAACTTAGTGAATCC
>JAXLXG010000007.1:0-156100 GCA_046328075.1 Candidatus Sericytochromatia bacterium
AGGGGGTTATATAAAAAGTTTTCACCATCCCAAGAATAACCGTTATACCAAGTCTTTAAGCCTTGTTTGATATCTTCTTCATTTTGATTGTACTTTTTACCAGGTTTTATTATATGTTTATCAAAATAACTATAGAGCTGTTCTTCATTTATACCAACTATTTGAGAATGTTCTGAATCTAAAGTAATGTCATTTAGATTATTTAATGAAGAAAAAACCGAAGTTTTACTAAATTTTGATACACCTGTAAGCATACAAAACCTTATATATTTATCATTGGCTTTAATTGTTTCATAAAAGTTTTTTATTGATTCTCTATAATTTCTAGAAATTTCGACTTCTTCTATAAACTCTGTTATTGGTTTATCATACTCATCTATCAATACTACAACTTTTTTATAAAATGATTGTTCTGAAAGTTGTTCGATTAGACTCCTAAAGGCTAATTTGGGTTCCTCTGTTTCTAATATAAGATTATATTTTTTAGATATGCTTTTTAATTGTTCAAATAGAGATTTTTTAAAATAATTAATATCTCTATTGTAAATAAGATCATTCATAGTAATAGTTATGACAGGATATTTTTTCCATTCTATTTTGTCATATATATATAAATCTTTGAATAACTCTTTATTTCCTAAGAATATTTCTTCTAGAGTACTTATTAATAGTGACTTTCCAAATCTTCTGGGACGTGATAAGAAAAAATAGTTTTTATCTTCATTATCTATAAGATTGTATATTTCTTTGGTTTTATCAACATATAAAGAACCATTATTTATTAGATCTCTAAATGTTGATTTACCTAATGCTAATGTTTTCATTTTTTATATCTTAATTTACTGATAAATCACTTTTATTTCTATAAAATAATAACATTTCAAGAATAATAAATAATAAGGCTAAACCAACAAATATTTGGAATCTTTCTTCCCAAATTTGTCTTTTTGAAGTATTAAAATCATTATCTTTAGAATTAGCTTTTATTCCTTCAAAATATATTTTTTGTACATCTATATCTCCTGATGCAGATCTTATAAAAAAAGCTCCTGTTTCATTAGAGAGATTTTCTAAGCTTTTTGAGTCTAACTTTGTTAAAACAACATTTCCAACATCATCTCTTTTTAAGCCTTCTTCTGATGGTATTGGAACGCCTTCATCTTTTCCTATTCCTATTGTAAATACTCTAATCTTTTTATCTTTTAAAGTTTGAATTAGTGGCTTTATAGAGTTCTCTTGATCTTCACCATCTGTTATTAAAATAATTGATTGTGTTCCTTTAGACTCTTTTGGAAAAGCTTTAATTGCTGTATCAAGGGCATTTCCTATTGATGTTCCACCCACAGGAATTAAAGAAGGTTCCAAATAATCAAGAAAAATACCAAAAGCTTGATAATCTAATGTTAATGGGCATTGTAAAAAGCTAGTACCAGCAAATGCAACCAAACCAATTCTATCACCTTGTAAAATATCAAGTATATCTTTTAGCTTTCTTTTTGCTCTTTCAAGTCTATTAGGCTTAACATCTTCTGCTAACATACTTTTTGATACATCAACAGCAACAATTATATCTCCACCTTTTCTTTTAATTTCTTCCATTTTATATCCATATTTTGGAGAACTTAGAGAAAATACAGCTAATGAAAAAGATAATATTATTAAAATAATTTTCAAAATCTCAATCTTATAATTAGATGAATTTAGAAGTTTTTTTAATAATTTTTCACCTGCGAATTTTTTTAAAAGATTTTGTTTTCTTTTATAACCTTTTATATAAATAAATATTAGAAAAGGTACTAATAATAAAAAATATAAATAATTTGTATTTCCAAAATTCATAAAAACCTCTATTAGTTAGATGTTATTGTTAATATGTGTGGAGGTGTACAGTCTGCTGGATAAATATATTTTATATGTACAGTTCTTTTATCTTCTGGTTCCATAAATAAACTTACAAGAGGTAATCCCATTTGTCCAAATCTTTGTACTACATGAATATACTTCTCTTTTTCAATACCAAAGTAACTTTTATATTTTATATAAAATTCTCCTCTAAATGTTATCTTCTCTGGAGGTTCATCATAGTACGTAACCTGTTTTTCATATTTATCATCTTTAGTTCTGATTGGGGAATCAAAACTAATAGCAACTGAAGTAGATTCCTTATTTCTATTGTATAGAGGAATTTCAATATCATAAGTAACGCCATAATTAGCATGAGCTTGATAAGCAGTATCATCATATCTTTTAACCATATAAGCACTTTGTACTTGTTTTGTTCCATAAGTATTATTATGAACTGTATTCAGAGCATAAGAAATACCTTTATCTTTCTCTGGGATTTTAAAATAATTATTTTCGTTTATTATTTTCGCTTTCCATTCATTACCCACAGATACACCAGAAACTCTACTATAAAAGAATTGTCCAACATATGGTCTTTCTAGTGGTGTAGGAATAAAGTCTCGTTTTTCTGATAAATCTCCATTTTGTAAAATATTTAACCAATCTCTTAGATCAGGTTTTGTATCTGGTTGAAATGGTGAATAAGGTTTTTCATACATTGCTAAATCTGCAACATAAACCTCTCCATCAGTTTCAAGTTTAAAAAGGGTTGTTTTACCATTTGACTTACCAAATCTTGATATAGGAATTTTATCATTCATTAAAATATAAAAATCATGAGGTGCTATTTTAATTAGACCTTCTGAATAACTTTGATATGATTTTCCTCTCAGAATATCTTGACTTACTCTATCACCAGGGCCTGAAAAAACTTTACCTTGATCATTTCTAATAAAATCAGGAAGCTTTATAAAACCAGCATCTGGACCTGTAGCATATTTTGCAGATGAATTAACTTTAAGAGTTATTTCTTTATTAGTTGCATTTTGAATAAGTAAACATTGATACACATTAGTAAAATCGCCAAGTTCTCTTTCAACTGCTATATGATGAGTAAATATATCAAACTTACCTTTAAATGCTAAATCCAAGTGAGCATCAGTCATTTTCTTCCCTTCTTTTGGAAAAGTAGACATCAATATTCCTTCTGACTTTATAATTTCAGGGCTATTGCTATTAGCTACTAAAGTACTATTTAATCCACCAGGTAAAGGCTGAACCTCATAAGGATATGTCATTAAATAAGTTTGTGCATTAACATTTGGAGAATGTAATAGTGTAATAGCACTGCCAATAAAGTATTTTAACCAATTCAAGTATCTTTTCATTAAACCAATAAATAACTAAATATATTAATACATATAAAAATCATCTCTAAACTTTAACACGTTTTCTGATATATTCGTATTGAAAAACACATACAAATTTGTTATTATTTATTATCTTTAAGAGTGCAAATAATTTTATATGGGAGCTTTATTTTAATGAGCAATGATGAAAAAAATAAAAAAATAGAGGCTCTGGAAAAAATGTTTGGTACTAAAGATGAACTAAAATTATCTGGTGATAAACCAAACGTAAAAAAACAACAAGAAATACCACCACCAGAAACAGAGCAACCTAAAGAATTAGAGTTAAAAGAGGAGTTTAAACTTCCAGAACAACCTAAAGAAAAGAAAGAACCTGTTAAACAAGAAGTCGATAATGATGAATATGATAAATCTATTACATCAAAAATAACACCCTCTAAAGATTTTCCTTTAAATAAACTTAAGGAAAACTTAAAACCAGAGGTAAAAGATGTTATAAAGAAACTTGAAGGAGTTGTTACTAAAGAATCTGTTACTAAATTAATAAATGTTATGGAAAATAATAAAAATGTAATTTTTGATGAAAAAGTTACAACTGTTTTTAATAATCTTAGTGCAGGTGAAGCAAGTTTATTAGGTAAAAAATTAGCTGAATGGGATATTCCTAAAGAAGCCTCTGAGGTTAATGCGTCTGTTATATTAGCATGGTTAAACAAAACTAAAAAATAATGAGCCAGTACAAAAAAGTAGTATCAATAAAAAAAGTATTAAAAAGTCTTTTAGGTAAAACAAAAGCCGAAAAGTATTTAAAGGGTATTGAAATAATTTTTTCAAACTCTTTTACTTCAAATGCAATGGATATTTATCAATATGCTCTTGTCCAATTGACTGAAGGCGATACAGAGAAAGCAATTAATTGTATTGTTTTTACTCTTGATATAGATAGAGAACACAAACTTACCTTACATTTATGTAGAACAATGCTATATGGATTAACTCAATATATGTCTGAAAATAATATTGATTCATTTAAGCAAAAGAATAAGAGTGATATGGAAGGTGGGCTCAATAAGTTAAGAAAAAAGCATAAAGAACTAAAGAAAATTATTGATACAAATGAAAATGATTTAGAAAAACTTGAAAAATCACTTAGATTTAATAAATCTCCTCTTTTTGTACTATTTAAAAAAGGTAAAATTAAGAGAGAAATACAAGAGTTGAAAAATACTCTGTCTACTAATAATAACGAATTTGAATTAGTTCAAAATGAACTTAATTCTGTTGAGGAATATTTACAAAAAGAAGAATACATGAAAGTTTTAGGAATAGTTATTGAAGTTTGTGTTTTTCCTACTAAATTTGATCCAGATTTACTCAAAACAAATTTTAGTTAAATTATGGATATACAACTAAAGACAGGTACTCTGTCTTTTGAAGATAGTGATTTATTAAACGAATTAATTGGCTTTTCTTCAAGAATTAATAAAAAAAGAGGTTTCCTATTTGTTAGTAAAGTTTTAGGTAAACATATACCTTGTAAACCGAGTTCTATGAAAAAAATTCATAAAGAACTAGCTAATAAATTAAAAGAAAAAATTAACTCTAAAAATACTGTTTTTATAGGGTTTGCAGAAACTGCAACAGGTATAGGAAATGGCGTTTATGAAGAATCTAGCATACAAAATTCATTTTATATTCATACAACAAGATATCATCTATCAAAAGAAAAAATACTAGAATTTAAAGAAGAACACTGCCATGCTCCATCTCATATTTTATATAAACATATAGACAATGAAATAAGTAATATACTAGAAAATGTAGAAAATATTGTTTTAGTTGATGATGAAATAACAACAGGTAAAACTTTAAATAATATTGTCGATGTATTAAAAAATAATTTTCCTAAAGTAAAAAATTATTATTCAGTGTCTATTATTAATTGGATGAAAGAATTTAATCATAATATTAATTATATTTATCTATATCATGGAGAATTTAGTTTTAAATATAATGATTATCAAGAAGAGCAAAATATAGTATCTGAAAGTCAAGATGATAAATATTTAGATGATATTATTCCATACAATTTTGGACGTTTTGGTATAAAAAATTTAAATATTGATTATAGTAAATTAATTGATTATAAATCTTTAATAAATAAAAAAGTTTTAGTTCTTGGTACAGGTGAATTTATGCATCAATCTTATAAATTAGCTGAGTACTTAGAAAAAAATAATATTGATGTTTATGTACAATCAACAACAAGATCACCTGTTAATATTGATTTAGATATAAAGTCTAAAATTCAATTCAAAGATAATTATGGTGAGAACATAGATAATTTTATCTATAATGTGATAGATAAAGAGTATGACTTAATAATAATCTGTTATGAAACAGTGATTACACCTAAAGAACATAATTTAAAAGAAATTTTAGCTAAAAAATTTAAAATACAAGAATTATTCTTTTCAAATTAAAATTTTATAAGCCTTGCAACCACCATTCTTCTTTGTTCAGGAAAACAAGTATTATTACTTAAATTACTCCACTTATAAGCTAATATTGAACCAGTATTAATATCACTATAAAATATCATTGTTCCTCTACCTACTCCATTATCATTTATAAATGGAGATATACTATCAGGTCTTGTATAACGAGTATCATTTTTACCATGATAACTACTGCTAGAATCAAGTATAGTTATTTCACTTCTATTTGCAGTAATATTTGTAGTTGGAATAGTTACTTGAGTAGGAGTGCTTTTGCTTTCTAAGATCATCATATGACCAGTTGCTGATGATGAATCAGAATAACTTGATGGATTACTATCTAAAGGGCATCCATTATCTGAGTCCATATAATCTATTGCTATAAGATCTCCTTGTTGAAAATCATTTATAGATAATTGTTTTTCATATTTCCAAGATGTGCTCGTATTTGGATCTGTTGCAGAAACATTATTCACAAAAGCATTATAGAATTGTCTAACACTTGGTGAAGATTTACCACTCGTTATAGCTTTAAAAACTGTTTCTGTAAGACCTTGAGAAGTATAAGATTTTTTTAGATTTCTAACTATAAGATTCGAACAGACTGTTGCATTAAAAGGTGTTCCTTCATCAGACCACACAATAAAACCTCCAGTTATTGAAGGGTCATAAGAATTATTTTCTGGCAATATATTACTAATTAGATTCTGAACATTATTAAGATGAGTTATAGGAGATATTGACTTTGTTTTAAAACTCATTTTTTCATAATAAGAATTTATAGTATGTGCACAACTTGTGATAGAAATAATTATGGAAATTGATAAAATCTCTTTTAAAACTTTCATTTAAAATCCTTTGTGATTTCAAAATATTTTATATATTTATATAAGATAAAACAAATCCCATTCTTTAATTAACAGAAACTTAACAAAAATATTTTAATTAAGAGTTCTGTTTCTCAGCCCATAACAAAATATAATCATATAATTTATTAATATCTATATTAGGATTTTTATTATACTCTTTTATTAATTCTTGATTGAACTCTTTAAACTTTATAAAAAATCTATCACTAACCATTTGGTTTTCAATTTTTTTTATAAGTTCATCTGTATCTATTTTAGAATAATTATCATAACAATATAAAGAAAATAAAGACCAAGTCATATATTCATTAAAAACCATATAAGGATTACTATAAATCTTAGTACTATCTTTACCTAATTCATCATTAACCCAAAATTTTCTATTTGAAAATGCTTTGTTAACCATATCAATCTTTTTGTTTGAAACAGGATTAACAAAGTTATGATCTATTTCTGTAAAAACTACTCTTGATTCTAATAATTCATTCATTATTTTTGAATATTTCTCTGAGTATTCAGATCTACAAATATGCATAACAGTTAAATTAAAACCATTATCTTCATACCTCTGTGTAGCATGAGCTCCTCCAACTAGAGGAGAAAAAATAACATAATAGTTACCATATTCAAAGTTAAACTTTTTTTGTAACCAATCTTTCATTTTATCAATAGGATTTAAGACTTTATATGTTTTAATTAATTCATTATAATAAGGTAAGTGTGATTTATAAAAATCTCTAAAATGCGATTTATCAGAAAAGTCTTGTATTAGCTTTAAATTATTTTTTACTATATCATCACTTTCAGAAAAGCTCATATTTTTTATAATGCCATTATGAACTATTTTATTTTCTGAATTAAAGTAATAAGCACAAGATGACATTTTTAAACCATAGTAATACATATAGCTTTTTAAGTCACCTGCTTTTGAAATATTTTTATTAACTATACTCATAATTGGATGATTTTTATATTTTTTAAAATACTTTAATACTTCTGAATGATATTTAGTTGATGGATCTACCATATTATCATCTTTTTGACCAACTTCACTTATAGCAACAAGAATATTTGCTAATTCATGAACTTCAGGTATTTCAACTCTAAATTTATTTTTATTTAGTTTTATATATTCATCTGTAAAATGTTCATTTTTTTCTTTTATAGATTTATGTGATATTTTTTGTTCTTCTGAATAAACTGGATATGAAATAAATGTTGATGTAATAATTAGTGCTATAAATGCTTTATAAATCATTTTTTAAATGAAAATCCTCATTATATAATAAAAAAATTTTAATAGAAAACATAATAATAACATAATTAATATCTTTGAGTTAAGTATTAAAAAAGATTATAGTTTTATATAAAAATCTAGTTTATAATTTCATATATCTATTATTTCGGTGACAATTTTATATTAATGAAAAAGTTAAAATTAATTTTATTATCTTGTTTAACAAGTGTATTACCTTTAAGCTCATATGCTCAAAATAGTGATTATACAAATATCATAGAAAAAGATCCAAATTCAAATTATATATTTTTATTTGTTTATAGATCTGCTACATATCTTGATTGGTCTGGTGCAAGTAACTTAGCCAAAACAACTTTAAAGAGTCAAATAACAAGAAGAATTAAAAATGATGCAAGTTCTATAGGACACGCTCAAATAGGTTGGTATTGTAATAGCGGGAATGGTTCTATTAATCAAGGAGCAACAGGACAAACAGGACAAAATGGTAATGAAGGTTTTGAACTTGTAAAATCTGGTTGGGGTTTAAGTGTTTTAGATACAGTTTTTACTGATGGTTATCTTGAATCTATGCAGGAAGTAAAAGAGAAAATGTTTAAAGCAGACAAAAATAATAATTTTGCTTGGCTTGCAATAAAAACCAGTAATAGTGCTTGTGAAGAAATGATTAGATTTGTTAGTGAATATGATAAAAGTGGAGCTGCAATTAATTATGGATTCCCTGTTGAACCTTTAAAGTATGAGGGTGCAGGTTGTACAAGTTTTGCTAATGCTGCTTTTGTGAGATCAACTCTTGGTTTACCTTTATCTAAAGCTTGGGTAAGACATATTAAATTACCTAAAAAATACATGGGGCTTTTATCAACAGAGCTTAAAGGAACAAAAGCTTTAGAATTAGCAAAAACACCTCAAGAAGAAAAGAAAATACCAATGAATGAGTTTTTAGTAAATAATGTTTCTTGGGCAAAAGATGGAGATGAGTATAAAGACTTTTATTATTATGATCCAGAGTTATTTTATGAAAGCTTAGTTCATCTTGAAAACTATTATAGACAAAGTGCAGGTATGAAAATAAAAAATCCTCTTCGTACTAAAGATTATGATGAGTTTCAAACTAATACAAAAAATATCAGTGAAGAATGGATGAAAAATTTACTTAATACATATAAAAGAGTTAAAATAGGTAAAATTCATAATACCACAGGTCTAATTATAGAGCCTTAAATTTAAGTATAATTATTCATTAATAAAGAGAAGAAGTAAGAAGAAAATATAATTATAAAATTGATTTACATTTTATGAAATAAAAAAAAACTTTGAATAATGCGTTTTTTACCATTGTAAAAATGCAAATTATAAAATTTTAAGTCTATAAAACTAATTTAATGATATTATTTAATCTATGAATTTTATCTTTAAGGTTTTGTAAAAATGATTAAGCCTCATGGAAATAATCTAGTTAATAGATTAGCAGATGATAATATATTAGAAGAAATTAAAAATCTAGAGTTATTTAAAATAGAAATAAGTAATAGAACTGCCTCTGATTGCGAAATGATAGCTACTGGTGCATTTAGTCCACTTGACGGATTTATGAATAAAGAAAATGCTTTAAGTGTTATTGAAAACATCTGTCTAAAAAATGGTCTAGTTTGGTCAATACCTATACTTCTTCCTATTAACAAAAATGATTTTGAAAAAATTGAAATAAACAATTATATAGGTTTATATCATAAGAATATTTTAATAGCTTATATGCAGATTGAAGAAAAGTTTAATCTTGATTTAGAACATTATTGTATAAATGTATTTAAAACTAATGATGAATCACATTCAGGAGTTAAAACTATTTTAAGCAATGGAAATAGTTTTGTATCTGGAAAAATAACATTAATTAATAGACCTTTAAAAGAAAATATTGATTCTAAATATTTTTTAGATCCTATTTATACAAGAAAAATAATTGAAGAAAAAGGCTTAAAAAAAGTAGTCGCTTTTCAAACTCGTAATCCAATACATAGAGCTCATGAATATTTAATAAAGAGTGTTATAGAACAATCTGATTGTGTTTGGATTCATCCCTTAGTTGGCGATACTAAATCAGATGATATACCAGCAGATATTAGAATGAAGTGTTATGAAGTATTGACAGATAACTATTTTAACCCTAATTTTTATCAATTAAGTGTACTAACAGCAAATATGAATTATGCAGGGCCTAGAGAGGCAATACATCATATGATAATAAGACAAAATTTTGGTTTTACACATATGATAGTCGGTAGAGATCATGCGGGAGTTGGAAATTTTTATGGAACTTATGATGCTCAAAAACTTGTTACAGAATTACAAGATAGATTAAATATAAAGGCTATTAAGTTTGATAATACATTTTATTGTAAAAAATGTTCTAATCTAGCTTCTTTAAAAACTTGTCCTCATGATAGCTCTGAACATTTAAATTTAAGTGGTACTAAAGTTCGTGATATGCTAAAAAATGGAGAGATACCACCTGATGAATTTACAAGAAAAGAAGTTGCTAATATTTTAATAGAATGGGCAAAAAATACTAAATGAAAGCTATAGCAATAATAGGTGCAGGGTTTTGTGGAACAATTACAGCAGTTAATTTAATAAAATATTCAACTGAACCTATTAAGATATTTCTAATTGAATCTAGAAAAGAATTTGCAAAAGGTGTTGCTTACTCTACAAGTAATTTATTACATTTATTAAATGTTAGAGCATCTGGAATGAGTGCTTTTGATGATGAACCAGAACATTTTTTAAAGTGGTTAAAAAACAATAATGATAATCCTTTAATAAGTAACAATATAAATGAAAATGATTTTATTTCTAGAAGTATATATGGCTTGTATCTAAAAAGTATTTTAGATGAATATAAAAGTATAGCTATAGATAAAAATATAAAATTAATTGAAATAAATGATAAAGCTATAAATGTTATAAAGAAAGAACAAAATATAGTTATAAACTTTGAAAATAATTCAGAAATATTAGTTGATAAATTATTAATAGCTACAGGCAATTATAAACCTAGAAATATAAACATAAAAGATAATAATTTTTATGAAAATAATAGTTATTATCAAGATCCTTGGGGCTCTAATATTTTTGAAAATTACAATGAATTAGAAAATATACTTTTAATTGGTTCTGGTTTAACTATGGTAGATCTGGTTTTGAGTTTTTATCAAAGAAAACATAAGGGTTTAATATATGTTATTTCACCACATGGATATTTACCTCAATCTCATAAAGAAGTTTCAAAGTATAAGAACTTTTTAGATGAAAATAATTTACCAACAACTGCACTTAAAGCTTTTAAAATAATAAAAAATGAAATAAGAGAGGCTAAAAAAAATAATATAGACTGGCGTAGTGTTATAGATTCAATAAGACCTTTTAATCAAAGAATATGGTTAAATTTCTCTTTATATGAAAAGAAAAGTTTTATGAGTCATTTAAGGCATAGATGGGGTGTTTTAAGACATAGGATGGCTCCTGAAATAGCTAATATATTTGATGAGCTAATAAATAAACATCAAATTAAGGTATATGCGGGGAAAATACATGAGTTAGTGTATAGAGATAATAATATAAATGTATTATTTACAGATAAAAAAAGTAAATGTACAAATACTTTAACTGTAAGTAAAGTAATAAATTGCACAGGCCCTGAAGCTGATATTTTAAAAATAGACGATTTACTAATTAAAAATCTTATAAATAATGGAATTATAAAACCAGATGAAATGAATTTAGGTATAGATTCAATAATAGATGGAAATATTATTAATAAAGATAATATTATAGAAGAAAATATTTATACTATAGGAACAAATTTAAAAGGTTTACTATGGGAAAGTACTGCTGTACCAGAATTAAGAAAGCAAACATATAAAATAGCACTTAGTTTATTAAAATAATACTCTCTTAAGTTATTTTTTCTAAGATTCTCTTTGTATTGTTTACTATCTCATTTTCTTTAGTTTTATCTGATATACCGGAAAATTTTAAAAAATTATAATCGTTAATAAGCTTAATTAATTCATTAGTTATATTTGGATCTTTTATATTTTGTCTAATAGAATCTTCATTAAAATCATTAATATTAAATCTAGAATTAAGGTATTCTCTAAATAATTTAGAAATCTTCTCTAAAGATTGTTCACTATTAATCTGTTTGATTAATTTATTATTACTTTTTTTATTATTTATACTTGTAAAACTAATTTTACCTGAGAATTTATATAAATATATTATAAAAAATAGTGATATTAAAAAGAAAGTGTAACCAAATAATATTGTATTTTTACTTAATGATTGATTATTAATTTCTTTTCCTTCTATAATAGGAGATATTTCATCTTCTGGTGCACTTATTGTATTTTGCTCATTTTTTTTTATTATATCACTTTTTAGAGATTGTTCCGCATAATCTGAAATAATACTACTTGGTTTTATACTAGCTTTTTCATAACTTTTTTTTGTTGTATTAAAATATATTATAGAGCTTTCTGGTATAGTAATTTGACCTTTTTTAAGTGGAACTAAAGCATATTTAAATTTTTTAGACCATGTAAGCTTTTCATCTGTAAAATTAGATTCTTCTGTGCTCTTATCATTATAAATCTTTATATCAGGTATATTTAATGGAAACTTTTTTAAATCTGTTATATTACCAACTCCACTCACGTTAACTTCTAGGTTAGCAGAATCGCCAGATTTTATTAAATTATTATCTATTTTAGATTGAACTATTAAGTTTTTGGCTACTATGCCAGAGAAATTATTAGGAGGATTTGGTAAAGGTTGAATATCTAATTTAATTGCTTTAGTTTTAAAGTTTTCTACTTCTTTTCTAGTAGTTGAAAATATACCTCCCATAGAGTCATCCTGATAAAGAACCTCAACAAAAAAATCCAGAGGTTTTATAACTATTTCCCCTGATTTGGTAGGATAAAGAGCTTTATTAACTTCTAAAACTAAATACTTTTCACCATTAATTATTTGTTCATAAGTCTCTTTTTTAGCATTATTAATATCCTCAACAAAGAAACCTTTAAAATCAGGGTATTTAATTTCGTTTAAGTCAGTTTGTACCTTTGTAAAAAATCTAAATGTATAAATAACTTGTTCATTCACATAAGGTTTTTTATTATTAACATGAACAGAAACAAATGTATTTTTTGAGGTATCAATATCTTTTCTTTGTATAGACTCATTAACTTCAATTGTTATAGCTTGGGTTGTATATTTTTTTCCATCAATCTCTGTTGTTATTGAAGGTATAATAAGTTTTCCTGTTGCTTTAGGATTAACTTGATAATTAAATGATTCACTACTACTAAAAGAACCATTTGTAATCTGCATTTGTGAACTAGTTCCTCTAGGTATAAATTCTAAGCTTTTTGTTTCAGGAATGTCTGGTTCTGAGGCTGTTCCTCCACTTGCTGTTAAACTTAAGTTTATAGAATCCTCTAATGTTATTTTAGTTTTATCTACACTAGCAACAAAACTTGCTGAAAAAGCACTTGGACAAAAAAGAATAAATAAAAAACAAATAGTAAATACTTTATTAGCTTTTATTCTATAACTACTCATCAAAATATATTTCTATAATAATCTTTCTATTTCTTCAAATATCTATGATATTTTAATTTTATTCAATGTACTAACAAAATCAAAATATTTATAAATATTTTATCACTATTCAAATAAATATTTTAATCATTGATTATTAATATTAATAAAACCAATCATTCTTAGTTTATTATCTTTAAAGTACATTCTTTTAAGGTTTATTTTTAAATTATTATCACCTATTTTATTAAAATCAATTATAGGGTTGATAAATTTAATTAAATCTCCCATTTGCTCCATTATTAATGGCTCATCAAATAAAGTCATTTGAGGTTTTGATAGTTCTATTGTATTCTGATTAGTTAACTTTAATTCTCCTGATAATGTAAATGGTGCTGTTACCAAACCACCCATTGCAATAAAATTGCCATAGATAGTAGGCTTATTATCTTTAAAGCTTAAGTTGAGTTTATCAATTGAAACTTGACCAGAAATAATTGGTACTGGTAACTCAAAATTAGATAAAAAATTATTTGCTTTATTTGTTAAAGTTGTTAAGTCAATGGCTTTTTCAATATTTTCAGGACTAATTATTAATAAGGTTTCAAGCTCTGCATTTTGTATTGATTTAATAGTATTTTCATTATTCATTTTATTAAAGTCAATACTTAGAGGAGAAGTAATCATTTTTATATTATCAAACTCGATATTACTAATTTTAGCTTTTGAACATTAATTTCTATTCTGTCAAAATGTCCTCCAATTAACTTATAACTTGGAGTTGAATATACTTTAACATTAACTTTTTCAGGATTGTTAAACGTTTGTTTTATACTATCTTCAATTTTTGAATTTGTAAAATTTGGTATTGTGCCTCCTACTATCATTAAAAGGGCAACAATACCAGCAATAACAGCAGTCATTTTATTATTTCTCCTCTATTGAAATTTCTTAGTCTTTTCACTTAGTATAATTCTATTTTCATTTAAAAAGTATATCCAATACTTACAGTAAAGACTCCAAAATTTGTATTAGCTTTATCTCCAGACTTTGAAACATAATCTTCCCAAGTATGTACATATTCTTGTTTAAACCTAATACTATTTGCTAAATCTTGACTTAAACTTCCTACAAATCTTCTAACAATATAATTGGCTGATTGATTCTGATTCTTTAATACATTATTATCATATAAACTCTCATATCTTGCAGCAGCACTTAAAATCGTAGGAGCTTTAAAAAATCCTTCTAAATACCAACCTAAAGTAGATATATCTGTTTTATCAAACCAACTATCTTGATTAAATAAAATCTCACCTTTAAGGTTTAAATCTTTATTACCAATCATTCCATGAAAACCTGTTCTATACATCTCATATTCAACTCTTGTAGGGTTATCTGAATATATAGTTTTAAAGCCAACATGACGACCTCTCCAATGTGTAAAACCCGCCTCAGCTATATTTGGCAAAATATAATCAAATCTAGCAAAAATATCTTTTTCATTGTTGTTATCAAAAGTATTTGGACCCGCACCATTATATAAAGCAGTAAAAAATCTAAATGTAGAATAATTTCCAGATAATGATATACCAATATCTCTTATATTTGTTAAAGAACTTGTTTGATATGGTGTATCAGTTAAATTTCTAAGATTATAATTAAAATATTCTGTCATTGGTGTTATTATTGCTGTTGTAACAATATTAGGAGTTAATGTATTAATTGAATTATATCCAAATGGTACAATTTGTTGACCTATAATTAAAGAACCATCAATACTTGGATCTTTTACAGCAATATTTAAATCTTGTAAAATAGCTAATCTCTGCCATATATTTTTTGTTCCTTTTTTTCTATCATCTAAGAATTTTGCAAAATCTTTGTAAGAATCAGGATTATATAAAGGTTCGGGTGTTAATCCATTCGCTAATAAAGCTCCTGATAGATTGATATGCAATAATCTTGCAATATTAACAGTTGCTTCAAAATTTGCATTTTGTATATATAAGTAGTTTCTAAATCTATCATCTAAAATTATATTATTTGAACTATCTTTTAAAACTTTTCCATCTTGAATTTTTGAAAAACCAAATGAGTAATCATAAGCAAAGTTTACATTTCCATGAAATTCAAATTGTGCTAATGGTGTTAAATTATTAAAAGGGATATTTGGTATATCTTGTGGTGGTGCATCTATTGCTTTAACCTCTTGTGAATATAAAAATAAACTAAATAAAGCTAAAAATACTGTTTTTTTCATTAATAAATAATTCTCAATATGAACAATAACTTAAAATATTAGACAAATATAGCATATAGACTGATATAATATAAGGGTTCGTTTTTATAATAAATGTTATTTGGAAGGTTAATATGACCACAACTAAAGTAAAAGAAGATTTTAAAGTAAAAGATATTTCACTCGCCGAATGGGGTAGAAAAGAAATAGAATTAGCAGAAGCAGAAATGCCAGGATTAATGGCATTACGTGAACAATATGGTAAAACAAAACCACTTAAAGGTGCAAGAATTGCTGGTTGTTTGCACATGACTATTCAAACAGCTGTTTTAATTGAAACTCTTATTGAGTTAGGAGCAGAAATAAGATGGTCATCATGTAATATTTTCTCTACACAAGATCATGCAGCTGCTGCAATTGCTGCAAGAGGTATTCCTGTATTTGCTTGGAAAGGTATGAATGCAGAAGAATTTGATTGGTGTATTGAACAAACATTATTTTTTGATAATGAAAATAAAAAAGAACCTCTTAATATGATTCTTGATGATGGTGGAGACTTAACCAATATGGTTTTAGATAAATATCCACAATTAGCAGAAGGAATCAGAGGTATCACAGAGGAAACAACAACAGGTGTTCATAGACTTTATGAAAGAGAGAAAAAAGGAAGTTTAGTTTTACCTGCTATTAATATTAATGATTCAGTTACAAAATCAAAATTTGATAATAAATATGGTTGTCGTGAATCATTAGTTGATGCAATTAGACGTGCTACAGATCTTATGTTAGCTGGTAAAGTTGCTGTTGTTGCTGGTTTTGGTGATGTTGGTAAAGGTTCAGCAGAATCATTAAAAAATGCTAATGTAAGAGTTATTGTTACAGAAATTGATCCAATATGTGCTTTACAAGCTGCCATGGAAGGTTATCAAGTAATGAAAATGGATGAAGCAGCTAAAGTTGCAGATATTTTTGTAACAGCTACAGGTAATAAAGATATTATTACAGGCAAACATTTTAAATCCATGAAAGATAAAGCTGTTGTTTGTAATATAGGTCATTTTGACATTGAAATTGATATGGCTTGGTTGAATGATAACTATGGTAATACAAAAGTTGAAATTAAACCTCAAGTTGATAAATATAATGTTGATGGAAAAGATGTAATTGTATTAGCAGAAGGAAGATTAGTTAATCTTGGTTGTGCTACAGGACATCCTTCATTTGTTATGTCAAGTTCATTTACAAATCAAGTT
Source organism: Candidatus Sericytochromatia bacterium (assembly GCA_046328075.1). Lineage (GTDB taxonomy): Bacteria > Cyanobacteriota > Sericytochromatia > UBA7694 > JACMQJ01 > JAXLXG01. The sequence goes on from JAXLXG010000007.1 coordinate 16,940, forward strand.
TTAGCTCAAATAGAGCTTTGGGCTAATAGAGAAAACTATGAAAACAAAGTTTATGTTTTACCTAAAAAACTTGATGAACAAGTTGCAAGACTTCATTTAGCTAAACTTGGTGTTGAAGTTGAAGAATTAACAAAAGATCAAGCAGATTATTTAGGCTTAGAAGTTCAAGGTCCTTTTAAACCTGAAACATATAGATACTAAATCTATAAGATTAATCGTCTTTAAAGATTTAAGAAGTAAGATTAATTTATAAAATATTACCTGTAACGAATGAAATATTGTACCGTTACAGGTAATTTATTTAAGAACTTATTTATAATGTTTTATTCTTTTTAGATTTTCTTACAGCCCAGTACAATAGACCTCCAGTAAATGCTGTAGCTAAAAAGAATAAGATTCCTTTAGATTTCTTTGATTTTTTTTCAACTGATTCAATATTTTGATTTGCTCTATAATTTTCATTTTCAACAAATTTCTCTATCACATCTATTACTTGTTCTTTATGAGTTACAATAAAGTCATGACCTGCATTCTTCATTTCAATAAGCTCTGATTTTGGATGTTTTAAGTAATCATAAATTCTTTTTTTGTGATGAATTGGAATCATTTTATCATTAGTTGAAATCAAAACTTTTAATGGAATTTCATGTTTCTTTATATAGTCAATACCTTCTTTTGACATATATTTTGTTGCTGCAATTACTTGTGCTAATTGTCCTTTTGTTCCTAAATCTTTATTATCTTGCAATAACTGTTTTTTCCATTTGCTTTCAAGTTGAGGATCCATTTCAAATAAATCATTGCCATCAGATGTTTTTCCTATAAGCATATTTTTTATCATTGCTAATTTAACTTCTTTTGATACAAAAGCTGAAGTAGCTATTGTTCTTGCCCCCATAGGTGATAAACGTCTTATACCGAATCCACTATGACTAGGAACAAATAATATTAAACCTTTTATTTTTTCCAATGGTATTTGTTTAACTATCTCATATGCTACCATTGAACCTAAACTTGGTGCTACAATATAGAATTTTTCAAAATTAAGATGATTAATAACTTTTACCATCTCTTGACCCATTTCTTGGACTGTATATAAATACTTTTCTCCTTTAGAAAGACCAACTCCAGGTAAATCAACACATATAACATCAAATTTTTCTGATAGATCTTCCTCTGCTCCTAACCACCCTTTATAAGATCTTACTAATCCTCTAAGCATAAAAAGTATAGGTTTACCAGATGGTTCAAAGCTGTTTAAATATGTTTTTCTGTCTTTTATATGAACGAAGTTGTACATAAAATTTTTATTCCATTTAATAAATTCCTTAATTTTTGAAAGTCATTATATCAGAAATTGATATAATTTCTAATTGAAAGGATGAAAAAATGAATTTCAAAAAGCTTTATTATAATTTTTCTATATTTTTTACAGTAGTAACTATAATACTTGTTGCATACTTATTGAAATTTTTATTTACTCTTGCTTTTATATATTTTTATTTTGGTAAAAATGTTAGTTTTAGTAATTATTCAGGTGTTTTATAACATATTATACTTATTCTTTTATATAAAGGATTGAAATGTTGAATAAGGTTATGAAATTAAAAAGTGAAATTGATTTAGAAATTCAAAAAGAACTAAAAGAAAATAATTTAAATTTTTTAGTTGATGAGTTTAATAATTTAAAAATTTATGAATATAGAATGGATAAAAATGCAGGTATTGGTATGTTATATCTTGTACCTTATTTTGATTTACCAAAAGGAAAACAGCCTTATATAGTTATTTCTGTACAATGGGTATATTGTGTATTTTATTATGAAAATAAAGCTTCAATAATAGAAATTGGTACTAACGCAATTGATGGTGAAATAATTGATTATTATTCAATATAAAAAATTATAATTATTAACTGTAACGACTATTTAAATAGTACGTTAACTGTAACAAGCAGATGAAATAAATATAATTTTTTATATCCAAATATATTATCCAAAGTAATTTTATATTTAATAGCAGTGATAAATATATTTATCTGTTAATTTAAGCTCATCTGTTGAATTTAATATATGCTTTATTTGAAATATCTGAGTATTTATAGCTTTGGCTTTTTGGGAAATACCTAGTTTATAGATTAACAAGCTATATTATGAGCTATTTGAAGTATTAATTTATTCTCATGATTTTCTGTAAGGTAACGTCTGTAATCTAAATCAATCTCAAATTTATGTATAAACTTTGCTAATTCTATCTTATTCATTATAACTTTTTATATTAATCAAGTATGTTTATATCATACTCTTTAAAGATTTTTTTACATTATCATCACTTTTATCTAAAACATATACAGGGAATGTTAAATCATAATTACTAAGAATGACCATAGTAATAAATTCAATATCAAAATATATTAAGTATTAACCTGTATTTTTCATACCAGCAGAAATGCCATTAACAGTTTCTCTTAGTATCATTAACAACTCATCTTTTTCTGGATTATTTTCATCTTGTAAATTACGATATTTTTTTAGTAACATTAACTGTATAAAATTTATAGGATCAATATATGGATTTCTTAGCTTTATACTTTCTTGCAATGTTTTTTGATGCTCTAAAATACTTTCTTCTTCTGTTATTGTTAAAATAATTTTTTTCGTTAATTCAAATTCTGAAATTATTTCATTTATAAATTCTGTGTGTGTATTATCTTTAAATAAAGACTCGTACATTTTGGCTATACCTATATTTGATTTACCTAAAGCATTTTCAACATTTTTTATAAAAGTTGAAAAAAATAACCAAGATTTATACATTTCTTTTAAAGTTTTAATAGAATCTTTCCCATTATTTTGGATAAAACTATTAATCGCATGACCTACACCAAACCAACCTGTTAATACTAATCTTGTTTGCATCCAACTAAAAACCCAAGGTATTGCTCTTAAATCTTTAAGAGATTGAGTGTTTTTTCTTTTTGAAGGTCTACTACCTATATCTAGATTTGATATAAGGTCTATTGGTGTAAATGTTTGAAAATTTTTTATAAAATCAGGTTTAGAAATAAAATTTTTATAATTTTCAAAGTTTACTTTATTTATTTCTTCCATAACTTTATGCCATTTATCTTCATTTCTATGTTTTTTTCTTAATTTTTTATAACTTGATATAAATACAGCATTTATTATCTGTTCAAGAGTTCTAATTGCAACTTCTTTATACTGATATTTTGTAGATATCATTTCACCTTGCTCTGTTATTCTTATTCTTCCATTAACAGTGTTAACAGGTTGAGCTAGTATTGCTTCATTTGCTGGACCTCCTCCACGACCTATAGACCCTCCTCTACCATGAAACATTCTAAAATTAATTTTATACTTGTCACATACTTCTTTTATATTAATTTGTGCTTTATAAAGTTCCCAAGTAGAAGTTAATATCCCACCATCTTTAGAAGAATCTGAATATCCTAACATGATTTCTTGAAAATTATTTTTTGATTCTAATGCTTCTTTATATACTTTATTTTTAAATATTGATTCTAGAACATGATTAATATTATGTAAATCTGATATAGTTTCAAATAAAGGAATAATATTTAATTTTAATATCCTTTTTTCTTTTAGATTGTAAGAGTATAATCCAAATTCTTTAAAAAGAAGTAATAAACCTAGAATATCAATTTCATTACAACACATTGATATTATAAAATTTTCAAAAATATTTTCATCAATGAATTTTAATCCCCAAACTACAGTCTTTATCGTTTCTATAATATCTATAGTTGAATCAGAGTATATTAATTCATTTGAGTAAAGAGGTCTTTTTGATACTATTTGTTCTATAAGAATTTTTTCTTTCTCTGAAGAAACTAAGGTATCCCAATTTTCTACTAAATCAACTTTTTCTATTAATTCTTTTACTGCGTTATTGATAATTTCTGAATGTTGTCTTATATCCAATTTTGCAAAATAAAATCCAAATGTTTTTATTTTATAAAGTAAAACATCTATATGAGAGTTTATAAGAGATTCTCCTTTATTTAACAGTATTTCATCTCTTATTTCTAATATATCTTTATAAAATTCTTCTGAATTGTTATAAGAGAAACTATTTTCTAACTCTAAACCTATATTATTAATAGTTTGGTTTAACTTTTCATATATTATGGCTAATTTTGTTCTAAATAATTCATTGGGGTTTTTTACAAATTTTTTATAGTTATCTTTTATATTAAGTAATTGATATTTAAATATATCATTATCAATATTTTTTTTAAATGTTTCGGAAAAATTTATTCTAATCTCACTGCTACTAAGAATTGATATAAGTTCATTGATAGTATTTTTATACAGCAATAAAATATTTTTTTTGTGTAAAGTAATGGTTTCTTTAGTTATAGTAGGCGTAACAAAAGGGTGTCCATCTCTATCACCACCAATCCATGAGCCTAATTTTATTATTGGATTTATTTTATAATTTTCTGGTAATATATTTTTAAATGAATATCTAAACTTATAGTATAAATCCCCTATAGTTTCATAAAAAACGTTATTTAAATAAAATAAACCTGTTTTTACTTCATCTATAACCTGAATTTTTTGTGTTCTAACATCTTGAGTTTGCCATATAGAAGTTATTTCAGCTTTTATTTTATTATTTATAATTTCTTTCTCAAATGGTGTTATATTGATATTATCTAAATCTAATAAATATGTAAATAATCTTCTGTTTTTTTCTAAAAGAGTTCTTCTTTTTGCTTCTGTAGGATGAGCTGTAAGAGTTGGTATTATCTCAATTGAGTTAATAAAATTTATAAAATTATTTTGATCTTTTTTAGATAATTCTAATTGATTTTCTAAGTCTAATAATGAATCATTTTTTGTTCTATTTAATTCGTATTCTCTTATTTTTCTAACTCTGTGTACACTCTCAGCTAGATTAACTAATAAAAAGTAAGTTGTAAAAGCTCTTACTAATAATTCAAGTTCATGATTACTTTTATTTGATATAAGTTTATTTAATCTACTAAAAAGCTCATTATAGTTTTTTTCATTCATTTCTATACAGGTTAATCTAACTTCTTCTTCTAATTCAAAAAGCCATATCCCTTCTTGTTCCTTTATTATTTTTCCTAATATAGATCCAAGAAAATTTACATCTTCTTTTAGTTTTTGAATATGAGAATTTTTTTGATTTTTCATTTAAATTTCCTTAAGCTTATTAATAGCTAGTTTTTATACAGTTTACACTAAAAATTTACTACTTGTATTACGTTAACTGTAACTGTGTTATGTTTTTATAAATATTTTTATGGAAATACGTTACAGTTAACTGTATACTCTCATTAAAAAAGTTGTTAAAATTATACTTGTATTATTATTAATAAAAAAATCAAAAATGCTAAAAAAATTATTTATATCTTTAACCTTAGTTTTATTATCTTCATGTCAAAATAATATAAGTGTAATACCTGAACAAGATGTTTTAATTCAAAGTAATAAAAATACAAATGATTGGTATGAAAAACTTTCTCCTAATTTGAAAGACTATTATTCAGAAGCAAAAAATAAACAAGGTGAAGATTTATTTAATTCTCTCCATAATATTGTAAATAAAGCCGAAATTTTGGAATATTCTTCTGCAACTTCATATCTTTATACTGTAGTAGATAATGTAAAATCTGAAAATAAAAAAGGAATAAGAGATGCTTATTCAAATATAATAATTGAAGGTGATGGCTCAAGTGGTCACAAGTATAAAGAGATTGGAGATGAAAATAAAGATGGTAAAAAAGGAGATTCAATTAATTGTGAACATACTTGGCCACAATCATTTTTTAATAAAGAAGGAGCTATGCGTTCTGACTTACATCACTTATTTCCAACATTAAGCACCCCTAATAGTAAGAGAGGAAGTTTTCCTTTTGGATTGGAAAGCGAAGGGAAAGTAACTTATTCAACATCAAGTGGTTCAAATTAATTAGTCTTCCAGATCATAGTAATGTATTTGAACCATCAAATATTCAGAAAGGTAATTCATCGAGCTTTATTATATTTTTATTTACGTTATTATGATAAAAGTAGAAATAATGAATACAATTCAAAAAGTTTTTTTTAATAGATCGTTTGTCTATGTTTGATAATTTGGACTAGGAATTGATCCTATAGATGAGCAAGAAAAGTTTCGCAATGAAAGTATTTTTAAACTTCCAAAAAAATAGAAACCCATTTATAGATATACCTGATTTATTTTCTTTTAATAGAGACAAAGTATTTTTTGCAGATAAGGAAAAGACTTTAAAATAAGTGTTATTTTTATGATAAAGAAGTTATATAAGATAAATTTTTTTAATTAGTTTAATAATTTCTTCATGTTCTACTGTTGGAATTATAGATTCTAACTTAAGTTTAATAGATAAAAATATTGAAACTGCAAAAGAAAATTCTAATCAATTAGAGTCAATAGAAAATATTGATATTTTAAATAATTTAAATAATTATAGAAATTTAATAGTAAAAGACCCTTATAATAAAGAAAATTATTTAGATTTAATTAGATATTATGAATATAATGATTTTAATAATAAATTATATTTTAAGAAATAAGTTAAATGAAAAGTTTACTTACTCTATTAAATCTTTAATTGATATATTAGAAGAAACATCTATTTATTTTATTGATGATAAAGATTTTTATAAAAAAAATAATATTCATTATTTTAAGATTATATAGATTAAAATTTTATGAAACTGAATACAACAATTTTGAGTTGGCTAATAAAGACAATAATCTTATACAGACCTTGTAACAAATATAATCAACTTAATCAAAATATGCTCAAGTTAGATAAAGAAATAAAGAGTTTTGAAAGTAAAATAATTTACTTAAAATATGATTTAGGTTCTTTTAATAGTAATTCAGACTTATATTTTAACGAATTAATAAATGACTTAAGAAATAATAGATTTAATATAATAAGAAAAATTTTTGATGGTTACTTTGATAATGTTAATAATCAATAGATATATAGATTATGATTTAAAAGATATAAAGGTTAATAAATTAAATGAATTGAGTTCTTTTGATAATATTGAATATTTAAAAGTAATAAAAAGCTATATATATTATAAACTATCATTTATATTATTTAATGAACAAAATAAAGACCAAGATTTTTCTGAAAAAATAATGGATAATTTAAATTTATCTATTAATTACTATAAAAATGCTACTAATTTATCTCTGTTAGCTATTATTAATTATATTAAAGGTGATTTAAATTCCTCAAGAATGAATTTTATTGAATTATTAGTATTAATTAATAATGAAGATAATAAGGATTTTATCTCAATTCAAAAAAGTATAAATATAAATAAATTAGTTTTAAATAAAAATACTATATATTATTACTTAGCAAATATACAATATGAATTAAAAGATTATAATAATGCTCTAGAAAATTATTATAAATACTTAAGTATTTATAAAGATGATGAAAAACAATTTGAAATATACTCAAAGAATGTCATCTTTTTTGATAATTTGAATTATAAGCAACAAAGTATTGATTTTATAGAGAAAGCTTTAAAAAATGACCTTATTAAAACAAATAAACTATCTTATTATTTGAAGTTAGGAAAACTTTATAAATCAATAGAAAATTATGAAAAATCTTCTTATTATTTTAAAATATGTTGAAGGATTAATATGATAATAAATATATTAAAAGTATCTATTACTTCTGTAATACTATTTATTTTTTCCTGTGAATATGAACCTAAATTTTATGCTGATGAATTAAAAAATAATGATATTGTAAGTAGATATAAAATACTTAAAGATAGTATTGATATGATAAAAAAATATCCTGATAACCAAAAATATTATATAGATTTAGCAGGTAAATTTGCAGGTGTTTTTCCATCAATTTCAGAAAATAAAGATTTTATTCCTTTATTTAAAGATTCATTTAAAATATTAAAGGAATATAATGAAAAAAAATATAATATAGATATTCTAAATTCTTTAGTTAGTATAAACAGGAATTTTCATATTCTTATCGTTCTTATAAAGATATAATGAATTTAGATATTGATGAAAAAAGTTTTCATAATTCAATCTTTGAAGATTTGTTATATTTATACTCAATATTTAAAAGAAAAATATTGAAAGTAACTATAAAAACAATTATCTCCCTTATTATTTAAAAGATATTCTGTGATGTTAATAATAAAATAAATGATTACTTAGACTATAAAGAAAATTTTTTTTATAAAAATCAATATAAGAATGAATGAATATATTAATACCTTAAAAAATATTTTAAATATTGAACAAAAAAATTACTATAGGTCTCTTGATATTTCAGAGCGTCATTATGAAAACTTATATAATCTTTTTTTAGAAAATGCTATTATAGATAATAAAGGAGATAGTTTTCTAAAGCTTATTTTAAAAGAATTTCCTAACAATAAAAATTTGATAAATTTTTCCTATAAAAAAACTATAAGTAATTATATAAATATTTATGACTATATAAATGCCAAGAAATATATAGATATTTTAAGAGATTTTTATAAAAAAAATGAAGAATTTAAAAGTAGCTATTATACTACTCAAATAATTGATTATTATACTCAAATAAAAGAATATAGTGAGGAGTTTAATATGTTAAATAATTATTCTATGGATTTAATTGATTATTATATAAAAGTAAAAGATTATTCAAAAGCAATTGATAATATTAATAAAAGTATTGAGTTAAATAATAAAAGAAATAAAGAATTTATTAAAGATAACTATATTTTTTATTTAAAATTATTTGATATTTATTATGATTTAAATGATGAAACTAAAATGTTAGAAAATTATAAAAAAGCTTTAGAACTTAATTTTTATCCTAGTTGTTCACATACTAAACAAAAATTAGGAAACTTTTATTATCAAAAAAAAGATTTTAAGACTTCAACAGAGTATTTTAGTGTTGATTGTGATAAAAGTAATTAGTTTCTTATTTATTAATATAGTGTTTTCAGAAGTGATTTAATTTATAGATAAATTATGTTTGCTTTTATTCTTATAAAAATATATAATGCCTTAATAACATTCTTGTAACTTAAATAGAGGTGTTGTATGACTGAATTTGTTGCTTTTGATAATAAAGCTGAAACAAATGGTGAAACAGTTTTAGCTTTGATTTCTGGAATGGGAGTTTTTAAACAAAAAGCTTATGATATTCTAGAAAAAAATGGTATAAAAAATCCTAAGTCAGGTGAATGGTATTCTCAACAATCACTTTTAGATTCATTTAAATAGATATATTTTTATTTATAAAACAAATCGTTACCATGTAACGATTTGTTTTCAAGGTTAAAATTATTATAATTTTCAGCGTTAAAGGTAATGTCGTATTTTAATACAGTTTAGTTTTTATTAATTTTCTAAAACAGTACTTATTAAATTACTATTGCTAAACCTTCTGATTATCACCATTTTGGAATTTAGATTTGATTATAATATAACCTTTTTTATTAAGTGCTATATTTATTCTCCATTCAAAACTAATATTTCATTTTTTTCTTTTATAATTTCATTATCATTTGCAGTTGTTCCATAAATGTAGTAATTTTTTTCTACCTTATCATAAAAATATGCTATAGAACATTTTGGTACAAAATCTTTTTCTTTAAAATGAGTATCATCTTTATTTACTTTATTTTTTAATTGAATTATCTTTATTAACCTTTTTTGATTATTTTCTAATCTACAAGGATATTTAATTTCCTTCCATCTATTCTTATGATTTTTTAAAGAATAAGATTTTATTTCATTTATATCTTTAGGATATCTATTATTATCTAAATTAAATATTTCTACAATATTTTGTAATCTAAGCATATTAGCTTTATTAGAAGAAATAGGTGAATAGTATCCATGCTCATGTGATAATAATAAAATTATAAATAAGAACTCTAAAAGAATAATCATAAATAGCCAAACATAAAATAATCTTCTATCTTTCTTTTTTGAATAAACAAATAATAATATAATCAAAATTATAGGTGGTATTATAAGTATTGTTTTTGTTATTAAAAAAACTATTATTAGAACTAATAAAAAGACTTTGATAAAATATTTAAATAAATCCAATTCTAATTCCTTTTTAAATAGTTATTATTCAATTCATTATAGCTTATTAAATAATAGTGAATTAAAATATATCCAAAGACTAAATTTTAAAATTTTATTTGAATAAATGAATATAGATTATATAAAATATTTTGTGGTAATTGCAGAAACACTAAATCTAAATAAAGCTTCAGAAAAACTATATATTACTCCTCAAGCTCTAAGTAAGGCTATAAAAATATTAGAAGATTATTATAATGTGAAATTATTTGAAAGAACAACATCTATTAAATGCCTCACTTCAGAAGGTGAATTTTTCTTAGAAAAAGCAAATAAATTATTGAATTATTATGAAAATTTTGATTTAGAAATGAAGGAATTATCATTAAATAATCCTCAAGGTAATTTACTTATAGCTTGTGATAGTATGTGTCAAAAATATATTTTACCTGATCTCATAGATAAACTAATTTCAAAGTATAGTAAAATTATCCCAAAAGTTTATACTATGATACCTAGTGATGTTGAAAAAAATATTTTATCAAACGATATACATATTGGATTTATATCAAAAAAAGTTGACAATTTAGAGTTTAATTCTATTAAATATAATCAAACTGAATCTGTTATAGTAAGTAATTCTAAATTAAAATCAAATTGGAATGAACTTAATTATATTGTTCCAAAACTCTTTAACAGAAAGACAAACTCTTTAGATGGTTGGGATGATGAAAAATTTCCTAGAAGAATTGTTCTTGAAGTAGAATCTTTAGAGAGTGCTATTAGTTTTTGTGAAAAGGGAATAGGGGCAGCTTTTTTACCAAAAATATCAATAGAGGATAAATTGAAAAATAAATCATTATATATAATTTCAACTCCTCCTATAAATTATATTGAGGAAATTTATATTATTTATAAAAAAAATACAAGATTAACATTAACAACTAAAGCTTTTTTAGAAATTATTAATTATTAGGACATTTTATTTTAAAGTAATGATATTATATTATTTTCTTTGCTAATAGACATTCCTACTTTACATTCTGGAAAGTTTAGATTTTTATAATAATAAATAGTATTTTCTATAGAAGATTCTAAACTTTCAAATTCAAAATTAATTTCTTTTAGAATTCTTGAGTTATCAAAATAAAAATCATTAGGAATTGCTAAAATTATATCAGACCAACTAATAATTTTTTTTTCATCTAGTAATTTATCTTCTATTAGTTCTAATTCTATTTTTTTTGATAATTTATTGGAAATAATTTCTATAATATCCTTCATTTTTATTTCTTTATGGGTATTTATATTATATACATCATATTTCATTTGATTAAATCCTGTAAAAACAATTGTTTTAACTAGGTCTTTTATATATGTAAAGTTAATAAGACTGTTTAAACAATTTTTAGGAAAAATAATTTTTTCTTGTTTGTATATATGATATATCCAATAGTAAAGCCTATCAGTTGGATCAAATTTCCCATAAACAAGTGAAGGTCTTAAAATTACTTTATTTAATGAAGATTTTAATAAAATTCTTTCAGATTCTGCTTTTCTAATTCCATAAGTTTCAATACTTTTATCTTTTTTCTGAGAATCTAAACAATTAAAAGTTTGAGTATCTTCGTTTAAATTAGATATTATTTTTGTATCATAAACAGAAACTGTTGAAATATAAACATATTTATCTGTTTGAATATTTTTTATAATATTTTCTAAACTGTTAGGATAATATGATGAAATATCAAAGATAATATCCCATTTTGTATCAAATGTTTTTTCAATATCTTGTGTTTCTCTATCGCCTACTATTTTATTTATTTGAGGAAATAAGTTTGGATTAGTTTTTCCTCTATTAAAAAGAGTTATGTTTAATTTTTCTTGATAATTTAATAATTTTTCTACAAGTACTCTACCTATAAAGCTTGTACCACCTAGAATTAATATTTTTTTCATTATCACCTTTTTTGTCAAAAATTTATATATGTTTTTAATTTTTTGGTTAACTGTAACGAATTAATCATGAATTTATTATAAAAAAAACATCTCGTTACAGTTAACAATATATTTATATTCAAATTTATGTTTATTTAGATTTTTTTATAATTTTCATTTTATAGTATCATAATAAGTTTATAAAAAAACTTAACTACTAAAATTGTTTAATTCTAGTAGCTTCTTAAACTAATTTATTTTATTGTAACTTAATTTATTAGTTTTCTTTAATTTTTTCTCTTAATATAACTAACGCTTTTTTTAATTGTGTATCATTTTTATCTAAATTAAAAGGTTTAGAGATATTGGTTTGAATATTTTTAGGTATTTCTACTACAATATTTGGTTCTATTCCTTTCTTATTTATGTCTGTTCCATTTGGTGTCAAATATTTATTTGTAGTTATAACTATTCCTGAACCATCATCAAGATTAAATGTACTTTGAACTAAACCTTTTCCAAAAGTTTTTGTACCAATAAGTATTGCTCTATTATTATCTTTTAATGCACCTGATACTATTTCTGAAGCACTTGCACTACCTTCATCTACTAATAAAGCAATTGGCGTTTCTAATGGTAATTCTATTTTTCCACTAGCGTTTATATATTCTTTTTCACCTTTTTTATCAACTATCTGTACTATTGAACCGCTTTTAATAAACATATTACTAATATTAATTGCATTAGTTAATAATCCACCAGGGTTACCTCTTAGATCAAAAATTAAAGCTTTTATATTATTTTTTTTTAGATTATTTATAGCGTTTTTTACTTCGTTTGATGCTTCATGATTCATAAATGTACTAAGACTAATATATCCTATTTTATTTTCAAGGATTTTTGATTTAACTATTATAGGAGTTATATTATCTCTAATAATAGTTTTTTCTAAAACTTTTTTAATTGATTCTCTATAGATTTTTAAGTTAACTGCTGTTCCCTTTATTCCTTTTATAAGATCAACAGCTTGATCAACTGATAAATCTTTAACAAGATTATTATTTATCTCAAGTATAATATCACCAGATTGTAAATCTGATTTTGAGGCAGGACTATTTTCAATTGAAGAAATTATAGTAAGTTCGTTTTTATTATTTTTATTTCTAATACCTATCTGAATTCCAATTCCAGTAAAACTTCCTTGTATCTCTTCTGTCATTTTTTTGTAATCTTCAGGACTCAAATATCTAGTATAGGGATCTCCTGTTGCTTTTATCATTCCTTTTATTGCACCTTGTACAAGTTTTTCATTATTAATTCCATTAAGATACTCTAAACTTAAAATATCATATGCTCTTAAAAATAATCCAAAACCTGAATCACTTGCATTTGCTATAAATGGATGAATGTTTAAACCGGCAGTAAATGACGTTAATATTAAAGCTATTACTAAACTTGTATTCTTTATTCTTTTTTTTAACATGAAAAACCTTTCTGTCTTTTATTTTTCTATTAATTATTAAAAAAGTTCTGCTTTTTTAAACACTCTAATACTGTATTTGAATACTCTATATGAGACTCTTTAGTGTATTTTATAGTAGTATAAATTTGTGCTAAATTTTGAACTCCATTTTTTTCAATCATTTCTTTTAATTCAGAATTAGACATATATCTTTCCCAGCCCTTAGTTTCTCTTTCTTGATAAATTTTTGAAATATCATTACTTTCATAATTTTTATAAGTTTCATAATGTATTAATCCTTCAAGTGGTAATCTATCTTTAGTTCTAGGATTTTCATCTGGATAACCTAAAGAATAACCAACTACAGGAACAACATTTTTTGGTAATTTTAATACTTCAGATATTTTTAAACAATTTGCTAATGTAGTTCCCATGTAACAAATTCCTAATCCTTCTGATTCTGCTGCTAAAGCAACTGTTTGAGAATATAAAATTGCATCTATTGAACCTATCATAAAACTCATAAAATTATCAAAATTTTCTTTTGCATCTCTATCTTTTAACCATAATATCATTCTATTAAAATCACAACAAAAAGTCATCATTACAGGAGCTTCTAAAACCATTTCTTGTTCAAAATGTAATGGATACAATTCTTCTTTAATTTTTTGATCTGTTGTTATTATTACTGAATATGTTTGCATATTTCCAGATGAAGAAGTTCCTTGAATTGAAGCTGTTAAAATTTTTTCTAAAAGTTCTTTTGAAACTGGATCTTTTTTATATTTTCTAATAGAACTATGATTGTTTAATAAATTATAGATATTGTTCATTTTATTTAGTTACCTTTTCTTTAGTTGCTACAAAGCCACCTATTAATTCATTTGAATCAAATAAAGTTGCAAAACCAACAAATGTTTCTCCTGAGTTATGAATAACACATTCATACTTTACTTTATATGGTTTTTGACCTTCATTAACCATTATTTCAAAATATAGTTTATTCTCAGAAATATTTATTTTTTCTAATTTAGATGTAAAAACTTGGGGTACACTTAATGTACCAGATAAAATATTATTAGCTTTTTTCAATGATAATTTATCTTTAAAAATTTTGTTACCAATATAAGTGTTTAATGTCCAATCTCCAATATAAAAATTTTCAAGATTATTTTGAATTTTAATATTATTATCAATTATTTGTTTAGAGTTTTGTAAATTATTATTTTTAGCATCACAACTATAAGTTATTGAGTTTGCAATCATAAATCCTGTAATTACTGCTGTGTGTTTTAATCTTCTCATTTTTTTGTCCATGTGATTTTATATATAATTTAATTATTTCATAAATCTAATATATTGAAAATTAAAACTTATTTGATTCTATATCAACTAATAGTTTATAATTTTAAAGAAATTTGATTTTTTATTAAAGTAATATATAAAATTTAAGTTAACTGTAACGAATAATTTTTACCCCCAGAAAATAATGTATTTACGTTACAGTTAACTCATTGTGTGAAATTATAAATTAAACTATAATGAAATTTGAAAAAGATTTTATAAATATTGGTGAATAATGTATAAAAAAATTCTTATCTCCATTACTTCATTTATATTAGTTTTTGACTTTAACTGTTTATCATATATTCCCTAAGCTTTGAAAATGGTTCATTAAATGTTAATTCTGTTAAGAATAAAAATACAGAAATTATAAAAGTTGAATCAAATAATTACCATAATTTTTTATTAAATAATTCTATTGAGTATTCTTTAATTATTAATGATAATGAAAAGGAATTAAAAGAAGTAAATACAAATCTTTGGATTTTTAGTTTTTTTATTTCTGGATTAGGTCAATTATTTATGGGAAGAATCATTGAAGGTATTTTATTTTTGTTCTTACATACTTAGTCCCAATATTAATTTTTAACAATATGTTGGATTATTTTAAATCTTTAGATAGTATTGGTGGTAGAGCAGGAAGTATTTCAAGACCTTTTGTTTTTTTTCTAACAATGTTTATTATCAATAAATATAATTCATGCTTATATCATTAACTATAATGATGTAAGAGATTATAAGAAGAAACTCTTAAACAAAAAAGTTTCTTTGGAGATAACTAGTATTGAGTAATTGGCATTTTAAAGATTTAGAAAAAAAATTAATAAATAATAGTTGGGTAATATTAGAAGAAATATATAACACAGAGCATAAAAATATTATTTCATCTTGGAAAATACAAAATCTTAAAAGTAAAGAAATTAGGTTTATTGATTTTATCGGTTTTGATGATTTAGAAAAATTTCCTATTGAAAAAGCTTATTGTTGTTGTTTAAGAAATACAAATATTGATTTATATTTTAGGAAGTTCAGAGTAAAAAATATTTGGCATAAAGAATTATTATCTTTTATCGAAAAATTATAAGATAATTTTAAGTGTCTATAAATTTAATATTCAGTACATTTATACATTATGATATAAATTTTTCGATTCTCAGAGAGTTAAAAATTTATCAAAAAATCTAATGTATAGATAAGATTGTTTCTTAGAAAGTTAACTGTAACGATTTATTGTGAGGGTTATTTTTATACATATTTATTTGTTTCCTGTAACGTGTTTATTTTATTAACTTTATTTTTTCAAAAAAATATTGATAAAAATCTTATGTATTAAAATAATATAATCATATAATCATAAATTTCATAACACATCTTTTATAAAATAGAGTCTAAAAAGTATAAAAAAATAAATAAAACTTTTTTATAAAGTAAAGAGTAAAATATATAGTTATAATCTAGGTTATATAAAATCCATTATTGATAATTCATATTATCAATAATGGAAATAAAGTCTTTTTAAACCTATAAAATTTTGCACCAGCAAGACACATAAAAAATTAACTATAATTAGATAAAATATGTATGAATATAATTTATGATAAGAACAATTTATTTCATAATTTTTATAATATTGATGATAATTATAATAATAAAATACTGGTAAAGTTTATTATTATATTTCTTTAAATTAACTTAGTACTTTTGAATAATTGAATTTGTCCACTTTATTTACAATTTTCAGGTTTATAATACTTTAGAGCTTCTTTATATTGTTTCTTTGAATAATAATAATTAGCTATATTCTTATAATCACATTTTTCATAATTATTTTTAGTAATTAATTGTTGATAATATTTCAAAATATTTTTTTCATCGTCTAATATTATATATATATCAATTAATAATTTTATAACTTCTGTATTTCTAATATTATCTTTATCAATTTCATTAATTTTATTTAAGTAATCTACAGCATTTGAATAATCTCCTTTTAAGTAATATAATTTACTTAAATCTTTATAAAACCATTCTAATATAGAT
This sequence comes from Candidatus Sericytochromatia bacterium, assembly GCA_046328075.1. Classification (GTDB taxonomy): domain Bacteria; phylum Cyanobacteriota; class Sericytochromatia; order UBA7694; family JACMQJ01; genus JAXLXG01. The sequence goes on from JAXLXG010000007.1 coordinate 33,855, forward strand.
TCATCTGATACCTTATATTTTTCTAAAAGCTCATTGTATAATTTAATCATTGCTTCTTCATTATTTTCATAAAACCAACTATAAAATTTGATAGTTTCTGATAAGTAATTATAAAGAGAGTCTTTTTTAGAAGTGTTGATCTCAATCAAGTTAATCATATTATCAAAAGATTTCTTTGCTTTATTTAAATCATATTCTTTTATATAAAAATCTTTCTGAAGATTATAAGCATACTTTAACAACTCATTATTATTAATATTTTTCTTGATAAACTCTATAAAATTAGTGTAGTTTTCTTCACTATTTTCATTTATTGAATATACTTGAGAATAAGATCTCAAAAAATCTCTAAAATAATAATCTGGATATTTTCGGAAATTTAATTTTAATCCCTTTAATAAATATTCAAAAGATCTATTATAATCATAGGTTTTAATAGATTCATACGATTTTTTTAAAAAATAATTACTTATTCTTTCTTCTGAAATACTATCTTCTTTATTAGATAAATAATCAGCAAAAACATCTTTCTCATTAGATATATATAGAGGCTCAATATTAACTTTAGGATTGACATTTTGGGGTGTAACACAAGAGTTTAAAAGAAATAGAAAAATTATAAGATAATTTTTTTTCATATTATTTACCAAAAATTTTATTATAATAATATGATGATTTTTCAGGATTTTTATCTGAATAATATTCTGCTAATACTTTATAATAATCCTTATATTTAAAATTTTTATCTTGTTCTAATAGTTTTTCAATATAAAATATATAGTTTTTAGTATCATTTTTTAGTTCATAGATTTTTATTAATGATATATAAAAATCTTCTTTAGATATTCCTTCAAAGTTATAAAGTTTGTTATACATATCTATTGCTTTATCATATTCTTTATAAAATACATATTTTTCAGCAATTATCTTTATTAGTTCATTTTCATTTATTTTATTATTAGAGTAATTTATAGGAATTAAAATATTGTTTTTATTATTAAATGAGCTATCTTTTAATCCTAATGATATATTTTCTATTCTAGATAAATTATTATTTTTCATTATTTTTAAAGCTTCTAGATAATAATTACTAAAACTTAAATCCTGAATATTAGCTAATAAAAGATAAGTTTCAATGTTAGGAAATAATTTTATTGAAAGATCAAGATAATCTGTAATTTTAATCAAAGATTTTTTTAAATCATTTATAAAATCTATATTATTAAAAAGTGAGTAATAATCTTTGCTTTTTATTATTATAGATGATATATCACTTATTACAGCAAATGATAATTTATAATATATATAGCTTTTTAAAATTTGGTAGTTTTTATTAGATTCATAAGGTTTTATATAGTTTAAAAGTTTTAGTAAAATATCTTCATTTTTTGTATTATTACTACCAAAGTTATTAAAAAATGTTGTTAAATCTATAATATTCTTTCCATTCATTTCAAAATAAGAATAAATAATATTATCCAAAATGATTGTGTTTTTAAAATAATCTTTATCTGATAAATCATTAGAATTTAAAAAATTAATCAAACTATTGAATTTTAGTTCTTCTTTTTTATCAGATAGGTTTAATAAAGAATATTTATATTCTAAGTTATCATCTTTAAGAGATATAATCTTTTTATTAACATACTCAGATTCTCTATAGATCGATAAATAATATTTATAACTTTCAATTAATTCTTCATTTAGCTTAATTTTTTCTTGAGTACTAGCTTTAGTAGTATCTAAACTTAAAAAGCTAGATTTATTATTTTGAAATAAGATTAGGTAAGAAATAATGTTTTTACAAAATTCTTTATCTTCCTTAAATAAATTAACTCAAGTTGTCATAATAATATTAAAAGGCTCTCAAGTATTTAAGTATAGGGTTGTTTAAAGCTCCTGTTGAAACGTCGATTTTTCGTTAAAAATATTTTTAATAGACTTAAATATAGGATATAACTTTCGTTCAAGAATACTTTTTGATAAAGTTTGAATATACATAAGAGTTTGAAAAATGTCATCTTAATTTTTAGAAAATAATTCTACAAAAATGTAAGAGATACAACATAAACTTATATGATTATCTATTTTATCCTGATTATGAGTATTAAATGAAGTTAATTAATATAACTTTCATATTTCTAAAAATGACTCAATATGAAATCTTGTTTTATATATTCTAAATATTTCAGTATAAGTCTTAGATTCTGTACTTATTAAACAATAAAAATCTCTGTCTATTAGCTTATTTCTGTTATTCGCAACTACTACAAGAGTTGATTTAACATCAAAATATTTTTACAAATTTTTTGCTCATATATCCAACTTTCTTATAAAAGTAAAAAGAAGCATTTTTTTACATTTTTAAATAGCTCTTTTGGTGTATATTTTTTCTTCCTATAGATAAATTTCTTAGTTTTTGCAATTCTACAAGTAAAAGGAATCTTTTGCTCATTTATAAAATTAATAAGTACTTCTGAAGTGAATCCTGCATCAAATAATATTCTATCTATCTTTAAAGCATTGTCTAATAAACATTTACATATTTAGCAATTTCGTTTTTAGTTAAATAATCATCAGTTCAATCATATCTTTGCATAATTCAAAAATCAAAATTAATAGATATTTGATACCATTTACAAGAACTATAGCAAATAAAATAACTAAACAAGGCTCATATCTTCTTGTACAATGATTAAATATCAATTATATGGTCTATCTATTATTTTCATATCCTTATTTATTAACACATAATCCATTATTAATGATTTATCACCTACTGTATTATTGATTATATTTATTATTTCAGGTACGTTTATGTTAAATAAATCCTTTAATTTCTTATATTTTCTTCTATCCTTTCTGTTAAGACTACTTACTTGATTATCTGATATATCTCTTTGTTACTGATAAAAAATCCATTATTGATTCAAATTGTGCTAATATTTTCATTTAGACCTCTTTTACTGAAATTACTTTTATATCTACGTTTCAGTTTATATGAGGTCTACTATCTTTAATACATAATAATTTTATTTACTTTGTTCAACTTAAGAATTAATAGCATTTTGAAATAAATTTATAAAATCATTAATAACATCAATTTTTCTATATAAAAGCTTCTAATTTAATTTCTTCATTGTAAGATTCTATAAATTTAATATATAAGTCTTTATTATATGGAGATTCATCTATTTGATTTTTTATCTTATATAGTTCATTTATTTTACCTGACAAGTCATTATCTATATAAGTATTTAATTTAGAATTTATAATATTAGTTTCTTTAATATTATTCAAATCGTTACTACAAGAACTTATTACTAAATTAGATATTATTAAACAGATTATTTTTTTATTCATTAATACTGTAATCAACTTTCAAAAATATTATTATCTATTATAAAATATAATAATTAAGATTTAAACATTATAAACTAAAAGGGCTATGAAAAAAATACTTATAATTTTATTTATTATATCCATACCTTTAAATTCTTATTCAAATGAAGAAGAATTTAAATATAATGAACAGTGGAAAACAGTTCAACAACTTCAAAGAATAATTGATAATAATATTTTAAAAGAAGCACCTAGTTTATTTTCAAAAAGATTTAAAGACAAAATAAAATTTATAATTGAAAAAGATCCAAATTTTTTTAAAACTGTTTGGGGGTTAAATGAATTTAGATTGAGAATTTATAAAGAACAAGTTTTTAAAGGTAGAGGTATATTCATATTTGAAGATAATCAATGGAAGATTGATGAATTATAAAAAAAAGTTACCTGTAACGAAATTTCATTTTGTGTAAAAAATATTTTCATTTCGTTACAGGTAACTAGAGGTTAATTATTTAAACCTTTTTTTATAACATTAAACAGCTCATTATCTTTTCTAAAAAATTTTATTTTATTAGTGTTTATAATTTTATATGGAATTTTTTGTGTTCCCAATTCATAATCATAACCATCCCATTCGTCTTCTCTGAATGAATAAAAAGCCCAATGAAATTTTTTACTTTCTAAAATATCTATCATATCATTCAAATATTCTTTACAACCTTTATTTTTTCTCATACAACCAAATTCAGAAACAACAACTCTATTTGAATTTATAGAATTATTGTTTATCCATTTATAAAAAGGATTGAAATAATCATCTATAGTTTTTTTATTCCAAAAAATTTTACTTTCACCAAAAAATATATTTCCAGGGTAAATATAATTATTAGAATTTTTAAAATTTTCAAATGATGTAAATGAATAAGGTTCATACATATGAAAAGAATATAATATTTTATTATCTTGAAATTTTTTAGGAAATTCATAGTAAGAAGATGGTTGAGAATAAAAACCTGATTCAATCATAATTGGCGTATTAATATCAACTTCCCTTATTGAATTAATAATTTTATTGTAAAACAAAAATAGATCTTTAGTTGTATTATTATATTTATAATACCAATTTTGAAAGCGTTCATAATTACCAATAGTTGTTTGTTCTTCAATGTTTGTTTTAAATTCTGGGAAAGGTTCATTAATAATATCATAAGCAACAATACAAGAATATTTTCTTAATTCCCTTGCTAAATCTTGCCAATATTTAATTGATTTTTCATGATATAAAAAGTTATTCCATAATCTTGAATCTATTAAATTATTATTATTTTGCTTCCATCTAGAACCAGGTAAAGATAAAGGAACAATTACTATTTTTAATTTATATTTTTCAGCCCAAGATAATACTTTTTTCAGGATTTTTAAATCTTTTTTTACTAAACCTTGATAATTTGATACATTTCCTATAAGAAAATCCTTTCCTTCAGATTTCCATTTATCATAAGCTAAACGAACCCACTTTATATTATTTAAAGATGCTTCTTTAAACCATTCTTCTTTTGGTTCTTGATTAAAATAATTACAACCTCTATTTGTTTTATCCCAAAACAATATTTTATTATTATCAATAATTTGTGTTTTTGAATAGGAAATTGAATTTAAAGAAAAAACAAATAAAAATACGTTAATATATAACTTAAATAAATTTATATTTAACTTCATAAAATCATTCGTTACCTAATAACGTTGAAAAATAATCTTTTCTAATTAGATTCTGAAAATGATATAAACCTAATTCTCTCTTTACAGATAATCTACCTTTATTATAAACATTAGACTCTAAACCTAGTTGTACATTTTCACATATTTCAATATCTTGTTTTTGTATAATATCACTGTATTCTAAATCATCATTAATAATTTTCTTCGATAAATCAGATTCTATATCATCATAGTAATAATCAAATATAACTTTTGTCTTATCAACAGATTCAGGAATAACTAAATTAGTTTGTAATCGATTAGGAAGTATATTTAGCATAAGATTAGGATATATAAAATAATAAAAAGCTTCTCCATTATCATTAGATGTATAAATATTTTCACCAGATTTAAAAGGGCTGTATTGCAATGAATAATATTTATAAGCTTCTGTAATATAATTTTTATAATCTAATAAATCATTTAATTCTGGATGAACTTGTATTAAATGATAACCTTCCAAATAATTATCAACATAAACTTTCCAATTACAATTTATATTATAAACAATCCTTTTATAAAATTTTTTTGTACTTAAATTTATAGGAGATATTCTTTCTTTTATTCCTTTTATATATTCAGATAAAGGTTCAGATTCATTAGATAAATTAATAAAAATAAGGTTTTCCCAAATATCAATATTTATAAGTTTTAATCCAAAATTATTTTTATCAAAATTTTCAACACCTTCAAATTCTGGTAATCCTATCAGTTTTCCTTGATGATTATAAGTCCAACCATGATATTTACACTTTAAAACATTACAATTTCCATTCTTTAATGCTATAGGCCCAGCTCTATGAGAACATACGTTATAAAAAGCTCTTATTTTTTCATCTTCTCCTCTAGAAATTATTATAGGGTTATTTGAAACTTGACTTATATAATAATCACCTTTATTTTTTATTTCATTAACCGAACAAACATATTGCCATGTCTTAGAAATGATATTCTTTTGTTCAAAATTATAAAAATCTATATCTCTATAAATAATTGATGGTAATGTTTCTGAAACATTGAAGTCTTTTATTTTAAAATCTTGTATATTTAGCTTTTTTATCATAATTCAAATAACTAAACGTAACAGGAAACGAATGTTATTAGTATCGAAGAATATATTCCATAATAGTTAACTGTAACGTTTTAAATAAATGTTTCCGCGCGGAAACTAGCTTTTTCTTCTTAAAAACTTATATTATTACTATTAATAAACAAGTTATAAATTAATTATACATTTAATTAATATAAAACAAAAGAAATTTTTTTATTAAATTATTGAATAAAATTTTCCATAACACTTTTAAATAAATTTTCTTTTTTCTTTAACTCTCTTATTTTTGATAACGAAATTATTTTATTTTCATCTCTAAACATAATATTATCATCACTTTTAAATGTAGAATCATAATAATGATCTGGAGTATATATAAACATTTCATTATTTTCCCCTAAAATAAAACTCAGTAACTTTTTATTTGTTTTTAAATCATAAAAAACTATTATATTATTAGACTCCAAATTAATTTTTAAATTTTTATCATTAATAAATATACTACTATTAGATAAAGAATCTAGTTTATGAGAAGATATATCTTTATACATATAATTTGATATTATAGAATTAACCATTTCATTATTTTCTATTTCTATCTTGTATATTTTATTGTCTATATAGATAGAATTATTACTAACAAAATAAATGTTTTTTTCATTATCATCTAAATAAAATTCTTTAAAAATCTTATTTTTTTTAAGATCATATACAAATACCTTTTTTGAAAATGTATCACCCATTTTCCATCCATCAACCCATTTAGTTGTAAAAACTAATTTAGTTTCATCAAAATTTATATCAATAGAATAAAATGATGAATCATATAAATAATCATAATTTAAACTTTCTGTCACCATTTTAGTTTCTATATGATTTTTTAATTTAAAGTTTGAAAAATCATATAATTCTATAAAACCTATTTCTGAGCCATGATCAATATCAGTAAAAGGTGTTCCAGAAAAAATGATGGTATTTTTTTTAACACCCCATTGATTTACTTTATAATTTAAACGTAAAACTTCTTTAGGATTTAACAAATTATCTAAGGAATAGATATATGATTTATTATTTTTTTCTTGAATATAAATAAAATTATCATTAAATTTACAAATATTAGAAAAATTTCCTTTTATTGAATTTAAAATTTTCCCAGTCTTTAAATCTATTAAAAATATACCTTTTGAATTATGAAGATATATAGAATTTTTGTCATGAGAAAGAGTAATACTATATGGTAACCCAAATTCTGAATTAATAGTATTCTTATGTTTTAAATCTGTTGCATTTAATACATTAAAAGATTCTTTATTTTTAACTTCTATAACTTCTTTACCTGATTTTGAAAAATTATAATCAAACATATTTGTAGAAGTATCTCTTTGACTAACAATCTTTCTATTTTTTATATCTATCAATGCTGTTATATTATTTTCTCCACCCCCCCAATCATTTACGATTACTTTATCTTCAGTAGGATGTGAAGATATTTCTGAAACAAGTGATGGTATTTTCATATTTTTATATGACCAATTTTTTAAATCCCATATATGTAATACTCTATTATTATCAGCACATATAAGAAAATTTCCATTTTCTGTTTGCCCTAAAGAATGAGGCCAATCAACATTATCAAATACCTTAACTAAATTAAGTGTTTTGGAATCAAAAATTTTTAACTTTCCTTGGTTAAACTTTTCAATTCCAACTATATATTTACCATCTTTTGTCCATAACATCTGACCTCTTGAATCAAAATTTTGTTTAAAATTCGTTTGTATTTTCTTTTTTTTAGAAAGGTTATATTTGCAAAGATTACCATTTACAAGTTTAAAAACAATTTCTGAACTATCAGGACTCCAAGCAATATTTTTAACATCTTCATCAAAAAATATAAGATTTTCAAGATTATCTTTTTCTAAATCAATTAAAGCTACAGTTTTTAAACTTGAAAAAGATCCAAGATTTGTTATTATAAATTTTCCATTAGGAGATATTTCACGTAATGAATCATAATAAAGCCCATCAGGTAAATTATAATTTTTTAATTGAAATAAATCTTTCATTTCAGTAAATTGCATAGGCTGATAACCACTAACAAAAAAGTTTTTATCTGGTGAAATATTAATAAACTCATTATTTAAATTTCTTTTGAAGACAAAAGGTTCTTTTGAGATTAAATTTTTAAAATTGTTTTTATATTTTAATAATAAATTAATTCTATTATTCTCATACTCAAAATAATCCTCACTTAAATATATTTTATTAGAATAATCTTGTTTTTCTAAATTCTTTAAGTAAAATATTGATTTTTCAAAATTTCCAGAATCTAAACTATATTTGTACAAATATTGGTATATTTCTGATTTATTAAATAAATTATCATTTAAAAGTTCTAATAAAAACTTTTCAGCTTTATTATAATCACTAAAATATTATTTGTATAATCATTAATATTTTTCCATCTATCTTTATTTGTTAAGGAATTTTTTATTGACAAAAGATAATACTTTTCTGAGTCTAAATTTTTATTATTTGAAATTTTAGCAATATAAGACAAAAAGTCTTGCCTATCAAAAAATATTTTTAAAGAAATTTCTAATAATTTAGAAGCATCTTCTTTTTTATTTAATAAATTAAGTAATTCATACATTTTTAAAGCAACATCAGTTGTAGGTAAAATATCAAAAGCTTTTTTATAATAATTATATGAACTTTCAAATTTATCAAATTCTTTAAATTTATCAGCTATTAATTGATAAGAGTTAAGCATAAATATTTTACTATCTAACGTTTTATTTTTATTTACAGATTTATATTTAAGATATTCAATCAAGAGATTTAAATTTTTTAATTTTTTATTAGAAAATTTTTCATTAAAATCTTTATTTGTTGTTAAATTAATAAATTCACGCCAAAGTTCAAAATTTTCTCTTCCTTCTTTCTTATTAAGAGCATTAATAAAATATTGTTCTGCTAAATCTATTTGACCTGTATTTTTTAATTCCAAACCATTTATATAATCAAAAATATATAAATTAGCTCCTAATTTTTTGCTACATTTTTCTAAAAATTCATTAGCATAATCTTGATTATTAAGATTATATTTATAAAAATAATATCCCATACCAATTAAAGAATAATTATTATGTGAAGGATTTAAGTTTAAAGCTTTATCAAGTTTTTTTATTATTTCTTTTGAATTTTCTTTAGGATTATATGTTTTTAAATAGTTATATAAAGAAGGGATAAAAAAAGGGTATTTTTTCATACAATCTTCATAGTATTCATCTCTAAGAATTGGTTTATTATCATAATCTGCTAACCAACCTTTAGAAAAAATACCCTCTGGAGAATTTGGGTATTTTTTTGAAAGATAATAACGAATATAAATTTTTTCATAAATACTTTCAATATTAAGGCTTAATTTAAGTAAATCTTCTTTTTTATACTTTTCATAACTATTAAATGATAATTGTTTTATATTAGAAATATCATTTTTTTATTATATAAAACATTCAATTCTTTAGAATAACTATATTGAACATATAAAACACTTAATAATATAAACCGATATTATAATAAGAAATTTTTCTTCATATAGAACCTTTATTTAAATTATAATTAGTTTGATAATTGGATAGAAAATAGTTAATAGTAATACTTTTTTTGTTTGCATATGATTAAAATATAAAATATGATTTTGGAAATTTTATTATTTTATAAGTTTAATGTCAAATAATTTAAGTTACAGTTAACGAAAAAAAAATAATCAAATATATATTTATAATTTATCGTTACCAATAACGTTTAAATAATTATAATTTAATTATTATGCCTAAATTCATTAGGAGTCATACCAGTTTTTAACTTAAAAAGTTTTGAAAAATATTGAGGATACTCAAAACCTAATGAAAAAGATAAATCATTAATAGAATTATTCGTACTTAATAATAAATTTTTAGCTTCTTCAATCAGATAATAATGAATTAAATCTTGAGCATTTTTTCCTGTCTCTTTTTTTAATAAATCACTTAAATAATTAGGAGATAAAAATACTTTTTCTGCAAGAAATTTAACTGTAGGTAAACCATTTGATATTAAATTATCAGATTTAAAATATTCAAGTAAAATATTCTCAATCTTTTCTAAAATATCACTATTTATATTTTTTCTAGTAATAAACTGTCTATCATAATATCTAGAACAATAATTAAGTAATAATTCTAAATTTGATACAATTAATGTTTGGCTATGTTTATCAATATTTTCTTGTAATTCAATTTGAATTTTTTTTACAATATCATTTAAAATCTGTTTTTCTTTTTCTGATAAATGTAATGACTCATTAACTTCATAAGAAAAAAAGGTATAATTTTTTATATTCTTACCTAAAGAAGTACCTCTAATTAAATCAGGATGAAAAAATATTCCCCAACCAATTGAATTATCTTTTTTTTCTATTGGTTCATCTAAAGTAATGACTTGTTTCGGGGCTATACAAAATAAACTTCCTTCTTGAAAATCATAGTTTTGTCTTCCATACTTCATTTTATTTAAACAATAATTTTTAAACATAATAGAATAAAATCCAACATTTATTTTTATATCATTCTCAAAACTATGCTCAAATTTAGTAAAATCAATTATAGTTATAAGAGGATGTTTAACATGATTTTGATTAGGAAGAGCTTTATGTAAATCACTTATTGTATCTAAATTTATAATTTCATTCATAAAATTTACCTATACTTGACTCATAACAACTTTATCAAAAATTTTATCACCAAAAAAGACTCTCATAAATACCATTGGTTTAGCCCATTTTCCAACTAAATATCTAGTTTTTGGACTATTAGAGTTTATAATATTTAAAACTGTATCAGCTATTAATGAAGGTTTAGAACCTCCACCTTCATCCATTTTTTTTGTAGCTATAGTTAATTTTCTTACTATTTCAGAATATGGCCCATTACCTGAAAATTTAGAAATATTATCTAATAATACAGAACCAAATTCAGTTGCTATAATACCAGGTTCTAAAACAACTACATTAATATTAAATTGTTTAAGTTCGAGCCTTAAACAATCACTCCAACCTTCTAATGCGTGTTTTGTTGCATGATACCAAGCTCCCATAGGAGTATACATTTTTCCACCCATTGATGATGTATTTATGATAGTTCCACTTTTTGCTTTTCTCATAAATGGTATTACTTTTTGAGTTAATAGGGCTAAACCAAAAATATTTACTTCAAATTGTTTTCTTGCTTCACTTATTGGTATTTCCTCAACAGAACCATATAAACCATAACCTGCATTATTCCAAAGAACATCAATTTTTCCTTCTTTTTTAATTATAGTATCTAAAACATTTTGAACATCTTCCTCATTTGTAATATCCATTTTTATAGGATATGCTCCTAAATTTTTTAGTTCATCCATTAACTCAATTCTTCTTGCTACTGTATAAACTATATTCCCTTCTTTTATAAGTTTTTTAGCAGTTTCTTTACCAATTCCAGAACTAGCACCAGTTATTAATATTACTTTTTTCATTAATTTATTTATCCTTTTATATCATTTATATTAATTACAAGTTTAAAACAATTTTAATTTATGTATATAAAACAAATTAACTATTTTTTTATACTTTTTACGTTTTATAAAAAATAAATCCATAACAAACTTTGTTATTTAAAACTCAATCCCAAAAACTTGTGGAAAACCAAGGATATTTTTTGATTCTAAAATTTTTTTATGAAAAATTTTAGAATCAAAATACTATTGATAATTAAAAAAATTAGATATACTTTTAGAATCATTTATAGGAGTATTATTTATAACTTAATTCTGAGATAAAAATATTAAAATTTTTTAATATTTTATTAATTTAATATAAAATATATGAATTACAGGTAACGATAAATAAAAAAAACTATAACAAAAAAGATAATTCGTTATTGTATAACGGTAAAGTTCATAAAAGAAAGTAATAAAAATATAAATGGATAAAATAAAGAATAATTTTAAAGAAGTTATTAATAATCTTGAATCTATAAAATTATTAGATATTTGCACTGGTTCTGGAGAATTTTTAAAACTATTTATTAATGAAATCAAAGATATAAAAAGTATAGACGCTATTGATATTATTTCAAAAAATATTGATATACCTGATTTAAATATAAACTTTCAAATAATGAATAGTGATAATCTTAAATTTAAAGATAATAGTTTTGATATAGTTACCTTATCAAACTCTTTACATCATATAGAAAAATTAGACAAATCATTATTAGAAATAAAAAGAGTTTTAAAAAATGATGGATTTTTTATTATAAATGAGATGTATTCTAATAATTTAAACCCAGCACAAACAACACATAAATTACTACATCATTTCTCTGCTGATATAGATAAATATAATAATATATTCCATAGATATACTTATCAAAAAGAGGAACTAATAGAATTAATAAGTAAATATTTTAAAATATCTAGTATTGATGAATATATTACTGAATCTAAGTTAGAATTAAATGAATTAAAAAATATTATTAAACTATTAATAAGTAAAGTAGATAATGATAAATTAGACTATTTTAATAATAAATCAAATGAAATAATAAATAATTTTTTAAGCTATGGGTTTTGTAATGCAACTCAATTATTTATTATTTGTAAAAAGCATTAATCGTTATACTTTAACGCTAAAAGCGAAAACAAGTTAACTATAACGATTAAAGTTTTTTATTAGTAATAATCGAGGTATTACCATATTTAAGAGCAAAGCAGAGCTTAGGGGAATTAAACCTAAAAATAGCTCTACTTTCTAATCTTTGGATAAGCCAAAGAATTTAGGTTATATTTACACCAGAGTTAATATGATTCCATTATATAGACTTTATTTTTATTCAATCATTTATTTAAAATATTACATGAATTAATAGAGCCTAACTTACAAGCTAATTTCAACTCCAAGTTATAATTTTTAATATTATTAGATTCCTTATAGAAATAAGCTAATTGTAAATGATAGTTAGACTCATAAGGATTAATTCTTATAGACTCCTCAAGACCAGCAATAGAATCATTAATCTTCCCTTGATTTTTTAAGTGCATTGCTAAATCATAAAATTCTTTATGATTATAAGGACTATATTGAAGAATCTTTTTATACTCTTTTAGTTTATTAATTCTAATTAATTCTTTAAGTTGTAAATTAGACTTTATTTTATAAATTCTAGATAAATTATTATAAATTTTAGGATTATCATTTATTTTTAAGTAATTAGTATATATTTTTTCAGCATTATCAAAATCTAAAATTTTCATATAGGCATTAGCCAAATTACTAATTGTATTAATATCTCTAGTATTTTTTAAATAAGCAACTTTAAAAGGATAAATATAAATATTATTTTTTTGTTGTTTTATCTTTTCATTATATAAATCTTCTAAACTAAAGATTGCTTGATTATAACTTGAATCAACTTTTAAAGCATTGTTTAATTGCAAAATAGCATCATCAAATTTACCTTCCAATCTATAAGCATTAGAAAGATTATAGTAAGAATCAGCAGAACTAGGCAAATAATAAGTTTGATATTTTAAATCATATATTTTTTCATAAAATAAGAATTCTCTTTCTTTATCAAAATCACCTAATTTTTGATATATGTTAGCAACTTTTTTATAAGTTTCTTTGGAAAAATTTTTAGTATTTATAAGGACATTATAATGAAATAAAGATTTTTTAAAGTCTTTATCATAATAATAATCTGCAAGTTTAGAATTTATAAGAGTATTATTAATATCAATAGCAATAATTTTATTCAAATATTTTAACTTTTCTAACTCATTTTTATTTATTGAGGTTGTTTAACCTTTCATAATATTTTTAAAAAAGATAATAGAAAAAGCCAAATAATTAAGTTGTAGCCAATTTATAGATTTAACTTCATATCGAACTAATAAAGCTTTATAACTATCTAACCAAGCAAAAAATCTTTCTACTACAAATCTTTCCTTATATATCTGTTTATATTTTATTTTAACAATATCTTTATTTTTATTGTTTCTAACATTTTTATAAACATTTAAGATAATACCTTTTTCAATACAAAACTCCTTTAATATATCATTATCAAAACCACTATCTGCATTTAAAGCTGGAAATCTTGATATTTTAGAAATAAATGGAGTCCAAAGTAAATTTAGACTATAAGCTAAATTATAGCTATCATGATGATTTCCACTTTCTGGCTCACTACAACTTAAAGGTAAGCCGTTTCTATCTGTTAAATAAAGCATATTTGTTGTTTGGGCTTTCTTTCTAGTTTGAAAGTCTACTTTCTCCCCACCTCTTTTTGCAATTGTATGGCTACCATCTAAATTTATTACATCTAAATCTAATATAGAATTAAACTTTATTAATACCTTTTCCCATAATGCTTTAAAATCTCCATTATTTGACCATCTATTAAAATGGTAATAAATAGTTTGCCAACTAGGACAATCTCCTTCAAAAAATTGTCTTATTGGTAATTCTCTCCATTGACATCCTGTTTTTAACCTATAACAAATGCAATTAAATATCCCTAATAATGGATATGTTATTGCAAATCCTCTTTTATTTTTTGATAAATTGGGTTTTATAAAGCTATCAAATATTTTTTCTGCTATCATATCTATCTGTTTCACTTGGTTGTAATAATATTTTTATACATTTTATTACAACCTTTTTTAAACTAAAAAAAAGGTTAAACAACCTCATTGAATAAATTTCTGATAATTCATATAAAGCATGTATATTATTTGGTTCAATTTCAAGTATTTTTTTATACATATTACTAGCTTTAGTATATTCTTTATAATTTCGATATTTATCAGCCAATAATAAAATATATTTTACATTTTTGGGGTCAGACATATATGCCTTTTTAAAATAATCTAGTGGATTCTCTGTAAAAATTTTATTTAAATCAGTTTCTTGAACATATAGATAATAAGAATCGAGAATATTACCCAATTTTTCATAAACTTCTGGATCTTTATCGTTAAAATTTAAAGATCTTTTATAAGCTAATATTGAAAAATTTAGATTAGGAAGATTATTTTTAGTAAAAAAATCTCCAATTTTAATATGTATTAGAGGTTTTTTAAAAACATTCTGAATATTTTGAATATCATCAATAAGATTAGTTTCAATTTGAATTTCTTTTAATGTATTTATAAAACTAATATAATCCTGAAAATAGTAATAAATGAAAGCTAAATTATTAAGTATTTCATCATTTGTTTTATCAAATTCCTTAGCTTTTTTATAATAAATCAAAGCTTTTTTAAAATTTCTCTTTTTTAGATATATATCAGCAATAATTTTATAAATTTTAGTATTTTTATTTTTTTCTAAAATTTCTTTATAAAAAGCTACAGTATATTCTATATCTTCTGAGTATAAAATCTCATCTAATTTTGCCATAATTGTTGAACTATTTGGATTATTAATAACTCCATTTTTTAAAACATTCAAAATATATTTTTTCTCATTAATTATTAATTTCTTATTTTTTTGAATACTATAAATATGATAAAGATTATCTATAATATCTACATCTGAAGTTAAAGTTTCAAAGGCTTTTTTATAATAAGTTAAAGCTTTTTCATATTCTTTTTTTTCACCATAAGCAGATGCAATATTATTATACGCATAAATATAATAAGGATTAATTTTTAAAGCTTTTTGGTATTCTAAAAGAGCTTCATCATATTTTTGATATATAAGATAAGCATTACCTAACTCACTATGAGCAAATAACATTCTTGGATTTAATAAGATGGTTTTTTTTATATTGGGATCTTCAGGATTTTGAACATTTGAAGAGTACCATATCCAAAAGTAAGCCTCTGGATTATTTGGAGATAAAGATAAAGAAATTTTTGCGTATTCTAAAGCTTTAAAAAAATTAAAATTAAATTTATAATATGCAGATAAAGAAATATAAGCATCAGATAAATTATTATTTAGACTTATTGCTTTTTCAGCGTTATTCTTTGCTTCATTAAATAATTCTGAAGAATTTAATTTATCATCCCTTATTCTATAAGCTAAAAAAGATTGTGATAAAGATTTTGCAGATAATATTTCTGGAGAATTTGGATTTATTTCTAATGCTTTATTAAATAAATCAATTGAATCTTTATAATCTTTTATTGTATGTAATAAATAAAATTCTAATCCTTTTTTATAAAGATTGTAAGCATTTACATTTACAATCTTGTTGTCTATATCATTTGCATATACAGATTTAGAATAAGTACATATATTAAAAGATAATAAAACTGTTAAACAAAATCTAACTATTTTCATTTTGGAACCTTAATTTAAAAATTTAAATAAATTGATTTAAAAAAAATATTAATACAAATAATAGAAAAATAAAATATATATACTCAAAATAAATTGCTTTAACAATATAATCGTTACCTTATTACGTAAAAAATATAATAACATTAACTATAACGACATCAATATAAAAAACTCATTAGTTAAATATTTATTATGACTGAGCTAACTTTAATTTAATTTTATTTATAGGAATGATTTATTTTTCTTTTCATATACTATAATAAATATAGAGTCAAATTAATTATTAAATAGGGAGTCCAAAATGAGTGCAATTTCATCAATTAACTCTGTAAATCATATACACTCAAAAAACGAAGTTAGTACAAAAAATCAACAAGTTGAAAAATCTGAAAATACTGAAAAAAATGTAGCGTTACAATCAAAAGATTCAACTTCATCAACAACTAAAACAGGTTCAGTTCCTAAAGTAAATGTATTTGAAGGAGCTAAAGCTGGTGCTGCAACAGGAGCAAAAATGGGAGCAGTAGGTGGAGCAATAGGAGGAGTTGTTTTAGGTGGAGTAACAGGATTTGGAGCTTGGTTAGTTACAGGTGGTTCAACAAGTGCAGCTTTAAAAGTAGGGATTGGAACAGCTGTTGTAACTACAGGTTTAGCAGCAGCAAGTGGTGCTGTTAAAGGTGGTCTTCTTGGTGGTATTGTTTCAGGAGTATCAAAAGGAGATTCTGAAAAAGCTAAAAAGGTTGGAGCTGCGATAGGAGTTATAGAAGGAGCTGGAAACTTTAAAGATGGTATAATTCCTGGTGTAATAGGTGTTGGAACATCAGCAGCACAAAATGCACACATAAGTAAAAAAGCGGCTGAAGCTTCTGTAAAAAATAAGTAACAAACAATAAAAAGATTAAAAAGTAACTTGAATATTACTTTTTAATCTTTACTTATATAATTTACATTAACTTTTATTGTTTATAAATATAGTCCGCAAGACTCTCAATATTAGGATACTCTCTAACTATTTGATTATCAAGTTCAATTCCAAATTTTTCTGAAAGTTTATTTAACATATCTATAGCCATTAGAGAATCTAAACCATAATTTCTAAAATGTTCTTGTTCATTTATATTATTAGGATTAATATTTAAAATTATACTAACTTCTTTTTTTATAATATCTTTTATCTCATCATATTTAAAATCTATATTTTTTTGTTTAGCTTGATTTTCCTTCTTTTTTATAATAATTTCCTTTTTAGGATTTGATTTATCTTTTTTTACTACTTTATCAATATTAAAATTTTTAGGAATTAAACTCTCATACATTTTTATATTTTTAGCTTCAGGGTAATAATTTAAAAATTTATACATATTCATATTCATTGCTATTACCTGAACAGGATTAATCTTAAAAATTTCATCAAATATTTTTAGTCCCATTTCAGGACTTATATTTGTAATACCTATATTATCTAAATCTTTACTTTCTTGATAATATGCAGCTTGTCCAATTTCTGACCAAGGCCCCCAGTTTATACTAATTGAAGGTAATCCTAATTTTCTTCTATAATAAGAAAAAGAATCTAAAAAAGCATTAGAAGATGCATAGTTAGTAAAGTACTTAAGACCTAATATTGATGTAAGAGAGGAAAACATAATAAAAAAGTTTAAATCTAAGTTTTTGCTAATATTATGTAAATTTATAATCCCTTGAACTTTTGCTTTCATAACATTTTCAAAATATTCTTTTTTATGAGTTTTTATACTACTGTCATTTAGAACTAATGCAGAGTGTATTATTCCTTTTAGTGGAGGTAATTCTTTTATATTATCAAATAAATTTTTTACATCATTTTCATTTGAAATATCTGTTTTAAAAATTTGTATATTAGCTCTTTCTTTTAATTTATTTAATTCTTTTTCAGTTTCGTTATTAGAACCTTTACGACTACATAAAATAATATTCTTGGCATTATTATCAATTAAATATTTTGTAAATAATAATCCTAGACCACCAGTGCCTCCAACTATTAAATAACTTGAATTAGAATCTATTTCTGGTTTAGGCATTTCTTTTAGTTCAATATGTTTGGTTGTCTTTTTAGAAAGAAATTTATTAAAAAATCCTTTTTTCCTCTACTATTTCAGTTTCTTGAGTAATAGAATTTACCTTCATACTTTTCTATTCTTGGTATAAATCGTTCTGTATCTCTTATAACTATTAATGTTTCATTAGAATTAGATTTAATTTCATCATAAATCATAGAAGATTCAATATCTATATAATCATAACTTATATCTATCACTGAAAATCTTATTTCTGGTATTTCATAATTAGCAACTCTAGATAGAGCTAAAATAGGAGATTGATTATAGTTTATATTTTTATCAGAATTATCATAGGTATTATATAAATTACCTGTTGTAATAGCATAAATTCTATGATTATCATAATTTTCAATGGACTTAATTATATTAATACAACTAAATACACCTCTATTTGTATAATCTATAAATTTATTATAATCAGGAGTATTATTAGTATTTTTTTCTATACTCCAAAAGTGAACAATTTTTGAAAATTTATCAATATCAATTTCATCAAATAGCTTTTTATAATCATCAATTTTTTCAGGATTAATATAATATTTGTCATCACTTAATTTCTTATACTCATTTCCTATATAAATAAATATATTCTTCTGTTTATTAGAATCTAATAATATTTTAAAATTATCAGATACTCCTATATTATCCGCAAATACTAAGAAAGACTCACTAAAATTATTATTTATAATATCCAAGTTCAAATTTTTATATTGAATCTCATATAACCAATCTTTTACTAATTCTGGAACTATAAATTCCTCTTGAAAATGTCCAACACCTTGTTCTTTATTAGTAAAATCATTTGAAGGTATATTTTTCCAATAACTTGACCTATTCCATTGATAATTTGGTAAATTAACTAATTTTCCATCAGGATATATTTTTCTCCAATCTAAATTAACTCCTAAAGTATGTATTTCTGAGAATAATCTATTTAATTCAAATATATCATCTTTATTTTTAATCAAACTAGATGTAGCAAAGGCATTTATTTTTTTATCTTTTATAGTATTTTTCATGACTATACTTAAAACACTATGAGGACTTATCTCAATAAATGTATTAAATCCATCTTTAATTGCATTATCAAATGATTTATTAAAATAAACAGTGTTTCTTAAGTTATTTATCCAATACTCTGAGTTAAGTGTATTTGAATCTATTTTGTCACCAATAACTGAAGAATAAAAAACTAAATCTGAGTTATTGTGTTTTATTTCACCTAGTTTCTTTAATAAAGGTTCTTTTAAAGAATCCATCTGATAACTATGAGCAGCACCATTAAAACGAACCCAAGAATTAAATATTTTTTCTTTATCAAATTTCTTTTGTAATTCTTCAAGATAATTTTTATTTCCAGATAAAACAACAGAGTTATCATTATTACATATAGCAATAGAAACTTTATCTAAATCATTTTCTATTAATTTTAAAGATTGATTATAAGAAATTTCAGTAAAAAGCATAACTCCATTATTTGAATTTTCTTGCATTAAGCAACTACGTTCACAAATAATCTTTATAGCTGAATTTAGATCTAAAATACCTGCTATAAAACAAGCTGAAACTTCACCCATACTATGACCAATTAAAGCTTGAGGTTTTATTCCATAGCTAATTAATAATTTAGACAAAGCAACTTGAATTGTAAATATACAAGGCTGAATGATATCTATTTTATCTAAATTATTTTCTTCTTTATTATTTATTAAAAATTCAAGAATAGACCAATTAATATATTTTTTTGATATTTTATCTATTTCTATAATCCAATACTTAAACTCTTTTTCTTCTTGAATTAATTTTTTTGCCATATCAAGCCACTGAGAACCATGACCAGAATAGACAAAACACACTTTAGGTATAAGACTTTCTTTTAGATTATTTTTTATTAAACCTGCATAGTTTTGATTATTTATGAATGATTGAAGTTGATTTATAAGCTCTGATTTATTATTAAAAATACAAGCTATTCTTTTTTCAAAATGTGTTCTTAAATTATTGGCTGTATATAAAATATTGTATATAGATTCATTTGTATTTAAAATAAAATCTAAATATTTTTCCGAATTTTTTATTAATGATTCATCTGTTTGTGCTGATATTGTTAATATATTTACTTCTTTTTCTTTAATTTTAGATATTTCATTATTATCTTTAATATACTCTTCTAATACTATATTAGAATTTGTTCCACTTATTCCAAATGAATTTACAAAAGCTCTCCTCTTTTTATCACTATTCCAATCTAAAGTTTCTGTTGGGAAAATAAATTTTGATTCGTTTATATAAGATTTTGTATTTAACTTATTAAAGTGTAGATTAGCAGGTATTTTTTTACTATTTAAAGCCAAAACTGTTTTTATAACACCTGCAATTCCTGCTGCTGATTCCAAGTGACCTATATTAGACTTTACTGCTCCTAAAATAATTTTTTTAGAACTATCAAAAACTTCATCTATAGCTCTTAATTCAATCGGATCACCTAAATTTGTTCCTGTTCCATGAGTTTCAATAAGACTTATATCTTTAGGATTTAATTTTGATTTTTTTAAAGCTGATTTTAATAACTTAATCTGTGATTGTCCATTTGGTGCTGTTAAACCTTGACTTGCTCCATCATGATTAACAGTACTACTTTTAATTACAGCTAAGATATTATTTTTTTCTTCTATAGCTTTTGATAATTTTTTTAATACAACAAATCCAATTCCTTCAGATCTAACATAACCATTTGCAGAATCATCAAAAGTTTTGCATCTACTATCAGGAGATAAAGAGCTTATTTGACATGAATAAATATTCAAATCAGGAGAAAGAATTAAATTAACACCACCAGCTAAACATAAGTCAGAATCACCACTTATAAGATTTTGACAAGCTAAATGAATTGCAACTAGAGATGATGAACAAGCTGTATCAACTGTTATATTTGTTCCTTGTAAACCATAGGTATAAGATATTCTTCCTGAAGCAACACTTAAAGCATTTCCTATTCCAGAATATTGATCTATTAAATCAAAATCACCAGAATTTATATCAGCTTTTGAATAATCATTTGAGAAAATACCTGTAAAAACTCCTGTGTTAGAGTCTTTTAATGTATTTGGTACTATACCAGCACTTTCTAATGCTTCCCAGCTTAGCTCTAATAATAATCTTTGTTGTGGATCTGTTCCTATTGCTTCTTTTTTTGACATAGAAAAGAACTCAGGTTCAAACATATCTATATCATTTAAAAATCCACCTTGTTTTACATAGGTTTTTCCAAGATTTACTAAATAGTCATTATTCCATCTCTCTTTTGGAATATCTGTTATACAATCTATTTTTTTATCAAGTTTATCCCAAAATTCTTGTGGGCTATTTATATTATTAGGAAAACGACAACTCATACCAATTATAGCAATATCATTTTCATTTATAATATTGTCATCTTCATTATCAAATTCTTTTTCAAGTGGAGTTATATTTTGAATATTTTCTTGATTTTCATAACTATTTTTTAACTCTTTCAAACTTTTAATGATAATATATTCTGATAATGTTTTTATATCTTTATAATCCCAAAGTATTGTTTCATAAAGTTTAAAACCAAGATATTTCTCTAAATCAGTTATTAAACTGACTGCTAGTATTGAATCAAAGCCATAAAAGAAAAAATTTTTATTAATATCAATATCATTAATACCTGTTTCTTTAGTAATCCAATCTTTTATCCAGTTTTGAATTTCTAGTAATTTTTTATTATCATTATTTATATTTTCTTTTTCTATTAAATTTTTATCTTCTTGTTTAACTAATTTTCTACTATTTAACTCAAATAATACTTTAAATGTTTTATCTGTGTAATTATTAATATAAGCTCTTTTACAAGCTTGACGCATTATTTTCCCACTTGAAGTTTTAGCAATAGTTCCAGATTTTAGAAGAACTACATTCTCTACAGGTATTTCAAAATTTGTATTTACTAAGTCAACAATATCTCTACTTAATATATCAAAATTAGTTTCATTATCATCTATTTCTTGAAATATAACTACTTTATCTTGATTATCATTATTTATAGCAAAAACAGAATTACAACCTAATCTTATAGATTTATGTTTAACTCTAAGCTTTTCAATCTCTTTTTCTATATCTTGAGGATAAATATTTCTTCCATTAATTATAATTAAATCCTTTATTCTACCTGTTATATATAAGTTATCCTTATATAAAAAGCCTAAATCACCTGTTCTTAAAAATTTCCCTTCATCTTCTTTATTTTTAATATAGTTTTTAAAAGTTCTTTCTGTTTCTTCTTCTAAGTTCCAGTAACCTTGTGCAATATGCTGACCTGAAACCCATATTTCACCAATTTCATCATCTTTACATAATTCGTTTGTTTCAGGGTTTACTATATAAATTTTTTCATCAAGCCTACCTTTACCACAACTTACAAAAACTAAGGAATCTTTACTTTCTTCTACTATTGATATTTTATTTTTTTCTAAATCTTCTTTATTTAAATATAAATATATTGGTTCAACTTGATCTGATATTGAAACAAAAACTGTTGCTTCAGCTAAACCATACATTCCTCTATGTGTATTGTGTTTAAATCCAGATTCTTTAAAATGTTCTGAAAAACGTTCTATTGTTTCTTTTCTTATAGGTTCTGCTGCATTTGAACAAATCTTGAAATTGCTTAAATCTAATGTTTTAACTTGTTCTTTTGTAATTCTTTTAACACATAAATCAAAAGCAAAGTTAGGAGCACCAGAAGAATAAACATTGTATTTAGAAATAATTTCTAACCAACTATAAGGATTTTTTAAAAATGATATAGGTGACATTATTATAGTTTTAGAACCTATATATAAAGTTTGTAGAATATGACCTATTAACCCCATATCATGATAAAAAGGCACCCAACAAGCCATAATATTTTTTCTTTCTTCATGACCTAAAGCTAGTTTTAGCATTTCTTCATTATGTAATAGATTTTTATGTGTAATAATTACTCCTTTAGGTGTTGAAGTAGAACCAGATGTATATTGTAAAAATGCTATAGTATTTTCATCAACTAATGGATTTTTCCAGCTTTCTGATAAATTATTATCTAGTTTATTTGACTGTACCCACAATAAATCTTTTAAATTTGTATTATCTAGTTTTTCAAGTATTTTTTCTGTTTGCTTATATAAAAAAGAAGTAGTCAAAATAACACTAGTATCAGAATCTTTTATTATACTTTCTATTCTTTTAAGAGTATGTTCTATTCTATTTATTTCTGGTGGATAAGCAGGAACAGCTATAACGCCAGAATATAAACAAGCTAAAAAAGAAATTATAAAATCTAAGCTTGGTGTATATAAAAGTAAAGCTCTTTTTCCATAAAAGTCGTTTTTTTGTAAATAAGAAGCAACAGCCTTAACTTTTATTGAAAGCTCTTGATAAGTTATAGATGTTTCGTTTATATAATCATCATGGATATATGTATAAGCAATATCATTTGGCTGTAATTTTGCTCTATACTCTAATAAATCGATATAAGTATTAAATTTATTCATTTGTTTTAACCTTAGATTCTAATATATTACAAAATACATCTAAACTTTTATTTTTCAAAGAAAATTTCTTTAAATTCTTATATTTTCTAAATTCTTTAGATTTTTCAAAATAAGATTCAAAACTATTTAAATTATTTATTATATTTAATTTTGATTTTGATAACTTAACTTTAAGTATTTCATCAAGATTTTTTTTAGGATCTATAATTAAACCTGTGTCTTTATTATCATTTGTATAAATACTTAAAATCCAAGCATCTGTTTCTTCAACGCATATTGCATAAATTAAATTATTAATATCTTCTGAAATCCATTCATCAATTTTTTTTGAAATTCTATCTCTTAATTCAAAAACATAATTTTCTTTTTGCTCTTTAGTTGGTCTTTCAACATCATAATTTTTTAAGTCACATTCAGCAGAATCTATTTGTATTATTATAATTTTTTTATCATCTATAGAATTATTTAAGAAGTCAAATATTTTTAATTTACTTTGACACTCATATTTTACTAATTCCCAATTACTAAAACTTTTTATATTCTTAAGATATTTTGGGGAGTTTAAATCTGTTTCATCTAAATAGTTTTCTGGTTGAATATATAAAATGTTACTTTTGTCTATATCTAATAACCCTTTTAGTATATTGGTTAAAACAGCTTGATCTGATTTTCCTTCTGATATAATTCCAAATCTCATTAGAAATTATTTGGTACTCCACCTAAATAGCCTCTCATCCACATTTCAGATAATTTTAAATTATCTTTATTTTCAGGTTTTATCTTTATTCTTTCAACTTTTGTATATCCTTCATCTGTTCTTGAAACTATAAATAATCTTTGCTCATCATCATACAAGTTTAAGCCATCAAGAATTGCAGGGTTATGAGTTGTTATTAAAGCTTGTTTATTATTTTGTTTTGAAATAGAAACTAATTCTTTTATTAAAGTTCTGCAAAGTTTAGGGTTGAGAGATTTTTCTATATTATCTATAGCAAAAAATTTAGGTGTTCTCTTGCTAATAAATAAAGCTAGATAAAATAAAATATGTAAAACTCCTTCATTAGCATTTTCAGCAGAGAAAATATTATTTCTTTTATTCATAAACTTATCTCTAAAATAAATTAAAGATGTACTTTTACCTAACTTGTGACCATCAAACTTTAATATATCTTTTTCATCTATCACAAAATTTTCTAACCAAGAAATAAAGTAAGAATATTTTAAAAGCTTTTGTATTTCTTCTTTATCAAAAGTTGAAATTAGTATGTCTAAGCCTTCTCCATTTATCCCTAATGGTTGTTTATTACTTTCTTTAAGGATACCTCTTAGGATTTTTGTTTCAAGGTTATATATAATGAAGTCTTTTAAATCTTCAAAATTCATTACTTGAGGAAAATTTTCAAATTGCAATTTATCAGATAAATTTTTTAAAAAAGAGTCTATTTCATTATATTTAACTCTTTCTTTTATATTATTTAATATAATATCAGCTTTATATTTATTATTAACAGTGAGATCATAAATTTCTTGTTTATAAAAATTGTTAAAATCATCAATCCAATAAGAATATATGTTATCTGGGTTATTATTAATAATTCTAGAAGAAATTAATAAATTATCTTCTTTTGTAACAAAATCTATTAATATTTTATTATCTTGTTTTTTACCTTTAAAAGAGCTAAATGTTAACTTTGGATTTGCAACTCTTACACCTTTATTATAAAGATCTTCTGTTGTAATCTCATTATTAAACTTTGCAACACTAAGCATTGCTATAGCTTCCAAGATATTACTTTTACCAGAACCATTTTCACCAATAAATACATTAAATTGTCCTAAATCTATAGAACATTCATTTATTGACTTATAGTTTTTTATTTGAATCTTACTAAGCATAGGTTTTATTATATCATTACAATAATTTATTGACTTAAGTTTTATTTTAATATATTATTTTTGTATACACATTGTTATTACATAAGGATAATATGTTAACTAAATTAATAAAAGTTGGAAATTCTAAAGGTATTAGAATACCTTCTAGTATTTTAAAAGAATGTCAAATAACTGACCAACTTGAAATGGAAGTTAAAAATAATACTATTATTATTAAACCACTAAATAAAGCTAGACAGGGTTGGGAAGAAGCCTTTAGATTAATGAGTGAGAGAAAAGAAGATAAACTATTAATTGACAATATAGATGAAGAAATGGATAACTGGGAATGGATATAAATCAATATGAGGTTTATCTTATAAACTTAGATCCAACTATTGGTCATGAAATAAAAAAATCTAGACCTTGTACTGTAATTTCACCAAATGAAATGAATAAAAATATTCAAACAGTTATTATTGCTCCAATGACTACTAAATCACATAATTACCCAACTCGTATAAAATGTGAGCTTGATAAAAAACAAGGATGGATAGTGCTTGACCAAATAAGAACAGTAGATAAAATACGTATAATAAAATTGTTAGGAAAACTTGATAAAACAACAATAAGTAATATAAAAAATACAATAAAAGAAATGCTTGTTGATTAAATAATCAAATTTCTACAACAATAGGCTCATTTTTAGGCTTATATTGTTCATCTAAACTACAAGCATTTATATATGTAATACCATCTTTTTTTATCATTCCATAACTTTGATGTATATGTCCAAAAATACAAATCTTTGGTTTTATTTCTTTTATTTTTTTAGCTAAATCAATACAACCAACATATTCTCCAGAATAAGTCATATCAAGAATATCATAAGGAGGGCTATGTGTAATAAGTATATCTGTATTTTTTGGAATTAAATTCCAATGTTTTTTTATAGATTCTCCCCTATCTCTATTAAAAGCCCAGTCATGAAACCTTGGAGAAACAGGAGTACCCCAAATATTTAATCCTTCAATTTTTATTCCTGAATCTTCAAGATAAATCGCATTTGTTATAATACTTTTAGCTAAATTTGGGCTTTCCTCGAATAAAAGATCATGATTACCAGCTATTATAACCTTATACTTATGTGGTAATTTACCAAGCCAATTGTTAAATGAAGCAATCTCATTAAATCTTCCTAAACTTGTAAAATCTCCTGCATGAATTAATAAATCACCTTCAGGAATATTAATTCCATTATGTTGATTATGAGTATCTGAAATACAAATGATTTTCATATAGATTCTACTTAAAACTATTAATCATTATTTCCATAGAATCTAAACCTGTTTTTAACTTATTTAATTCTGGTCCAAAACTGATACGACAATAATTTTGATAATGTGCATTAATTCCACCACGCCTTTTTCCAGGGTTTACATCAAAAAATATTCCAGGAACAGTTATAAACTTATACTTTAATCCTTCTTGGAAAAAACTCATTCCATTATTTAAAGGTTCAGGCAATTTTGATAAATTTGCCCAAAAGTAGAATGTACCTTCAGGAACAGCTTCTATTACTATTCCCATTTTTGTTAATCTTTCAAGCATATAATCTCTTTTCATCTTAAAATGCTTTTGAATTGCAATTGTTTCTTGTATTGCAAATTCAGGTTCTAATAATGAAATTGCTTGTTTTTGAAATGGATTATTAGCTCCACCATCTAAAAAAGAACCTGCACTTGAAACAGCATCAATTATTGTTTTTGGACCTAAAATCCAACTAATTCTCCAACCTGGATAACGCCAATTTTTTGTAAGCCCATCAACTATTATCACAGGATCAATATTTACATCATCTACAAACTCAGAAGCTGAAACCATTTTAAATTTTTCATTCTCAGGTCTATTATAAATATAATGAGAATAGAATTCATCAAAAATTAGTGTACATGAGTATTTATTAGAAGTATTTACCCATTCTTTTAAATTTTCACCTCTAATAACCTGACCTGTTGGATTACAAGGATTACTAATTAGAACAGCACTTAAACCAAGACCAGCAATTTGATTTTTTAAATCTTCAGGACTTAATTGATATTTTTTTTGTGAGTTTAAAAGGATTGGTATTGTATTAAAACCCTTGAAAACCGATAAGAGTTCTTCATAAGCTGTATAATCTGGTATAAAATGACCAACATTTATATCATCAAGAGCGGATGCGATCCTTGTTAAAGCTTGTCTACCACCACCAGCTATACAAACATTTTGATAGGTATATTTTGAAGATTTATCTTTTCTATATATTTTATTATAAAACTCTGCAACCTTTTCTCTTAATTCTTTCATACCAGCAACAGGTGAATATTCCTGATGATTTGCATCAATGCTTAAGTTATATATTCTATCTGGAGCTAAATTAATTTCTGAAGTTTCTGGTGAACCTTGCCCTAAATTAGACCATTCATTGTTATCATAAGTGAATCCTAGTTCACTTGCCTTTTGCATAACATAAATAACACCTGTTTTTGGAACTTCTCTAAACCCTGGAATATCTTTATTTATCATACTTACAACCTTTTAGATAACCTTATTTTTACCAATATTTAAATTTTTCATTAACATATACAGTCTTAATATTAGCAAGTTTATTAAATATTTAGGGATAAATATAATACAAGTTATGATTAAATTAACAAATGATTTAAAATTGGAGCAAAAAACAATGAGTGGTGATGTAAGAGTTTCAAACCCTAGCGGAACATCAATTTATGATATGTTAGCTATCAAAACAGAAAAACCTGTTCAACAAGAGAAGCCTGTTAAGGAAAATACAAATATTTCACCAGAAGATACAAATATATTTGAAGAGTTAATGGGTAATACAGAAGCTCCAAATGTTAGTTTAGTCGATAATGAAAAAACACAAAGTAGTAAATTAAATAAGTTACCATTAACAAATGCAGATACTGGTGAAGTTCTTAAATTTAAAGTTGATAAAAATGGCTTACCAATAATTAAAAATGGTGAACCAATAGAAGATCCAAATGGTAAACCTGTTTTTGTAAAAGTTGATTCAGAAGGTTCTCCAGTTCTTAATGAAAATAATCAATTGATTTTTGTTCCATCTACAGGAAAAATACCAGCTTCAAATGTTAGTTTAACTGATAATGAACCGAAAAAAGAGGAAACACAGTCCACAGAAGAAACAGGAAATGAAGAAGTTCCAGATCAAGAAGATTCTGGAAAAATAGCTCCTTTTGTTGATAAAGAAACAGGAGAACCTTTAAAACTTAAAGTTGATGAAAAAGGTGTTCCAATTCTTGATGCAAATGGTCAATTGCAAAGAGACCCAAATGGTAAACATGTTTATTTTAAAGTAGACAAAACAGGTAATCCACTTATAAAAGATGGAGATCTAGTTTACGTTACACGTGATGGAAATTCTATGCCTCCTCTTCCACCTCAAGTTCAAAAAGCAATGGAAACAGCAGGTACAGTTATGAATACACATTCTGCCAAAAGAATTGTTTCATATAGACCTTTAGCAAAATTAGCTACAGGAAGTGTTTCTAAATTTTCAGGACTTTTAGTAAAAGGCGTAGCATATAATATACCGTTCACAAGTAAAGTGGTAGGATTTGGCGTTAAATATGGAGTTGCAAAAGCTGTAGCAAATGCAGGTACAAAACTTACAACTGAAGTTGTTTCAAAAGGGGCAGTAACAACCTTTGGAACAGCATTAAAAACATTAGCTCCTGAGGCTACTAAATTAACAGTAAAAGGTTTAAAAGCTACAGGTGCTTTAGGAAAAGGGATGTATATTGGAACAAAATCAATGCCTACTTTAACAAAAGCAATTACAAGTCCTGTCGTAACTACACAACTTTTAACTAAGAGTGCAAAATCAGTAGCCACAGTTATTGAAAGAGAAGGAGTTAAGCAGGTTGCTAAAAAGGTTATTATAGGTGGTGGTGAAAAAGTTCTAAGAAAAGGTGTAACAGAAGGTATTGAAGAAGGTGTTAAAGTTGGTTTAAAATCTCTTGGGAAAGCTGGAGCTGAAAAAGTTATCACAGAAGGTGGAAAACAAGTTTTAACAAAAGAAGTAGTAACAGTAGCTACTAAAGCGGGTTCATCTGCTGGTAAGAAAGTTGCTTCAGCAATTCCAATAATAGGTGCTGTTGCTGGGGCTGCACTTGTAGCTTTAGATGTTAAAGATGCTATAGAAAAAACAAAAGATAAAAAAGCAACAACAACAAGTAAAGTTCTTGCTTGGACAACAGTAGCTTTAGGAACTATTTCTACAGTATGTACAGCAACAGGCGTTGGAGCTCCAATTGGTTGGATTGCAACAGGATTAAGTATAGGTACAAGTATTGCTTCTGATTACTTTAGGTATAAGAAATAAGATATAGGTAGAAAAAGAGGGTTTGTTATCAAACCCTCTTTTTATCATTTCAAAACCTAAAAATCAAGATTTAAGCTCTCAATTATTAAAGTTAGATAATATAGAAATAATATTTTCTGTCTGATATAATAGTTTTAAATATTACAATTTGATTTTTATAATATGAATCATATCAAAATTATTTTCGTAGATAATAATATTATTTTTTGCTTTAGCAATGATAATAAAATATATAAAGAAATATTTGATGAAAGTCAAATAGAATCTACTTTATTAAAGTATTTTAATCTTTTATATAAAGAAAAAGATGACAAAGTTAGTAAATCCTTTATTAAATCATTAATAAAAATGAGATTTCTTGAAAATGCTGTTTTATTTGTAAATCAAAATAAAAGTTGGTATAGACAAAAAAATATTACTGAATATAATAAAATAAAATCTCTTTATCTAGAAACTTATGATAACTCTATACTTTTAAAAGATATTCTAAATAAAAGAATACAAGATAATAATTTTTTACTAAAAGAGTTAGAAATAAATGTAAATAAAAACCCAAATGATGATTATGCTTTATTCAAATATGGTTTAGCCTTAGCTAATTTTAATAATTATGATGATGCTATAGATAATATTAGAGAAGCAATATCTATAAATAGTAATAATCCAGAGTATTTCTATCAATTAGCTTTAATTTATCAAAAATGTAAAAAGTATGAGTTAGCAATTTCAGAAATTGTTTCAGCTTTAGTAATTGATTTAGAAAACTACAAATATATAAAAACTTTAGCAGAATTATACTTTGAAATAAATAAATATAAAGAAAGTTTAGATATGTATAATGAATTATTAACAGATCCTAAAATACCTTTAGACGATATATTTGAACTGCAAATAAGAGTAGGATTAATTTACAATAAATTAGGTTTTTTCGATGATTCTATTCTTTTATTTAGTGAAATCTTAGAATTAGAACCTAATAATATAGAAGCTAAAATTGCTTATGAAGAAGCAATAGAATTAAAAAAAAGACTTACATCAGCAGATTTAAATAATCTTGGTATAGCATATGCAGAAAAAAATAAATATGATAAAGCTATAGAAAAATTTAAAAAAGCTATAGAAATTAATCCTTCTGATCCTGAATTTTATTTTAATCTTGGTATGGCATATAAAAAAAACGATATGTTAATACAAGCATCTTTAGAATTTAAAAATGCTTTAAAAATAAATGAGAGTTTATATGATATTTATCTAGAACTTGCTGAAATTTATGAAAAACAAAATAATAATAATTTGGCTATTGAAGAATATAAAAAATATATAGAAAAAAGTAACGATTTAAACAAAATAAAAGATATAAAAAAATTACTTGAATCACTAATAACTAAATAAAAAAGTAAAAAATAACTTAACTTATTAAAACTAATATTATTAAGGTTTTAACTAAAAATATGATAAGTTATTTTTTTAATAAGTCTAATAACCAGATGTTTGATTATATTAAATATTAATTATATTTACCCAATCTCTTAATCTATTCATTCCTTCTTCTACAGATATATCTGCATAAAATCCTAAATCTCTTACAGAAGCACTATTATTAAACCAGTGAGGAGTTGCAAGTTGTTTTACTAAAAATCTTGTAAGTGGAGGTTCTGATTTAATATTTAAAAATTTATAAAAAGTTTCTAATAAAGTTCCTGCAAAATATGCAACAGGCATTGAAACTCTTTTTTCAACGACTGGTGCATTTGCAGCTTTTAAAATACCATTAATTAATTCATCTATATATATTGGTTTTCCTTGTGTAATAAAATAAGCTTTACCAGAAATATTAGAGCCTATATCTAGTTTTTCAGAAGCTAAAATATGAGCTTTAGCTGCATTATCTATATACACACAATCAACAAGATAACGATTATTACCAATTAATCTTAATTTATTTTCTTTTGCTTTTTTTACCAGTCTAGGTAAAAAATGGTGATCTTCTGGCCCCCATATCAAATGAGGTCTTAAAGCAACTGTACTTAAATATTTTCCATTAGCTTCTAAAATCTTTTTTTCAGCAATTGCTTTTGTTTTTGGATAATTCGCTTCAAATTCATCTGGATAAGGTAAAGACTCATTATCACCTTCTATTCCTTTTCCATTATATATAACACTAGGGGTACTTGTATAAACAAGTTTTTTTATACCCGCTTCTTTACAAGCTTTTATTATATTTTCAGTTCCAATAACATTTGCATTATAAAAATCAGAATAATCTCCCCAAATACCTGCTTTAGCAGCAACATGAAAAACAATATCATGATCTTTAAGAGCATCTAATAATTTATTATACTCATTTAAGTCACCTTGAATATGAGTTACACCAAGTTTATCTAAATCTGGATAATTTGAACGTGAATAACTTGTAATTTTATGATTTTTTTCTAGTAGCTGTTTAATAATGGCTTTTCCTAAAAAACCACCACCACCTGTTATAAATACATTCATTTTAATTGATTTTCAGCCCAAACAGCTAATTTTTCTCTAAATATTTTCGCATTATGTCTTATATCTACAGGAAAAGACTCATGAAATAAAATATATTTTATATTTTTTGTATGTTCAAATTTTTGAGCTAATTCTAATAAATCAGTTTGTATAAATTGT
This sequence comes from Candidatus Sericytochromatia bacterium, assembly GCA_046328075.1. Taxonomy (GTDB): domain Bacteria; phylum Cyanobacteriota; class Sericytochromatia; order UBA7694; family JACMQJ01; genus JAXLXG01. The sequence goes on from JAXLXG010000007.1 coordinate 66,973, forward strand.
CTATCATAATTAACTGAATCATGTTCCAATTCTACACATATTACAGGTTCAACTTTTCCATTTATTTTAGCACTAACTAAAGCTGTTCTAAAAACCTCTTTATGAGTATTAAAAATAGATTCACATTGTATTGTATAAAGTGTTTCTTTTTCTGTTATAACTCTATGTGCTTTTCTACCACAAAACCACAATCTTCCCCGTTCATCAAAATAGCCTAAATCTCCCATTCTATGTCTTAAAGACTTTTTATCTTGTGAATCATATATTTTAGCTAATTTATTTGAATTTTCTCTATTGTAATAAGATAATGTGACATTATCTCCTTTTACAACTATTTCACCGATTTCACCTTGTTTTAACTTTAAACCATCATTCCAAAATTCAATTTGTTCATCTGTTATTTTTATTATATCAACTTGAATAGTCGAAACAGGTTTTCCAATGCAAACACCTTTACCTAGATCTGTTAATTGTCTTGTATCATTTAAAATTTCTTTATTATTAATAGAACTTATTGGTAAACACTCTGTTGCACCATAAGGAGTAAAAATTCTTGCTTCATCTGGAAGCATCTTTGTAAATCTTTCAAGAATTGTTGCAGAAACAGGAGCACCAGCTGAAATAGTTCTTTTTATTGTTTTTAATTTGATATTATTTTTTTCACCATATCGGCTAAGAGTATTTATCAATGCAGGTGAACCAAACATATTTGTAACTCCAAAACGCTCTATAGCATAAATTAATTTTTGAGGATCTGCTTTTGCTGGTGCTGTAAAATCCATTTCAGGAATTACAGTTGTCATACCCAAAGCAGGATCGAATAAAGCAAACATAGGGAAAGTAGGTAAATCAATTTCACCATCTTCTATTGTATATAAAGCCTTTAATTTTTCTACTTGATCAGCAAAATTACCATGATTATAAACAACACCTTTAGGAACTCCTGTACTACCACTTGTAAATAAAATTGCTGCCATATCTTCTTTTTTTGTTTCTGCATTTTTATAATTTGAAGAACCCAATTTTTTTATTTCTTTAAGTGTTGTTCCACCCCAAAATAATTTATTACCAACAGTAACATTTTTCTTTATTGTATTTTTACCCCAACCAAGTATTAATCTTGCAATATGAGCTTTGGGAATACCAATAAATGCTTCTGGTTCAGCTTCACTTATACAAGTTTTTAAATTTTTAGTTCCCATTCCAGGATCAATCATAACAGGTACAATACCTGCCTTAAATAAGGCAAAAGTTAAAGCAAAAAATTCTAAACTTGGTTTAACCATTAAAACAGTTCTACAACCTTTTTTAATTCCAAATTTTTCTAATCCATCAGCAATAATATTACTTTGCTCTAAAAGTTGTCTAAATGTATAACTTGAATATTCAACTTCTCCTTTAGAGTTTCTAGTTTCTGGATATAAAATTGCAAGTTTATCAGGCTGTTTTTCTGCTGTAGTATCAAGAGCAGAAGCAATATTTACATAATCGGTTGTATTCATTTTTTAATTGGATTATCTCTTAAAAAATTTTGTATATGTTTTATAACTTCCTCAGAAGCATCTTCTAAAATATAATGCCCACAATCATCAAATTTATGAACTTTTGCATTAGGAAAATATTTTATAAATTCATTAAGGAAATGTTCATCAAAAACAAAATCTTTCATTCCCCAACACATTAAAATAGGTAATTTATTAAATTGTTCTAAATTCTCTTGAACATTACTTACTATATCATAGCTTTTATCCCCTTCTTCAAGAGGTATATCTTGAACAAAACGAATTGTTGCAATTCTATTTTCTGGTGAATTATATGGAGCACAATAAGCCTCACGAATTTCTTTTGGCATAAGATTTCTTGTGCAACCTACAACAGAAGCTCCAGCACTAAAAGCGTTAAAATGTCTAACTAAATTTTCACCTATTTGAGTATTTCTAAATAATTTTAGTGTAAATGGCATTTTTTTTGTAGATGGAAGATGAAATCCAGAAGTGTTTAATAAGACTATTCTTTTAATAGATTCAGGGTGGCGTGTTGCATAAGCTAGACCTATCATTCCACCCCAGTCATGAACAACGAGAGTTATATTTTTATCAATTTTAAGGTATTGCAATAACATCTCTAAATCATCAACTCTTTGTTCAAGTGTGTAATCATAATTTTCATCACTTGGTTTATCAGAAAAACCACATCCAATATGATCAGGAACAATACATCTATATTCTAATCTTAAAGACTTAACAAGATTTCTATAATATATTGACCATGAAGGGTTACCATGAAGCATAACAACTGGATCGCCCTGACCTTCATCTAAATAATGATATTTAATATCAGTCAAATCAAGATATTTACCCTCAAATGGATAAATATCCTTACTTATAGAAAATGTATCTACCATATAACTTCCATCATAGTACAATTTAAACCACTACCAATACCCATTAAAGCAATTCTATCCCCTTCTTTTAATATTTCAGCTTCATTAGCCTTAGAAAGAGTAATAGGAACAGCAGCAGGCCCTATATTACCAAACTCTGGGTAGGTTGCAAATATTTTACTTGTATCAAGTTGTAATGCTTCAGATAATTTTGCAGTATGATTAGTACTAACCTGATGCAATACTAAATGATCAATTTGTTTATCTGACCAACCTAATTCATTTTTTGCTTTTTGATATGTCTCTGAAGCTAGTTTAATTCCAGACACAAGTAATTTACTGGCATCTGTTAACATCCCTTCTCTTTGCCCAAGACATAACTTATTATGTTCTGTTGCAGCTAAGCTAACACAACCTACAAGTTTATGACCTTTAGGAGACAAATCACTTCTACATAATACCATTGCAGCTGCACCAGATCCAAGAGTTAAAGTAGCAAAATTAGCTCTAAAAGTTTGCTCATCAATATTATTATTTAAAAGATTATCAATAGTATGATTTACAACATATCTACTTCCTTCACCATCAACAATTAAAGCATAATCTATTTTTCCTGAGTCAATCATATTTCCAGCAACTTCCATTGCATTTATAAAAGCTATACAAGCATTACCCAAATCAAAGTTTAAACAATTAGGGTCTAGTTTTAAATTTCCATGTACTAAACAAGCTACAGAAGGTTCTATATAATCTTTACAAACAGATGTACTAATTAATAAGCCGATTTTTGATTTATCAAGATTTGCAGATTCTAATGCTTTAACTCCTGCTTGAGTTGCTACATCACTAGGCTGAACACCATCTTCCCAAAATCTTCTCTCTTTAATTCCTGTAAGTGCTTGAATAATATTTGGTCTTAAATTGAATTTTTCCATAACTGGTTTAAGACGTTCTTCTAACTCTTGTGATGTAACAACAATAGGTGCATCAACATGAGCAATTCCAGCTATAGAAACATTTTTAAAAAGCATTAACGTTCCTTTCAAATCTATTATGAAAAACAAAATAGCTATAATACTAAAGAATTTTACAGTGTTAGAGTACTGATAACCAATCTAAAATTAACATCAATTAAAATTATTTAATATTATTCTTAGAAAAATTGTAGAACACAGATTTTAAAGATTTTAAAGATTTAAATAGATTATTTTTTATTTATAAAATTATCCTTTAAATCCATTAGATCTGTGTCATTCGTGTTTTATATACTTTTGCATTCTATTTTTTAAGCTTTTAAAGCATCAATAATTCTTTGACTTGCTTTTCCATCTCCATAAGGGTTATGTGCCATACTCATTGAATTATAAGCATCTTTATCATTTAAGAGTTTATTAGTTTCTTTTATTAATAAATCCTTATCAGTACCAACAAGCTTAACTGTTCCTGCTATTACAGCTTCAGGTCTTTCTGTTGTATCACGCATAACTAAAACAGGTTTCCCAAGAGAAGGTGCTTCTTCTTGAACACCTCCAGAATCTGTAAGAATAATATATGATTTACTCATTAAATAAACAAAAGGCTCATAATCTAATGGTTCTATTAAATGAACATTAGGAATATCTCCAATAATTCTCATTACAGGTTCTCTTACATTAGGATTAAGATGAACTGGATATATTATCTCTACATCTTTATTATTTGCAATTTCTTTTATACCATGACAGATATTTTCAAAACCTTGACCAAAATTTTCTCTTCTATGTCCTGTAAGTAAAATAACTTTTTTATTATTTTCTGGATTAATTTTATTAATTAAATCACTTATATTTTTAACTTTTTCAGAAAAACTATTATTTTCTTCATCTTTTTTTAATTTATCAATAGTTAAGAATAAAGCATCTATCACAGTATTTCCTGTAATAAAAATATCTTTTTCTTCGATATTTTCTTTTAATAAATTATCTTTTGAAGTTTGAGTTGGTGCAAAATGTAAATCTGCCATACAAGTTGTAATTTTTCTATTAATTTCCTCAGGAAAAGGACTGTATTTATTAAAGGTTCTTAAACCTGCCTCTACATGACCTATTTTTATTTTAAGATAAAAAGCAGCAAGTGAAGCAACAAAAACAGTTGTTGTATCACCTTGAACTAAAATAATATCAGGTTTTTCCTTTTCTAGTATTGGTTGAATATTTAACAATACATTTGATGTAAGTTCAAATAAACTTTGATTTGGTTTCATTATATTTAAGTCATAGTGAGGTTTTATATTAAATAATTCCAAAACTTGATCAAGCATTTGTCTATGTTGTGCTGTAACACAAATAATTGATTCAAAATCATCTTTATATTCTTCAAGTTTTTTTATAACTGGTGCAAGTTTTACCGCTTCGGGTCTTGTACCAAAGATAGTCATTACTTTTAACAAGTTATTTAGATTCCATTTCTTTTTTTTCAATACGAATAAATATTATATCAATATATGGTAATGGACTTTTAATTATATCTAAAATATTATCTTTAACTTTTACAACATTATTGACTTTATTATCTTGTGGTTGTTCATGTAAACCTTGATAATTTGAGGCAATACTAATTAAGTTATACATCTCATATTTTGTCATAGGAATAAAATCATCAGGATTTATTTTATTAATCTTATCCCTTATTTTTTTTAGATAAGTTAAATCTTTTTCAATATCATCTACATACTTATCATATTTATTTCTAGCTGATCCTAATTGAGCTATAGATGAATCCATTGCTATAATTAAACTATCTACTTGCTGTTTTGTTAATTCTACTTTCATTATATTGTTAGTCTAGGTTTAAATTCTCCAAAAATATTTCTAAAAACGTCACATATTTCACCAATTGTTGCATAAACTTTTACTGCTTCAAGAATATATGGTAAAAGGTTTTCGTTTGTTTTAGCCTTTTCATCTAATAATTTCAAAGCTAATTTCACTTTTTCATTATCTCTTTTTTCTTTAAGTAATTTTAAGGCAGATACTTGTTTTATTTCTAAATCTCTACTTACTTTTTCAATAACTTTATCATCATTTTCTTCAATAACAAATTTATTTACACCAACAATTATTCTTTCTTTATTTTCAACTTCTAATTGATACTTATAAGCACTATCTTGAATTTCTCTTTGAATATAACCCTCATTTATAGCTTCAAGAACACCACCATTTTCATCAATTTTTGAAAAATATTCTAAAACACCTTTTTCAATTTTATTTGTCATCTCTTCTATAAAGTATGAACCACCTAAAGGATCAGAAGTTAAAGGAACATCTGTTTCATAAGCAATAACTTGTTGAACTCTTAGAGCTGTTCTTGCAGATTCTTCTGTTGGTAAAGCCAAAGCTTCATCATGAGAATTTGTATGAAGAGATTGTGCTCCTCCTAAAGTTGCAGCAAGAGCTTCTATTGTTGTTCTAATAATATTATTTTCAATTTGTTGTGCTGTAAGTGAAGAACCAGCAGTTTGAACATGAAATCTTAAAAGCCAAGATTTAGGATTTTTTGCTCCTAGTTCTTCTTTCATTATTCTTGCCCAAAGTCTTCTTGCAGCTCGATATTTTGCAACTTCTTCAAGTAATTCTTTACTTGCACTAAAGAAAAATGATAATCTTGGTGCAACTGAGTCAATATCTATGCCTCTATCTTTTACTGCTTTAAGATATGTTTTAGCATTTGCTAATGTAAATGCAACTTCTTGTATTGATGTTGCACCTGCTTCTCTTATATGATAACCACTTATACTAATAGTGTTCCAACTAGGAACATTTTTTGAACAATATTCAAATGTATCTGTAATTAATCTAAGAGAAAAATTAGGTGGATAAATATATGTATTACGTGCAATATATTCTTTTAAAATATCATTTTGTATAGTTCCATTTATCTTATCTGCTGAAACACCTTGTTTTTCGGCCACAGCAATATACATTGCTAAAAGAACTGATGCAGGAGCATTAATTGTCATTGAAGTACTAACTTTATCAAGCGGTATTCCATCTAAAAGAACTTCCATATCAGCTAAGCTTGATATAGCCACACCTGTTTTACCAACTTCTCCAAGTGAAAGAGCATGATCTGAATCTCTTCCCATTTGTGTTGGTAAATCAAAAGCAACACTTAAACCTGTTTGCCCTTGTTCAAGAAGATATTTAAATCTTTTATTTGTTTCTTGTGCTGTTCCAAAACCTGAATATTGCCTCATAGTCCATAATCTTGAAGTATACATTGATTTATGAATACCTCTTGTAAATGGATATTCTCCAGAATCAGATAAATCTTTTTGATAATCTATACTTACATTTTGATTATTATAAACAGAAGATATTTCTTCTCCAAAACTAAAATTTGTATATAATCCCTGTTTATTCATTCTATTTCCTCAATAATTCTACTTAATTAATATAGTGTTATATGATGTGTAAATTATATCATGTACATCTTCTAGTATTATAAAATAGGTATTTAGTATTAAATTTATATTTTTTTATAAAATATTTTCTTTGCAAACTCTGCTGTTATTATATAGGATAAAACAATCAAAATTACTGTAAATATAAAGTTTATAGGTATCTTTGTAAAACCTAAAAGATGAGCAATAGGTGTAAAAGGTAAAATAAATGTTATAAGAACTATACTTAAAGTTGAGATTAGTAAATATTTACTTGGTTTACTATTAAATATTGATTTTTGAGTTCTTATAACTAAAACAATTACTGAAGCTGAAACAACAGATTCTATAAACCAACCTGTTCTAAATTCTTCTGTACCTGCTTTTAAAATAAAAATTAGTATAAAAAAAGTTGTATAGTCAAATAAAGAACTAATCAATCCAAAAACTACCATAAATTTTTTTATAAAATTAATATCCCATTTCTTTGGTTTTTCTATTGTTTCATAGTCTACATTATCAGTTGCTATTGTTATTTCTGGTAAATCTGTTAATAAATTTGTTAATAATATTTGCTTAGGAAGTAAAGGTAAAAAAGGTAAAAATAAAGATGCTCCAGCCATACTAAACATATTTCCAAAATTTGCACTTGTAGCCATAAAAATATATTTAAGTGTATTATTAAAAGTTTTTCTACCTTCAATAACACCCTTAATTAATATTCTAAGATCATGTTCAAGCATTACAATGTCTGCATTCTGTTTTGCAACATCAACAGCACTATCAACAGAAATACCTACATCAGAGGCGTGTAATGCTGATACATCATTTATACCATCTCCAATATAGCCTGTAACATTTTTATTTTTTCTAAATGCTAAAACAATTCTTTCTTTTTGATTAGGTTCAATTTCTGCGAATATATCAATATTATTTATTTTTCTAGCGAGAGCTTCATCACTCATTCTATTTAGGTCTTGACCTGTTATAATCTCGTTAACATTTAATTTAAGATTTTTCCCTAAGTTTGATGCAACAAATTTATTATCACCAGTAATCATTTTTAATGAAACACCTATTTTACTAAGCTCTTGAATTGTTTCCTCTATATTTTCCTTTAAAGGATCTTCTAAGATAAGAAAACCAATAAATATCATGTTATTTTCTTCTTTTATTAATTTTTCATATGATTCATTTATTTCTTTATAAGCAATTCCTAAAACTCTAAAACCTTGACTGCTTTTATCTGAGTAAATATTCTGTATTTTTTGCTTATATTCTGATATATCTTTTACTTCATCAGATACATTAATCTTATTACATATTTCTAATATATTTTTTAAAGCTCCTTTTGTTATCATTATTCTTTTTTCATTATGATCTGTAAGTATGCTTAGCATTTTCCTATTAAAGTCATAAGGTAATTCATCAACTTTTTTATAGTCATTAATATCAAGATTATATTCTTTTAATGCTGAGTCTATTGGGTTTATGTAGCCTGTTTGAAAAACAGAGTTTATATATGTGTATAATAAAGCTTTTTTATTTTCAGAAGCACTAATATCAATTACCTCTTTAACTTTTACTGTACCTTGTGTTAAAGTCCCTGTTTTATCAGAACATAATATATTCATACTTCCTAAGTTTTCTATTGCAGGAAGTTTTTTTACTATAACTTTCTCCTTAGCCATAGTTTTTGCACCATGTGAGAGATTAACACTAATAATTACAGGTAAAAGTTGAGGTGTAAGACCTACAGATAGTGCTAAAGAAAAAAGAAAAGAATCAATAATAGGTTTATGAAAGAAAACATTCCCTGCGAATATAAGTACTACAAGAATGAGAGTAATTTCCATTAAAAGATACCCAAAATGCCTTATACCTCTTTCAAATTCTGTTTCTGAGTTTTTAATTTTTATATGCTCAGATATATTACCTATTTCTGTTTCTTTACCTGTATTGACAATAATTGCTGTTGCATTACCACTAATTATATGAGTTCCCATAAATAATGAGTTTTTTCTTTTAGATAGGATTGTATTTACTTCTAAATTTATATTTTCTTTTTCAACAGGATATGTTTCCCCTGTTAAAGTTGCTTCATTTACAAAAAGATCTTTAGAATCAATTAATTTACAATCTCCAGGAATCATATCACCTGCACTTAGTTTAACAATATCTCCTTGCACAGTATTTTCAAGAAGTATATCTTTTTCTTTATTATCTCTTATTACTGTTGTTTTTACTTCAACTAAAGATATTAAGTCCTTAACTGCTTCTGTTGCTCCTTTTTCTTGCCAAAAACCTAAAAAACCACTTAATAAAACTATTGACATTATTATATATGTATCAGTTGAATCATCTAAAAAGTAGGATATTATTGATGCGATAATTAAAATCATTATTATCGGACTTTTAAACTGATTAAAAAACAGTAAGATTTTACTTTCTTCTTCTTTTTTAGAAAGGGAGTTTTTACCAAATTTATGAATATTATAATCTGCTTGTTTTTCTGATAGTCCCTTTATATCACTATTTAACGTTTTTATGATATTTTCATTACTTATAGCCCAAAAATTCTCTATCATTATTTTTTACCAACATATTATATTACTATCTATAAATCTAATAAATAATTTTTATTTTACTATTAGATTTCACTTAGAAAAGAATTAAATTTTTAAGATAATATTCAAAAAATAATTATAGTTCAACAAAATTCGTTTTCTCAAACTAATGAAGTAAAAGTATTAAAACTCCTAACTCTTATCTTCTTCTCTTATCACTCATTACTTCTTCTCTTCTTACTAATATACATGAGTTCAATATAGTTTTATGGAATATTAATTTACTTGAACACTTATTCATAATATAATTACTCACTGAAAATTATGCAAATTATATTAGCAGGAAATATTTATAGCTATGAGTAATGAAGAAACAAAATTAGATCAGATAGAAAATAGTGAATGGCTTGAATCTTTAGAATATGTTATTAAAAACAGAGGTGAAAAAAGAACAAGTCAATTATTAAAAGAGTTAGAAACTTATGCTTATTCTGTTGGGGTTGAAATTCCTTTTTCTGCAAATACTCCTTATGTAAATACAATTCCTGTTGAAAAACAACCACTTTTTCCTGGAAGCATTGAAACAGAAAAACGTATTAGAAGCTTAATCCGATGGAATGCAATGGCAATGGTTGTTAGAGCCAATAAAGAAGAAAATGGAGTAGGTGGTCATATTTCTACTTATGCTTCAGCTGCAACTCTTTATGAAGTTGGTTTTAATCATTTTTTTAGAGCAAGAACAGAAGAGCACGAAGGAGATACAATATATATTCAAGGTCATACTGCTCCAGGAATTTATTCAAGAGCTTTTTTAGAAGGAAGAATAACAGAAGAAAAGCTAGTTAATTTTAGACGTGAGCTTAAAAAAGGTGGAGGACTGTCATCATATCCACATCCTTGGTTAATGCCAGATTTTTGGGAATTTCCAACAGTTTCTATGGGATTAGGCCCTATAATGGCTATTTATCAAGCTAGATTTAATCGTTATCTTGAGGATAGAGGTCTAAAAAAACCAAGTGATGCAAAAGTTTGGGCTTTTTTAGGAGATGGAGAAACAGATGAGCCTGAAACACTTGGCTCAATTTCACTTGCTGCAAGAGAAAAACTTGATAACCTTATCTTTGTTATCAATTGTAATTTACAAAGGCTTGATGGCCCTGTTAGAGGAAATGGAAATATAGTTCAAGAATTAGAAGCAAGTTTTAGAGGTGTTGGTTGGAATGTAATTAAAGTCCTTTGGGGTGGTGGTTGGGATCAACTACTAGAGCAAGATAAAAGTGGACTTTTGGTAAAAAGGATGAATGAGTTAGTTGATGGGGAATGGCAGAAACTTCTTATTGAAAAAGGAGCATATATTCGAAGTCAGTTTTTTGGAAAATATCCAGAATTACTTGAATTAGTTAAGCACTATAGTGATGAACAATTAGAGAAATTAAGAGTTGGTGGTCATGATGCTGAAAAAGTATATGCGGCATATAAAAATGCTGTTGAAAATAAAGGTTCTCCTACTGTAATTCTTGTAAGAACTATTAAAGGATATGGTTTAGGAGAAGCTGGGGAAGGTAGAAATATAACTCACCAACAAAAGAAATTAAATGAAGATGAATTAAAAAGATTTAGAACTAGATTTGGAATACCTCTTTCTGATGATCAAGTTGCAGATGCTCCATTTTATAAACCAAAAGAAGATAGTATAGAAATTAAATATTTAAAAGAAAAAAGAGAAAAATTAAAAGGTTTTGTCCCTTCAAGAAAGCCAAGAAGTAAACCAATTCAAGCTCCAAATGATGATGTTTTTAAAGAGTTCTTAACAGGTTCTGGAGGTCGTCAAGTATCAACTACAATGGCTTTTGTAAGTATATTAACTAAGCTTTTAAAAGATAAAGAAATTGGAAAATTAATTGTTCCTATTGTCCCAGATGAAGCAAGAACTTTTGGTATGGAAGCTCTTTTTAGACAAATTGGGATCTATTCTCATGTAGGGCAACTATATGAGCCGGTTGATGCTTCAACATTACTTTATTATAAAGAGACCAAAGATGGACAATTACTTGAAGAAGGTATCACAGAAGCTGGCTCTATGTCGTCATTTATTGCAGCAGGTACAGCTTATTCTACAAATGCAGTAAATACAATACCATTCTTTATTTATTACTCAATGTTTGGTTTTCAGAGAATTGGGGATTTAATATGGGCTGCTGGTGACATGATGTGTAAAGGATTCTTAATTGGAGCAACAGCAGGAAGAACAACTCTTGCAGGTGAAGGCTTACAGCATCAAGATGGACATAGTCTTTTACTTGCTTATCCATTACCAAATTTACTTTGTTATGACCCAACTTATGCTTATGAAATGGCTGTAATTATTCAAGATGGTATTAAGAGAATGTACCAAGATCAAGAAAAGATTTTTTATTACATAACAGCAATGAATGAGAATTATGAAATGCCTAAAATGCCAGAAAACTCAAAAGAAGGTATTTTAAAAGGTATTTATAAGTTGATAAAATCTGAAAATAATAGTGAATTAAAAGCTCATTTATTTGGTAGTGGTTCTATTTTAAATGAAGCTCTAAAAGCCAGAGAAGTATTAGAAAAAGAATATAATATATCAACAGACGTTTGGAGTGTTACAAGTTATAAGCAATTACATCTTGATATAATGAATACTGAAAGATTTAATATGTTTAACCCAAGTGAAGAAGCTAAAAAATCTTACTTACAAACAGTTCTTGAAAATGAAACAGGAGCTTTCGTTTCAGCTTCTGACTATGTTCAGATTCTTGCTGATTCTATAAGTAAGCATGTTCCAAATGGTATTGCTTCACTTGGAACTTATGGTTTTGGTAGAAGTGAGGGTAGAAGTAGTTTACGTGACTTTTTTGAAGTTGACTCTAAACATATTGTATTTGCTACTATTTATCAATTATTTAGACAAAATAAAGTTAATCTTGATTTTGTAAAAAAAGCAATGTCTGAATTAGGAATTAATCCTGATAAGCCAAATCCTATGTATTCATAATTTTAAAGATTGGAAAATAATATGACAAAAGAATTAAAAGTACCTAATCTTGGAGAAAATATTTCCTCAGCAGAAGTCTTAAAAATACTTGTAAATGTTGGAGATAAAATACAAAAAGAGCAGTCTATTTTGGAAATAAGTTCAGACAAAGCAACCTTAGAAATACCTTCTGATATGGAAGGTGTTATTACAGAAATTAAGATTAAAGAAGGTGATTCTATTTCAGAAGGTCAAATAATGTTTGTTTTAGATGATGGTGGATCTATAACTAGTGTTGAAACTGAAAAAGAATCTCAAATAGAAGTAACAAGAGAAAATAATAAAGATACTGAAAAATTAGTTTCTCAACAATTAGAAGATAAGCAAGAATTGGTAAATCAAGCTCAGAATAATATAGATAATCTTAAAACACAATTTTTGTTACCAAATTTAGGTGATAATATACCTTCAGCAGAAGTTTTGCGAGTTCTTATAAAAGTAGGAGATAAGATTGAAAAAGAACAATCAATTTTAGAAATAAGCTCAGACAAAGCAACTTTAGAAGTTCCTTCTGACATTAGTGGGATAATAAAAGATATTAAAGTAAAAGATGGAGATTCTATAAAAGAAGGAGATTTAATTCTTGAAGTTGAAGCTAGTTTTACACAATCTAAAAAAACTGAAGTAAAAAAACAAGAAATAGTCCAAAGTCAAATTCAAAATATTTCAAATGAATCTAAACAAGATATTAAATCTGAACCTATTCAAAAAGAACAGAAACTAGAAACTAAAAGTACTCAATCTTTATCAAATCCTAGAATGAAAGATGTTGCTCCTGCTGCCCCTTCAGTTAGAAGATTTGCAAGAGAATTAGGAATTGATATTTATAAAGTTAAGGGTACTGGAATAAATGGAAGAATTTCAATAGAAGATGTAAAAAATTATTCTAAAGAAATCAATAAAATTGTAAGTTCTGGAGCTGTAAATAGTACAGGGACAACTATTACTTCTGGTTATACAGAAAATTTACCTGATTTTTCAAAATGGGGTGAAATTAAAACAGAGGCAATGAATAATGTTAGGTTTAAAACCGCACAACATTTAAGCTATGCTTGGAATACAATTCCTCATGTAACACATTTTGAAAAGGTTGATATAACAGATTTAGAAAAATTACGTAAAGATTTTGGTAAAAAAGTTGAAGCAGCAGGTGGAAAACTTACAATGACTTCTATTCTACTAAAAATAGTATCTTCAGCACTAAAAGTTTTTCCTAAATTTGGTGCGAGTATTGACTTAAACAAAAAAGAAATTATTTATAAAAATTATATTCATCTTGGTTTAGCTGTTGATACTGATAGAGGTTTACTTGTTCCTGTTATAAGAGATACAGATAAAAAGAATATAACTCAAATATCTATTGAAGTAGGACAAGTCGCTCAAAAAGCAAGAGATAAAAAATTAACACTAGATGATATGCAAGGAGCTGTTTTTACAATCTCAAATCTTGGTGGTATTGGTGGTGTAGGTTTTACTCCTGTTGTAAACTCTCCTGAAGTTGCAATATTAGGTGTTTCACAAAGTAGTTATGAACCAGTTTATAAAGATGGAAATTTTGTTCCAAGACTAATAATGCCTCTTTCATTATCTTATGATCATAGGTTAATTGATGGTGCTGATGCTGCAAGATTTATGAAATGGTTAAAGGAAGCTATTGAAAATCCTTTCATTATTCTTCTTGAAGGTTAATAATTTTTGTTCTTCTATACATAACTGTAGAAAAAAATAATATTATGGTGTTACAAAAAAAACAATTGTCTTGTAAAATATAATCTGTTTATATTTAATCCACTCAGGAGGAAATTCATGACCGCTGAAGTATTAAGTCAACCTATGCAACAAGGTATTTTCATAAATGGTAATTTTGAAAATTCTGCATCTGGTAAAAAATTTGATGTAATAAATCCTGCTACAGGAGAAGTTTTAGCTCAAGTTCAAGAAGGTGATGCTGCTGATATTGATAAAGCTGTTAAAGCTGCAAGAACTGCTTTTGCAGGTTGGTCAGAGTCTCCTGCACAAATGAGAGCAGCTATTTTATCAAAAGCAGCTGATATTTTAGAAGCAAGAAAAGAAGAACTTGCTGCACTTGAAACAAAAAATACAGGAAAGCCTCTTATAGAAAGTATGTTTGTTGACTTTGGTTTAGCTGTTGATTGTCTAAAATTCTATAGTGCTGCTGCTAGAATGATTAGAGGTGAAACAATACCTGTTGCTAGTGGACAAATGGTTTATACACTTAAAGAACCTGTTGGTGTTGTTGGTCAAATAATACCTTGGAATTTCCCTGTATTAATGGCTTGTTGGAAACTAGGCCCAGCTTTAGCTGCTGGAAATACAGTTGTTTTAAAACCAGCTGAGCAAACACCAATTACAGCATTAAAATTAGCTGAAATATTTAAAGAAGCTGGTTTACCTGATGGTGTTTTAAATGTTGTTCCTGGTTTTGGTGAAACAGCAGGAGCAGCTTTAGTTAATCATCCTGATGTAGATAAAATAGCTTTTACAGGTGAAACTAAGACTGGTAGATTAATTATGGAAACAGCTTCAAAAACAGCTAAGAGAGTTTCTTTAGAGCTTGGTGGAAAAGCTCCTAATATAGTTTTTGAAGATGCTGATCTTGATAATGCCGTTCATGCTTCACTTTTTGCAGTTTATTTAAATCAAGGTCAAGCTTGTGTTTCAGGCTCAAGACTTTATGTTCAAGAAAGTATTTATGATAAATTTATTGAAAAATTAGTAGCTGGTGCAAAGAAAATAAGTGTTGGCGACCCTATGGATATGAATACTAGATTAGGTTCTGTTTCATCAAAAGAACAATATGACAAAATTAAAAGTTATATTGAAATTGGTAAATCAGAAGGTGCTAAGCTTCTTGTTGGTGGAGATAGTCCAGAAGGTGAATTTAGTAAAGGTTATTTTATTAACCCAACAATATTTGAAGCTGAACAAAATATGAGAATTACACAAGAAGAAGTTTTTGGACCTTTCTTATCTGTAATTAAATTCAAAGATATTGATGATGTTGTTGCTAAAGCTAATGATACTCAGTATGGATTAGCAGCAGCTCTTTGGACAAAAAATGTTCAAACTGCTCATACAGTAGCTAAGAAGATTAGATCTGGAACAGTTTGGGTAAATACATATAATTTCTTATTTAATGAAGCTCCATTTGGTGGATTTAAACAAAGTGGCTTTGGAAGAGAACTTGGATTACAAGCTTTAGATATGTATACAGAAACAAAAACTGTTTGTGTTGACTTAGGACAACATCCAAACTGGTATAACATATAATAAAAATTAATAATTAAATTAAGGATAACTCATATATCTATATCTATTTATTGAGTTATCCTTAAATATATAATTATATATTTCTGAAACGGGAAAAATGATTACATTAACTCAAGTCTTAATTCAACAAGGATATCTGTCTATGGAACAGTATCAGTATGCTTACAATGTTCAACAAAGTCAACCTGTTGAGCTAAGACAGCCTTTAGCTCAGATATATTTAGAACAAGGATTTTTTGGACTTGAACATCTAGATTATTGTTTAAAATTAAGGCAACAATATATTGCTGAAGGATATGAGCCTGAATTTGATCAATCACAATATCAACAAGTTCAAGAACAACAATATGCTTATCAAGAACCTCAAACTGTTCAAGTATCTGCAGTTACTTGTAAAGTATGTTTATCTGAATGCCAGTCGGATTGGACAATGTGTCCATTCTGTGGAAATAATTTATAAATTATGAGTGGAAAAAATAATTATCTTAAAATATTATTTGAGATAACTAATAAAGCGTCACAAACTTATGTAAAATACCAAGAGTATAAAATAAATCCTGATTTGTTTCATGATAAAGAACCACATTTATATTTAACATTTCAAATAATAGATAAATTAGTTACAGGTGCAAAAGAAAAAATTGAAGGTTCTAGTAATAAAGATTATTCAATAAATCAAAAAACATATATATCATTAAGAGAAGAATATTATTCTATACTTGAATGTAAAGTAACAGATTCAAATGATATAATAAAGGGTAATTATAGAAAACTTGTTAAAGACTTTCATCCTGATACAATATCAGGAAAAGATTTGCCCAAACCTTTTATCGAATTTGCGAATAATAAGTTTAAGGAAATACAAACAGCTTATGAATATATTAAAAAAGAAAGAAATTTTTAGTTAAGTCTATTTCAAACTAATCATTTTATATGTAAAATTTTCAAAAGGATATTTAATTTAAAGGTTTAATTTTTTATGAGTAATAATTCAGAAATTCTTTCAGAGAAGTTGAGTGACTTTGTTGAAAAGTATTTTATCAAAATGGAATTTAAAGATATGTTCTCTATAAGAGATAATGAGGTAACTGATATATTATCAGAAATTGAAAAAACCTTAGTTAAATTATTAGAAAATAATTATGATGAAAATGATTCAGCTTTATGGTTAAATCGTGAAATATGTATGCGTTCTTTAGTTATATTAACTCATATGGATTATTTTGCAGAAATAATGGAAAGAAATGGATACCTTGAAAGAGGTTTAATGTTATATTCTAGAATATTAGACAATTTTAGTCAGAAAATATTAGAGGATCCTGAAATAGTACAAGCTATAAAAGAAGATAGGCTTGAAGAAGAAATTGAAAGAAGATTTGCACAAGAAAGAGAAACAAATAAAAATCCAAGAACATCAAATTTCTTATCTACTCCTGTAGAAGAAAAAGATTTAGAAGGTGTTCCAGAAGATTTTCAAGAGATACCAGAGAAGTTTTAGATAGGAGAATTTAAAATTGGCACAAGAAGGTAAAGTTATTAAAGATATATTATTTAATTGTCCAAAACAAGGAGTAGAAGTTCATTTAAAAGTAAAAGGTGAATTAAAAAAAGGACTTTTAGGAACAAAATTTACTAATCAGGAATTAAAAAAATGTGATCTTCATGCTCAAGGTGGATGTACTATAAAGCTTGAACCTGCTGTGAGTTCAACTTGTCCTGCTGTAATAAAAGCTCAAAAATCTGCACTTAAATAAATTAATAATTTACAGTATTATCATTAGTTTTTATTTGTAATTTAAAGTAAAAGTCTTTACAAATAAATTAAACGATATATTGTATTTATCTATATTTCTTGCTAAGATGTCAACTTATATAATTTAAGATAAATAGAATTTTTTATGAAAGATAATTTAAATAGCTTAAAAACTCAAGCTTTAGAAAAGATTGAAAATACAAACACTAAAGAAGATTTAAATCAGATAAGAATACAGTATCTAGGAAAAAAAGGTGAATTAACATCTATTTTAAAAACCCTTGGTTCATGTACTCCTGAAGAAAGAGCTGAAATAGGAAAACTTGCAAATCAAAGTAAGCAAGAAATCGAAACTGCTATTGAAAATAAAAGTAAATCTATTGATAAAGCTGTTTTTGATAGTATTAAAGATACAGAATGGATTGATATTACACAGCCTTCAAAAAAGTCAAAATTAGGTACAACTCACCCAATTACACAAATACAATATGAGTTAGAAGATATCTTTAAATCTATGGGATTCTCAATATTTGAAGGCCCTGAGTTAGAAGATGATTATCATAATTTTATTGCTTTAAATATTCCAAAAGATCATCCTGCTAGAGATATGCAAGATACTTTTTGGCTTGAAGATGGAAGATTATTAAGAACACATACATCTTCTGTACAAGTAAGAACAATGGAAAAAATAACACCTCCACTTCAAGGTATTTCAGCAGGTAGAGTTTTCAGATATGAAGCAACTGATGCTTCACATGAAAATACATTTTATCAAGTAGAAGGATTAATGGTTGGTAAAGATATTTCTGTTGCTAATTTAATCTATGTAATGAAAGTTTTACTAAAAGAAATATTTAAAAGAGAAGTAAAAGTTAGATTACGCCCTGGTTACTTTCCATTTGTTGAACCTGGTTTTGAATTAGATATTAATTGTTTAATTTGTAATGGAAAAGGTTGTAGTGTTTGTAAACATAGTGGATGGGTAGAATTATTACCTTGTGGTCTTGTTCATCCAAATGTGTTAAGTATGCAAGGTATTGATACAAATGAGTACTCAGGTTTTGCTTTTGGATTAGGATTAAATAGACTTGTAATGATGAGATATGGAATAGATGATATAAGACATTTCCAAGGTGGAGATCTAAGATTTTTAGAACAGTTTTAGAAAAAATAAATAACTCTTTTTATTTTTTAACTTATAAGTTAAGTTAAATATATGGATCTTAAAAGTTTTTTCAGAAAATTTAATAGTAAAACTTATTTAGTTGTTGCTTTTACAGGTATTTCTATTATTCCTGTAGTTATGCTTACATTAATTCAATATAGTTTTTTTAGTGGAGATATTATTTCATTAATAGAAAAAAATAATATATCTCTAGTAAAAAATCTTGCAGATAAGTTTGAGCAGTATATTAAAATAAATATACAAACAATTAATCATTTAGCTAGTACCATTAAAGAAAAAAAAGAAAAAGATATAAAAATAACTTTAGATAACTTTAGTCAGAACTATCCAGATTATAAAGCATTTTTTTATTTTTATAATGATAAATTAATTGTTTATCATAATCATAATATAAATAATAGCCTTTATAATTTATTAAAAAGATACTATATAAAGGAAAATGCAAAAATTTAAATAAAAGTTTTATTATAAATAATATTGAATTAGATAATAAGTCTAAATGTATAGGATTAGTTTCTCCAATATATAATAATAATGAATATAAAGGTTTTTTATTAGCTTGTTTAGATAAAGAACAAATAAAATTATATATAAATAGTTCTTTAGAAAATGAACAAAAAGTTATTATTTTAGATAAAAGCAATAATAATATAATTTATCCAGATAATAACGATTTATCTTTTATAAATAAAGATTCTTTAAAGAAAATTAAAGAAGAGCAAAGTGGAGTTATAGAAAGTTATTCAATTATCAATAAAAAACAAGAAGCTATAAGTTACACATCTATTAATAGCTTAAATTGGCTTGTTATGTATGAATATCCATTAACTGAATATAGAGATGATGTAATAAATTTATCAATAAAAATAATAATTGCATCTATTATTAGCTTATTTTGTGCTTTAGCTATGGGTTTATGGATTGCATCTTATCAATATACTTTTTCAAAAAATATTTTAGCTTCTATTAGAGAAATTGCAAATGGTAACTATAAAAAAAAGGTTGAGTCAAATTTATTTTTTATTCCTTATGAATTTGATCAGATGGTTAATGAGTTTAATGTAATGAGAGAAAAAATAGAACAGCTAGATCACTTTAAATCTAATTTAATCGATACTGTTAGCCATGAGTTTAGAACACCTTTAACAAGTATAAAAGGTTTTTCTTCAACTCTTTTGAGAAAAGATGTAAAATTTGATGATGAAACTCAAAATAGACTTTTAAAAATTATATCTACTCAGTCAGATAGATTATCAAGAATGGTTGAAGATTTATTAGTTGTGCCAAAACTTGAAGGTCATGTTTTAAAATTAAACTTACAAGAGGTTGAATTAGAACCATTATTTGAGGATCTTTCTCAGTTTTTCCCCAATAAAGAATTTTCTATTAAAATAAAAGAAAGTATATATGTCTTAGTAGATTCAGATAGATTTGAACAAATAATATTAAATTTATTTGAAAACGCGAATAAATATAGTAATCCTAAAACTTCAAGTATAAGAGTAAGAGCTTTTAAAGAAGATTCATTTGCACATATAATCGTTTCTAATTGTTCAAATAAAATAGAGCAAAATAAACTTGATTCTTTATTTGATAAATTTTTTAGACTTGATGATGCATTAACTAGAACTACAGGTGGAACTGGTTTAGGTCTATATATTACAAAAAGTCTTGTAGAGCTTATGAATGGTAAAATATGGCTTGAGTCTACAAATGAACAATTTAAAGTGCATATTCTTTTACCTTTAGATGATTTAGAAATATGATAAAGTTATAAGACAATAAGAAAAAAATTTAAAATGTCAATGATAATTATAAACTAAATTCCAAAAAAAGTTTTAGGTACTGAACTATGACCAACTCTCGACTGATATAAAGTAACTCCTTGTTGACCTTTTAACCTTAAAGCATCTGCTTGAGTTGGACTATTTGGGATATATATAACATTAAATTTTGCATTAGGATTTACTTTTTTATAGTTATTATACGCCTGTGTTGCCCATGTACCATAACTAGAATCAAATAAATTTATTTTATCAGCTCTTAATTTACCATCATTAGCTGCATTCATAATAGGTCTCCCCCCTGCACTATGACCTTGAACAGAAATTGAGGATATATAGGCATTAACTCCAAGTTTATTTTTTACAATATTAATTGTATCATCTTGAAATTTTGTCATATCTTCGCCATATTTACCATTCATCCATGTAAAGTCTTGAGATTTTGGTGGTCCTTGTGGTATTACTATTATTACATTTTTATTTTTAGGCATATCTTTAATATTTTTTTCTAGACCATTATTAGGCTCAGAAAGAATATTATTTAATTTCCCATTATGGCCATGAAAGTAATACATTATTTCAAAAGGTTTACTATAATCAACACCTTTAGGTATTATTATTGCAACATCTCTATTGCTATTAGATGATAATTTTCCTAACCAAGTCTTACCTTCATATCTTTTAATAGCATTAATATTCTCTATAGATACACCTTTTTCAATAATTGATAAATTATTTTGATTAGTTAAAGGAGTTTGAGTTGTTGAGAATAATTGTAAAGGATTTAATAAAACAGGCTTTTTTGTAAAATTTGAAGAAATAACATCTTTGGTATTAATAGAAATATTATTATTATTTTGGTTTGAATTATTAAAATTTAAGGGTTTTAGATTAGGTTTATTACCTAATAAATTATTAAAATTTAGTCCCCTTAAGATTTTGTTTTCCATATAGTTGTTATGGTAATTTTAATAAAAAAAATGCTTATTCTCTATTAAAATTTAGTTTAAATTTAAATTAAGTAAAATAAAATTTGTTTGCTGTTTTACAATGAGATAAAGCTATACTAGATAAGAAGTAAAAAGTGAGAAGACAATAGTATTGAAGTTACAATATTGTGGATAAATATTTTTTGCAAACCAACTACTTTTAAGTAGATATTGTTAAAAGTTTCTTTGTTTCATAAATTAATTTCATTTGATTATATTTTCTTCTCACTTTTTAATTTTTACTTCTTCTCTTTATATTATTAGAAATCTAAAATTTTATACAAATATTTTTAACTTCTGTATAAAAATCAATAGAATATTTTCCACCTTCTCTACCTATTCCAGAGTTTTTTACTCCACCAAAAGGTACTCTTAAGTCTCTTGTCATCCAATTATTAACCCAAACCGTACCACAATCTAAACTATTAGAAACTCTATGAGCTTTAGATAAATTTTCAGTCCAAATTGTTGCAGACAAGCCATAATCTATATCATTTGCCATATCTATAACCTCAGATTCTTCTTTAAACTTTGTTATTGTAACAACTGGTCCAAAAATTTCTTCTTGCATAATTTGGCATTTATTATTATATGTTTCAATAATAGTTGGATTAATAAAATAACCTTTTGAAAACTTATTTTCTAAAATTGGTCTACTAGCACCATATAAGATTTTATTATTTTCTTTTTCAACTAGAGCTATATAAGATTTTATTTTACTTAAGTGTTGTTCACTGACAATAGCTCCTATATTAGTTTTTGAATCTAAAGGATCTCCAATAATTAGTTTTTTTGTTGATTCTAAAAATTTATCTAAAAATTCATCATAAATTTTATCTTGAACAAAAACTCTAGAACCACATAAGCAAATTTCACCTTGATTCAAAAAACTTGAGCGTATTGTGGTATTTACACATTCATCAAGATTCACATCATCAAAAATTATATTTGGGTTTTTTCCTCCAAGTTCTAAACTTAGTTTTTTAAAATAAGGAGCAGTAATTGAAGAAATTATTTTTCCTGTTGCTGTTCCACCTGTAAAGGAAATTGCAGGTATTTTAGAATGTGAAACAATTTCTTTTCCTATATTTGCTCCCGTACCCATTAATATATTACAAACACCTTTAGGTAAACCTGCTTTATTTAAAACATCACCAAGCATATAAGCTGTCATAGATGTAAATTCAGAAGGTTTACAAATAACTGTGTTTCCACAAGCAATAGCAGGTGCGATTTTCCAAGTAAGTAAATAAAGTGGTAAGTTCCAAGGAGAGATTAAACCTACAACACCTAAAGGCTTTCTTGATGTGTAATTTAAAAAATTATTATTAAATTGATTTGATGTTTCTTCATTATGTAAAATAGCACCTGCAAAAAATCTAAAATTATGAATAGAACGTGTTATATCCATTGATTTTGCTAAAGATACTGGTTTACCTTGGTCTATTGATTCTGCTAGAGCAAATTCATCTATTTTACTTTCCAAAATATCAGCTATTTTATATAAATACTCTGCTCTTACTTGATTTGTTGTATTAGACCAAATTTTAAAAGCTTCTTTAGCTGACTTAAAAGCCAGTTCTAAATCTTTTGAATTTGAATCAGCTACTTTAGAATAAATCTCTCCAAATGCAGGATTATAATTATCAATGTATTTATTTTCTAATGGCTCTATATATTCACCATTAATAAAATTGACAATATTATTCAATTTTGGCTCCTTGATCAATCCATTTTGCTAATATCAATCTTTCCTCATCAGTTATATGTGTTTTATTACCTAAAGGCATTGTTTTTGTAGTTACAGCTCTTATTTTTATTCTTTCAGCTTTTGATTGTATTTGTTGTGGTGTATCAAACATAACACCAACAGGAGCAACCTTAAACATATCATCTGTAGGTTTTGCAGAATGACAAACCATACATCTTTTTTGTATAACTTCTCTTGCTTGATTAAAAGTTACTTTTTCTGTAGAGACATTTGTATTATTAGAGTTTGAGTTAATTTGATTATCATGATTCTCAACTTGAGCAACTACATTTTTAGGATCAGGAATTGAACTTACAAAAAACAATGCAACTAAAGCTACTGTCCCAACTGCTAAAGCTCTAGGAAACCAATATTTAAAATGTTCACTGATATTTAAAAAGTGCTTTATTATTACACTTGCAACTATTAAAATTGCTAATAAAAGCCAATTAAGATGATGAGCATAAGCATTAGGAAAATGATTACTAATCATAATAAATATAACTGGATATGTCATATAGTTATTATGTTTAGAACGCATTTTTGCTTTTAAACCAGGAGTTGGATCTAATGGTTGTCCACTTGTAACAGCTTTCATCATTACATTTTGTGCTGGTAAAATTCTCATCCATACATTTGCTGCCATTATTGTTCCAAGCATAGCTCCAATGTGCATATAAGCAGCTCTTGCACTTAATACTTGAGATAGTCCATAAGCTATTGCTATTACAGCTAAAAAACAAATTGTTGCTAATGGTGCAGGATTCTTAGCTAATTTAGAATTCCATACTGTATCATATATACCCCAAGCACCTATTAATAAAGCAATACATAGAGTAATAGCTTGACCTTCTGTAATATTTGAAACATTTGGATCTATTAAGTAGATTCCTCCTGTCATATAATAAACAAGAGTTAAAAGAGTTATACCACTTATAAAAGTAAAACCAGCTTCCCACTTAAACCAGTAAAGTGTTTCTGGAATTTCTGAAGCCTTTAAATATTTTTTCTTAACATGATAAAAACCACCTCCATGAACCATCCAAACTTCTCCAACAGTACCTTCTTCTTGTTCTCCTTTAAGTGGTTCAAAGCTACTATCTAACCAGTTAAAAAATATTGAACTTCCAATCCACATTATCCCAAAAATAACATGGATCCATCTTACAATTAAATTAAGCCATTCATGGATATTAGCGTCCATTAAAAAATATTCTCCTTTAGCTTTTTTATTTGATTTATTATAGTTAAAACTACTATATGTTATCGTTTAGTTTAGCATAGAGTAATAAATAATGATAAAAATTTTGTATTAAAAATAAGACTTATAAAACCCACAAAAAATAAAAATTTTGCTTTCATTAGTAAAATATAATTTTCTATTGGTTTCTTAATCTATTAAAAGCTTGTCCAAATTCTTTTATTAGGTTTTCATCTCTATTAACCTCAATTAGATTATTTAATTTTGTATTTGCAACTATTCTACTTCTTAATGTTGTTACAATAACAGGAATATCAAGTAAATCTCCTTTATCATATAAGTTTTTTTGTATATCATAAGCTTGATTTAAAGACATTATTGCTTCTTGATACTTCTTTAACATTAATAATGTTATTCCTTCGCTCATAAATAAAGCTGAATATTGATTAAAGTCAATTTCTTGTTGTTCTTCAAGTAATTTTTTATATATTTCAATAGATTTTCTATAATTTTCAATAGCTTTTTGAGGTTTTTCTATTTCCATAAAAGACATACCTCTATCACGATAATTTTCAGATAAAATCCTTTTATCTAAATTATTTTCTTCAGATATTTTAATAGTTTCACTAAAATCTTTTATTGCATTCCAATGTTTATCGGAGTATGAATAAGCTTTACCTCTATTTTGATAAGCTTCTGCTAAATCTTTTATATTAAACTCTTGATTATTAGATTTCATATCATCATATATTTCAATAGCTCTAGTAAAGTCTTTTATAGCTTCCTCATAGCGTTCAAAATTAATTAAAGCTCTACCCTTGTTTTGATAAACTGTAGCTAAATCTATTTTATTTTCGGCTAATCCTTCATTAATTCTATTTGTATTTAAATCTATTGATTTATTATAAACATCTAAAATCCCTTCATCCATAATTTCTACCTAATCTCTTTCTTTAATAATCATTTTCATTCCATATTTAGGACGCATTGTAATTAATGGTTTTACATCTATTTTTTGTTCTTTGGATAATACAAAACGCCATTTTTTTAATAAAATACTTAATATTAAAATACCTTCAGCCCATGCAAATTGTTCACCTATACAAACTCTAGGCCCTGTACCAAAAGGAAAATAAGCATATTTGGGTATATCATTTTTTCTATCATCATTCCATCTTTCAGGAATAAATTTTAATGGACTTTTATAGTATTTAGAGCTTCTATGCATAATATATTGACTAGATAAAAATATTGTTCCTTTTGGAATATGATATTCATTTAATAGATGTTCTTCTGTGTTTATTCTACCTATAATCCAAGCAGGAGGATAAATCCTCATTGACTCTGTTAGTACTTTTCTTAAATAAGTAAAATTATGTATATCATTATAATTTGGAGTTCTATCACCAACTACTTGTTCAATTTCTTTAATAATATTAGCTTCAACTCTTGAGTTTTGAGATATTAAATAAAGTGTCCAAGTTAATAAGTTTGCTGTTGTTTCATGTCCTGCCATAAAAAGAGTTAATGTTTCATCTTTTATTTGATTATCACTCATTCCTTTTTTATCATCTTCATCTTGAGCATTTAACATTGTAGATAAAAGATCATTTCTATCTTGAGAATTTCCTCTTCTTTCTTTTATCATTTTCAAAATTATTTCATCAACAAAGTCTTTAGCTTCATAAAATCTTTTATATTTAGGAAGTGGAGTATTTTTTAATAAATAATATAGAGGATTTGTAATTTCATCAAACATCGCAATAAGAATTTCGAGTGATTCTTGCAACTTTTTAGTATCTGCTTCAACATCAGTATCAAATAGAGCTTTACAGACAATATCAAGAGTTAAACTCATCATTTCTTTTGAAATATCTTTTTCATCACCATTTTTTAAAGAATTAGAATACTTTAGTGTAAAATCTGTCATTATTTCTGAATAATAGTTAATTTTTTTAGCACTAAATGAAGGTTGAATCATTTTTCTTTGTCTTGTATGTAGCTCATGTTCACTTGTTAAAAGACCTTCACCTAGAACTATTTTTGCCATTTGTAAGCCACGGCTTTTTATGAATTTATGATGATTAGTCACAAAGACATCTTTTATTAATTCTGGGTCATGTACTAAGATAACATTTTCTGGACCTAGCTTAAACTTAACAAATTCTCCATATTTATCTGTTATCTGTTCTAAAAATTTAAGAGGATTTTTTCTAAAAGATAATAAATTATATACACCTAAATTATCTGTTCCTTTTATATCATCTATTGATTTATTAGATAATTTTTCTTCTTTATTTATCATAAAAAATACCTATATAATCTCTTTATTCTTTAAATCCAAATATTCATTCTCATCATATTTAAGGAAATCACAAATAATCTCTTTAGTATGCTCTCCAAATAGTGGAGGAGCAAGTCTTATTGATGGTTTTGTATCAGAAAATTTAATTGGAATTCCAGCTGTTTTTATTTCTCCAGATTCGTGGGGAATACTTACCAACATATCTCTATGTAAAACTTGAGGATCATTAAAAACCTGTTCAAGATTATTAATTGGTCCAACAGGGACTCCAACACTTTCAAATAAATCAATCCATTCTTTATTTGTTTTTGTTTTAAAAATATCTTCAAGATAAGAATTTAATAAATCTCTATTTTTTAATCTATCAGAGTTTGTTTTAAATCTTTCATCATTTATAAATTCATTTTTATCTATTGCATTACAAAAGTTTTCCCATAGTTTTTGATTAGTAACACTTAAAATAAAATCACCATCTTTTGACTTATAAGGTTGATATGGAACAATATTAGGATGTTGATTTCCATTTCTTTTTGGTAATTTACCAGTTAATAAATAATTACTTCCAACATTTGCTAAACAAGCAACTTGAGTTTCAAGTAAAGATGCTTCGACTTTTTGACCATGACCTGTTCTCGCTCTAACAAATAAAGCTGCTAAAATTGCTTGAGAAGCCATCATAGCTGTAGTTAAATCAACTATTGGAACACCTACTTTCATCATCTGTTCATCTGTTCCATTAATACTCATTAAACCACCCATTCCTTGAACTATAACATCATAGCCCCCTTTATTAGCATAAGGCCCTGTTGAACCATAACCACTAATAGAACAATAAATAAGTTGTGGATTAGTTTTTTTTATATCTTCATAACCTAGACCTAGTTTTTCAAGAGTTCCAACTCTAAAGTTTTCAACTAAAATATCAGATTGTTCTATTATTTTTAAAAGAACCTTCTTTCCTTCTTC
Organism: Candidatus Sericytochromatia bacterium; assembly: GCA_046328075.1. Lineage (GTDB taxonomy): Bacteria > Cyanobacteriota > Sericytochromatia > UBA7694 > JACMQJ01 > JAXLXG01. The sequence continues at coordinate 94,629 of JAXLXG010000007.1, forward strand.
TTGTTTAAAATCTAATGTAAGACTTTTCTTATTTCTATTCATTGAAAGATAATAAGCACTATCATCTCTATTTTCATGAAATGGAGGGCCCCAAGTTCTTGTTTCATCTTTTACTTTTGGATGCTCTATTTTTATAATTTCAGCTCCAAGATCACCAAGCATCATTGTACAGTATGGCCCTGAAACAACTCTACTTAAATCAACAACTCTAATTCCTTTTAGTGGTAACATATTCATTTTTTATCAATAAATCTTTCTGCTTCATCTAAATTTTTTAACCTTGTAACAGGAGGTAATGAATTTAAGACAGTTTTTCCATAAAATTTGGTAATTATTCTATTATCTAAAATAATCAAAACTCCTTTATCTGACTTAGTTCTAATTAACCTTCCTACACCTTGTCTTAATTTAATAATTGCTTCAGGTAAAACAAATTCATTAAACCAATTTTGCCCATTTTCTTTCATAATATCCACTTTAGCCTGAATAACAGGATCATCTGGAACAGAAAAAGGTAATTTATCAATTATTACACAACTTAAAGAATCTCCAGGTATATCAATACCTTCCCAAAATGTAGCAGTTGCAAATAAAACAGAGTTTGGTGTTTTCTTAAACCATTCTATAATTTGTTTTCTTGTCATATCCCCTTGTTTTCTTACAGGGTAATATATATCTCTTTTCATTAACTCATAAGCTGAGACCATATTTCTCCAAGACGAAAATAATAAAAAAGCTCTACCTCTTGTTATTTTAAGTGTCTCAACTATTGTATCTCTGCATGACTCTATAAAATCTTTAGAATTTGGATCTGTAATTTTATCTGGTATATATAAAGCTGATTGTTTTTTATAGTCAAATGGAGAAGGTAATACAAGCTCTAAAGAATCTTCTATTCCTATCTGGCTTTTAAAATAGTCAAAATTATCTTTAACAGCGATTGTAGCAGATGTAAAAACACCTGCTCTTTTTTCCCAGATTTCTTCTTTTAATGTATCAGCTATATTCAAAGGAGCTGATTTAATTTCAAAATAACCTCTATTAGAATCACATTCTACCCAAGCAACTCTATCAGTAAAAGCATCATGTTGATATATAAAAGTCCATTTCCTCTTTAAATTTTGAAGTTGTTTGGATAAATTTTGTTTATGAACTGCTGTTTTTGAACGCATTTCTTCATCAGGGAACATATCTAAATTAACAGGAATTTTTTCTAACCAAGAATTTAAATCACTAAAGTTATATATCATTTCACTTGCAATTGATACAAGCTCAACACTATTTTCTTTTGTTACTCTAAATGAAGCTTTTTTAAAGCTAAAAACCCATTCCATCAGTTGAACTTCAAGATTTAAAAATTGTGATGTTATCTTTTCTGGTATATGAGTTAATCTCTTTTGAATTTTTTGTAAAAGTTTAGTTGTAGAATAACGACCAATTGAAGCTGTAAAAGCATTAACTGCTTGATTATATAAATGATGTGCTTCATCAAATACGACAGTATCATGCTCAGGCAATACATTACCTTGTGAAAGTATATCAGCAAAATATAAAGCATGATTTGTAACTATTAAATCAGCTTTTGACATTTCTTTTCTAGCATTGTAAAAAGGAGCTCTATTTGCAGTAAAAAATTCACATTTTGACATAATACAATCTTCTGAAGAAGACTCTATTTCTCTTTTTAAATCTGGTGACACTTGAAATGGAAGATTTGCAAAGTCTCCATCCCATCTATCTAAATGCTCTAAAATTAAATCCATATCAAATTTTAGAGGACTACCAGGAAAAATTGTTCTTGCAACTTCTTCTAATTTTTGTCTACATAAATAATTATTTCTACCCTTGGCTATAACAGCTTTATACTCTTTCTTTTTTAAACTCTTTTTTAAAAAAGGTATATCTTTTTCTAATAATTGCTCTTGTAAAGCTATTGTTCCTGTTGAAACAACAGAAATTTTTCCACTTTCCATAAGTGGAAATAAATAGGCAAAAGATTTTCCGCTTCCTGTACCTGCTTCTATAACGGCGTGTGAATCCTGTTCTATAGCTTGTTCTATAGTTTCAGACATTAAAACTTGTTGAGGTCTAACCTCAAAATCATCAAGTTTGCTAATAGCATCAAAAAATTTGTTTTTTTTCATTTAAAAATTATAAATAAGCACTTTCAATAAAAGGAAAAGTTTCAATCTTTTTACAAATAAAAATGAAACTTAAAGCATTAATATATGGGTTTTTAGTAACTCTTAGGATTTGTTTCGTTAAAGAAGATGTATTTTCAACGCCATAAATCATTTCATTTTGAATATCTAACCCTGTATTATTAAAAAAGTTTTTAATTTGATCATAAGAAAAATGCTGTACATGATTTTCCTTAAACGCTCCATCTTTTTTAAAAGATAATTCATCAGACATAATATTATATAAAGAATAGATATGACTTACATTATATGTTATGAATATAAAAGAACCATTTGATTGTAAGAAACGTCTAAGAGATAAGACTAATCTTTCTGGATCTAATGATTTTTCTATACCATGATAAGAAACTATTAAGTCAAAGCTATTTTTTTCAATATTCAAGCTAATTTCTGGGTTATTATCTGATATATATATCCAATCTTTATTTATCTGGTCTAAGTTTATTACTTTTCTCTCAGGAAAGTTTTTCATCCATTTATATTCTAAACCATGAAACTTATCTCCAAAGAGCAAAATTTTTTTTGAACTTTCTGGTATTAAGCTTTCTATATTTTTTGTAAGATCTTGTCTATATAAGTTATAGTCTCTATACTCAAACAAATTTATAAGCCTGAAAATTTTCTAAAATACAAACTATCAAATTATATCATTATAAAAAGAAGAGAAGAAGACAAAAGGTGAAAAGACTTTAGTAAAAAGATAATTATTGAAACTTCTAACTTTTTTCTTTTTACTTTTTTTATCATCACTCCTTCTCTTTTAGTAAACTGTATTCTAAAAAATATACTCAAATAAAACTTTATCTAATAGTTTGAAGTAAAATTTAATGCTATTATAAAGAAATAGTTTAGAGTGTAAATTAATTTTTTAACTACTAGAAAGGTGGCATAAACTATGACAAAAAAAATACAAGGTCTTTTTACATCAATGATAACACCTTTTAGAAAAGACAATAGTAGAGTTGATTTTGATGCGCTAATGGATCTTATATCTTTTTTAGGAGATCATGGTTGTCAAGGTATTATTCCTTTTTCATCTTATGGTGAATTTAATTCTATGTCTTTAATTGAAAAAAAAGAGATGTTAGCATATATAACAGAATCTTCAGGAGATCTTAAGGTGGTTCCTAATGTTGGATGTGATAATTTTGAAGATACTTTAGATTTTGCTCATTACGCTCAAGGAGTAAAAGTTGATGCTTTAATAATATTACCTCCATATTTTTATAAAGATGTTGAAGTTGAAGGTTTAGCTAATTATTATAAAAAAATTATGGATACAATAGATATTCCTATTTATTTATATAATGTTCCAAGATTTACAGGTATAGAAATTTCTGATCATCTCATAGATAAGTTAATGGAAACAGGTAAACTAGCTGGTATAAAAGATGAATCAGGAGATATTGGATTAATTCAACATTATAAGAAAAAATATCCAGAATTAAATATTATTTTAGCTAATGATAATTTATTATATGAAGGTTTATTATTAGGTATAAATTGTTTTTCATCTGGCTTATTTAATACATTTCCTGAAATTGTAAAATCAGTTAAATTTGACTTTAATCAACCAAAACAAGGTGGAAAAGTTGCACAGCAATATTTAAATGAAGTTAATGGTGTAATTAAAAGTTACCCAAGAATTTCAGCTTTAAAATATACTTCAACTCTTAGAGGACTTGCAGGAACAACAGTTCGCCCTCCTTTAACACAGTTAACCCCTGAAAGAGAGCTGTTATTAAAAAAAGAAATAATGCCACATTTAAGTAATCCTATACTTGTAAGTTAAATATACTTAAAAGCAATTTCTTTAAAAAAAATATTTATCTGTAGTGTTATTAGTGAAATACTCTTGTCTTTTCACTTATTGTCTAGTATAAAAAAATAGGGTGCATGAAATTTAATATTCAAATTATATTTTTTATAGAAAATATTAATTTAGTTCCTACATTTCAAACTCTTAAAATTTAAATCAAATAAATCCCTAGAAGGGAACCCTGTTAGTATTAACTCTGGATTAAAACCCAGCCCCAAAGAATTTGGGGGAAACCACGGATTAAAAATCCGAGGTATTCTTAATACTAATAAAATTAAGATTTTAAAAATGGAGATTTTCATGCACCCCATCTCACTAAATTAATTTGATAAAACTGCTTAGATATAATATACTCTAAATCTACTATTTAAGATTATTATTGGTATTAATATGTTATTTAAGAATTTAGTTTTATTTTCTATATCAACTTTTTTAATTTCATGTTCAGTAAATACAAATGAAACAATTATTATTAATACAAATCAAATTAATACTTTTTCAAGTAATACTGATATATACAAAAACTTGGATAATTACATAGATAAAATTAATAAAGACAATAAGTTTAATGGTTCAGTTTATTTAAAAGCAAATAATATAGATTATAAAAAGAGTATAGGTTTTTCAGACTTTAATAAAAAATTAAAAATTGATGAAAATACATCTTTTAATATTGCATCCTGTTCTAAACAATTTACATCTTTTGGTATTATGCTTTTAAAAGAAAGAAATAAATTAAATTATGATGATAAGATAACAAAATATATACCAGAATTAAAATTGTTCTCAAATATTACAATTAGGCATTTATTAAATCAAGTTTCTGGTATACCTGATTACTTAAGTAAAGAAATTGACCCATTTATAAATGATTACTTTAATAAAAACAAAAGTAAATCAATGAAAAATAAGGATATAGTTAATATTTTATCTAATTATAATATTAAACCTATGTTTAAACCTTTAGAAAAATTCGATTATTCAAATACAAATGCTGTATTATTAGCTTATATTATTGAAAAAATTGAAAAAACAAGTTTCAAAGATTTTATAGAAAAAAATATATTTAAAAAGTTAGATATGAGTGATTCATTTGTTTTAAATATTGATTCTCCACCTATTAATAGAGCTTTAGGTTATAATTCAACAAATTCTGGTTATGAGATAAATGATTTAAGCTTTTATGATGGTGTTGTTGGTGATGGTAATATATATATAAGTATAAATGATTTTATAAAATGGGAAGAATCTTTGTATACAGAAAAGCTAATTAAGCAAAGTTCTTTACTTGAAGCATTTAATAAAATAACTCTAAAGGATGGAACTCAATCAAGCTATGGTTTTGGATGGGATATGATTAATAGTAATGTTATGTTTCATAATGGTAGTTGGCTTGGGTTTAGATCATTTATCATTCGTAATATAAATAATAAATTTGTACTTATAATATTAAATAACTCTTCAAATGATCTTGATAAAATAAGTCAAGAAATTATATCTGTAATACAAAAATAAATCCCTAGAAGAGAATATTATCAATATCTAGGAAAGATTTATCTTTTTTATTCTATAATTTAATTAAATTTATTTCTCTTGGATGTGTTGAATTATGATTTTATCTAAAGTTAGCAATTTATTAGCAAATAGTATTATAACTACAAATATTGTGGCTACAGGACTTAATCCAAATCCTAGTATTCAAACTAATAAAAATACAGTCTTAACATCTCCTGACACTTTATTTCAAGGTGTAAAGAATTCTAGTAAGATGTCTGCTAACTTAAACTTTTTTGAAAATACTACAAAGGGTCTAATTAACGAGAATACAAGAGTTTTACATATAGGTGATTCTCATACTGTTGGAGTTTATGGAAAAGAAATGGACAGACTTATGCGTGAAACTGGTGCGAAAGTTCAAACTTATGGTAGTGCCGGTTCCAGCCCTTCTTGGTGGTTAACAGGTCACACAACAAAATCTGGATTTTATTCTAAAGATGATAATGGAAATATAGATAGTCCAGCAGATTGGAAACAACCACATGAAACACCAAAGTTTACAAATCTAATAAATAATTTTAAACCTAATGTTATTGTAATATCTTTAGGAGCCAATTTAATAAAAGCAAATGGAGAAACAATCGAAAAAGAAGTAAAAAAACTTGCTGATATTGCAAAAGAAAGTGGAGCCAAAATTATTTGGGTTGGTCCTCCTGATGGTAGAGAAAGCAAGAAACCAACATCAAAACAAACTTTTTTATATGAACATTTAGAAAAAGTTGCAAAACAATATGGAACATTTTTAGACTCAAGACAATATACAGAATACCCAGAAAAAGGTGGAGATGGTTTACACTATGGTGGTGAACAAGGAACTGAAATTGCTAAGAACTGGGCTAAAAGTATCTTTAATGATATTCAAAATTCAGAATGAAAGTTTGTAATGATTTTATACCTAATTAGACACGGACAATCAGAAGCAGACTTAAAAAATGTAATAGAGTGTAACGCTGACTTTGACTTAACAGAATTAGGTTATAAAAAACAATAATTAGGTTTTTAAATAAAGATATTACCTAAAAACCTAATAAATAACCTTAAGTTAAAATATATTATTTATTTTTTTAATAATATTTCAGATTCTGAATTTTTATCTGCATTAATATCTGTAGATTTAATATCAAAGTCTAATTTATTATCAATTGCTTTAACTAAGACTTTTCCTCCTTTTTCAAGCTTACCAAAAAGTATTTCTTCTGATAAAGGTTGAGTTACTTCATTTTGAATTAGCCTTCCTAAAGGTCTTGCTCCATAAGCTGGTTCATAACCCTTTTTAGATAAATAAAGTCTAGCTGTTTCATCCAATTCAACTACAACTTTTTTATCTTTCATCCTATCATTTAATTGAATTATAAACTTATCAACAACACTTCCCATTGTTTCAACAGAAAGAGGCTTGAATTGAACTATTGATGTTAAACGATTTCTAAACTCTGGTGTAAATAAATTTTCAATTGCTTTTAAGCTTTTATCAAAATTATCAGTTTTTGCAAATCCCATAGGGTTTGTACTACTTTCTCTTGCCCCTGTATTAGTTGTCATTATTAAAATAACATTTCTAAAATCTGATTTTCTTCCATTATTATCAGTGAGTGTTGCATTATCCATTACTTGTAGTAAAAGATTAAATAAATCAGGGTGTGCTTTTTCTATTTCATCAAGAAGTAAAACAGCATGAGGAGTTCTATGAATTGCGTCTGTTAATAAACCACCTTGATCAAAACCGACATAACCTGGAGGAGCTCCTATTAATCTTGATACTGTGTGTTTTTCCATATACTCACTCATATCAAATCTTATAAACTCAACACCCATTGTTTTTGCTAATTGTTTTGCTATCTCTGTTTTACCAACACCTGTTGGCCCTGCAAATAAAAATGAGCCAACAGGTTTATCTGGCTCTGTTAAACCAGCTCTTGAAAGCTTGATAGCTGTTGTAACTTTATCAATAGCTTCATCTTGACCATATACAAGCTTTTTGAGATCTAAACCTAAATCTTTTAATTTTTTCTTATCATCAACTTGTACTGTTTTAGGAGGTATTTTAGCTATCTTTGCAATCATATTTTCAATATCAACAGATTGAACAATTTTTTTAGTTTCTGTTGAGTTTAATTTTAATGAAGCTCCAACTTCATCAATCACATCAATTGCTTTATCTGGTAAAAATCTATCATTTATATATTTTGCTGATAAATCAGCAGCAGCTTTTAAGGACTCATCTGAATATTCAACACCATGAAACTTCTCATAATTAGCTTTCAAACCCTTTAATATTAAATATGTATCCTCTGCACTAGGTTCATTCACTTCTATTTTTTGAAATCTTCTTGATAATGCTCTATCTTTTTCAAAATATGTTTTATATTCTTGATATGTTGTTGAACCAATACATCTTAATTCACCATTTGATAAAGATGGTTTTAATAAATTAGATGCATCCATTGTTCCACCTGACGTTGCACCTGCACCTATAATTGTATGAATCTCATCTATAAACAAAATTGCATTTTCTTGTTTTTGGAACTGAAGATAAAACAGCTTTAAGTCTTTCTTCAAATTGTCCTCTAAATTTAGTACCCGCAAGAAGTGTACCCATATCTAGGAGAATATATTGTTGCATTTAATAAAACTTGAGGTACTTTTTTATTTATTATAGCTAAGGCTAATCCCTCTACTACAGCAGTTTTACCAACTCCTGTATCACCCACCATTATTGGATTATTTTTTCTTCTTCTAGAAAGTACATGAATCATTCTTTCTAGTTCTTTATCCCTACCAATAAGAGGATCAATTTTACCACTCTTTGCTCTTTCATTCAAATTAATACAATAATTTTCAAGAGCATCTTTTTTCTTTTTTCCTTCTTCTTGATCCAAACCATCTTGTAAAATCATCTCATCATTAGAAGGACTTATTGAAGAATCAGAATCATTAACTTTTGATATTTTATGGGAAATATATTTTACTACATCAAGTTTTGATATTTTTTGTTGAGACATAAAATATACAGCGTGTGACTCTCTTTCTCTAAACATTGCAACAAGAATATCAGCACCTGTCATTTCTTCTTTTTCAGCAGTTTGAATATGAATAGCAGCAAATTGTAAAACTCTTTGAACTCCTAAGGTGTATAATGGTTCAACATCTTTATACTCATCTCCAATCGCAGGAATTGAATCTTTTAAAAACTTATCTAATTCTTTTCTTAAAAGTTTGAGATCTGCTCCACAATTTAATAAAATATCAGATGTTGTTTTGTCAAAAGTAAGAGCATAAAGTATATGTTCAAGTGTAATATATTCATGTTTCCTTTTTTTGGCATCTTTAAAAGCCATCTTTAGAGATAACTCCAGTTCTTTGCTTATCATATTTTCACCTGCTTTATAATATTTTTATTTATTTGCTTTCGACTTTTATTAAAGTTTTTAACTTTCTTTCTGAATTTTAATAGTTTAAAGATTTCCTGATAAATAAACTGAAAAGTACAATTAAGTCAGTAATACTTTTAATATTAAATGTTTATCATTTTTAACCTAAATATCAGGTTCTCAAAACTATTTTCTGCTCCCACTTATATTTCAACTTCTCCATAGTACATCTTAAAGGAAAGCCATATTCATCTGACATTTTTTCTTACTAAGTAAAGACTAGTTGAGGCTATCTCATAAGTATATATACCGACAGTTGCTATTCCTTTTGTATGTGCCTCTAACATAATTTTTTCCTTCTTCTTCAGATTTATGAAATACAGTTTGAAGAATAATTACGACAAATTCTCTAGGTGTATATGCATCATTATGAATTATTACCCTATACATACTTGGTTTTTTTAATTCTATCTCTTCTTCATCTTCTAGAACTACATCATTATCTGATTCAAATTCAAAGTCTTTCATTTAAAAATAACTTTCTATACTTATTTTTTATGATATTGAAAATTATATCTTAAGAATCAATATTTAAAAATTTTGGTAAGGTAAAAAGAACAATAATAAAATAATTTTATTTTTTACAACAGGAATAAAAGCAATTGTTAATTGTATAGCTTCGGTACATCTTTTTCTGGTTCAAATAATTTTGCCACTTTAAAAATTCTTACTTTTAATTTGTAAATCTTAGTTTATTGATTATAATTCATTTGTTTAAATTAGTGAATATTTCGGAATAAACTAAAATGCTTACAGGTGAGTTAAAATCACAAGTTGATAAAGTGTGGGATGCCTTTTGGACAGGTGGAATCAGTAACCCACTAACAGTTATTGAACAAATTACATATCTACTTTTTATAAAAAGACTTGATGAAATACATACACTCAAAGAAAAAAAAGCAAACCGTTTTAATGAGCCAATTCAAGATCCTGTTTTTACAACAGAGCAAAATGAATTACGTTGGTCAAAATTCAAAGAACTTAATGCAGAAGAAATGTTTAATGTTGTTAGAGAAAAAGTTTTTCCTTTTATAAAAAATATAGGCTTTTTTCAAATTACTGATGAAACCTTATCTAATTTAAGTGATAAAGATTATCTTGACTCATTAAAAACTCTTTTAAATAAAGTATTTAATAATAGAATTACATTTGAGAATGAGCTAAGAAAAAATAATATTACAGATCCTGAGCAAATAAAAATTATTTCTGAAAAATCATTAAAAAACCAAAGTGAATCAACATATAGTAAATATATGAAAGATGCTTTGTTTATGATTCAGACTCCTGCTTTATTAGAAAAAGTTATAGAAATGATTAGTAAAATTCCTATGGAAGACATGGACACAAAAGGAAATATATATGAATATCTGCTTTCTAAGTTGACAACAGCAGGAGTAAATGGTCAGTTCAGAACACCTAGACATATAATAAAAATGATAGTTGAATTAGTTAAACCTGAACCAAAAGATATTATATGCGATCCTGCTTGTGGTACTGCTGGATTTTTGGTTTCAGTTGGTGAGTATCTTCAAGATAAGTTTCAGGAATTGCAAACAAATTCAGAATTAAGAGAACATTATAATAATAAGATGTTTCATGGTTTTGATTTTGATACAACAATGCTAAGAATTGGTACAATGAATATGATTCTTCATGGTGTTGAAAATCCTAATATTCTTTATCGTGATTCACTTTCAGAAATAAATGCAGAGCATGAAGAAGATTATACTTTGATATTGGCAAATCCTCCATTTAAGGGTTCACTTGATGATAAAACAGTTGCAAAAAACCTTACTAAAATTGTTAATACCAAAAAGACTGAATTATTATTTTTGGCTTTAATAATAAGAATGTTAAAAACAGGTGGTAGATGTGCTGTAATTGTACCTGATGGTGTTTTATTTGGTTCTTCTAATGCACATATTGCTATTCGTAAAGAAATTGTTGAAAATCATAAACTAGAAGCAATAATTTCACTTCCTTCTGGTGTTTTTAAGCCTTATGCTGGTGTTTCTACAGGTGTTTTAATTTTTACTAAAACAGGAACAGGTGGAACTGATAAAGTTTGGTTTTATGATATGTTGGCTGAGGGTTTTTCTCTAGATGATAAAAGAAGTCCTTTGGGTGAAAAGATTCAAGAAGACCCACCTATATATAAAACAACACATGAACAAAATAATATATCTGATGTAATTAATAGATGGAATAATTTAAAAGAAGAAGAAAGTAGAGCAAGAACTGAGCAATCATTTTTAGTTAGTAAAGATGATATTGTTAATAATAAATATGATCTTAGTATTAATCGTTATAAAGAAGTTGTTCATGAAGAAACAAGTTTTGAAGCTCCAAGAGTTTTATTAGAAAGAATTATTAAGCTTGAAAATGAGTTAAAACAAGAGTTAGAAGAATTGGAGTTAATGATTTGAACTCATCCCCCAGCCCCTTCTCTAGTTTTAGAGAAGGGGAGAAAGAGAAAGTGAGAAACGATATTTATGTTACAAATTAAAATAATTTTATGTGGGGAGCTACCCTTTCTTCAAGTCCCTTCTCTATTGTTTAGAGAAGGGATTTAGGGATGAGTAAGAAACAGATTAGAAAGATTGAGGTAATTTTAAAATGAAAATTAAAGAAGTACCTATTGTAAATGTTTCTACAATATCTTCGGATTCAGTAAAAGCATTTGAAGGCATAAGATATTATTTATCAACTGGAAATTTAGAAAAAGATAGTATTTCAAACCTAGAAATAGTTGATTACAATACAAAGCCATCAAGAGCTAATTTAAATGTAAAAGATAATGATGTTATTTTAGCAAGAATGAAAGAAACTAATAAAGTTTTTTGTATAGATAAAAATAATGAAAATTTAATTGTTTCAACTGGGTTTATAGTTCTTAGACCAAATTTGGATAAGTTAAATCCTAAATTTTTATTTTTTTACTTAAGATCAGATTCTTTTCAAAAAGCAAAAGATTTACTTTGCTCAGGTGCAACTCAAAAAGCAATTAATAATGAATCATTTAAAACTTTAACTATACCACTACCACCATTAGAAGAACAAATAAAAATAGCTTCAATTCTTGAAAGAGCTGATAAGTTAAGACAAAAAAGAAAAGAAACAAATAAATTATTTGATAAGATTTTGCAGTCAGTGTTTTTAGATATGTTTGGCGATTTAGAAAAAAATGAAAAAAATTGGGATTATAAAGAAGTAAGAGAGTTTGTAGAAAAATTTGAAACTGGGAAAAGTATTCAAAGTTTGGATTCTGAAATGCACTTCAGCAAAAATAGAATATTGAAAATTAGCGCTGTTACTTATGGACTTTTCAAACCAGATGAAAGCAAACCTATAGATAACAGTTACTCTCCCCTTGAAAAACATTTTGTTAGAAAAGGAGATTTACTTTTTAGTCGAGCAAATACAAGTGAGCTTATAGGTGCTACAGCTTATGTTTTCGAAAATTATGATAATTTAATACTTCCTGATAAACTTTGGAGATTTGTCTGGAATAAAGATGTTAAAGTTGAACCATTATTTATATGGCATTTATTTCAACAAAAATTTTTTAGAAGAGAAATTTCAAGTAGAGCTACAGGAACTAGTGGATCAATGAAAAATATTTCTCAAGAAAATGTATTATCTATTAAGGTTCCTTTTCCTGATTACAGTTTACAAAAAGAATTTGCTAGAATAGTTCAAAAAATAGAAAGCCTAAAAGAAAAAGCTAAAAAACAAGAACAAGATTTAGAAATCTTTTTTAATTCACTCATGCAATATGCTTTTAATGGTAGGTTGGATTTGAGTGGGGTGAACTCAACCCCCAGCCCCTTCTCTAGTTTTAGAGAAGGGGAGAAAGAGATGGTTTTGGGTTGATTGGTGACAGAGTGAATAAACTTCCTGAATCTAATAATATTTTTGAGCAAATTAAAAGCTTACTTGAATCTGCCAAAAATAGTGTTATAAAAAATATTAATCAAACTATGATTATTACCTATTATCAAATAGGAAAAATAATTATTGAGGATGAACAAAAAGGCAAAGAAAGAGCTGAATATGCTCAGGAAACTATAAAAAATCTTTCTAAAAAATTAACTCTAGAATTTGGCAAAGGTTATTCTGTGAGGAACTTAGAACAAATGCGTAAGTTCTATTTAACTTATCAAAAAACGCAATCACTGACTGCGGAATTTGAAAAAACTTTTAGTTTGAGTTGGACACACTATTTAAGGCTTATGAGAATAACAATTGAAGATGAAAGAAACTTTTATGAAATAGAAGCTTTAAATAATAATTGGTCTGTTCGTGAATTAGATAGACAAATTGACTCATCTTTATATGAAAGATTATCTTTAAGCAGAAATAAAGATGAAATAAAAAAACTAAGCCAAAAAGGACAAATTATTAATGAACCAAAAGATTTAATTAAAGAACCTTATGTGCTTGAGTTTTTAGGTTTAAAAGAAGAATCAAATTATTCTGAAAATGATCTTGAAACAGCTATTATAGATAAAATAGAACATTTTTTATTAGAAATGGGAAAGGGGTTTCTTTTCTCAGGTAGACAAGTACGTTTTACCTTTGATGAAGATCATTATTTTGTTGATCTTGTTTTGTATAATAGATTACTTCAATGTTTTGTGCTTATTGATTTAAAAATCGGAAAACTAAAACATCAAGATTTAGGACAAATTCAAATGTATGTAAACTACTATGACAGGTATGTAAAAGCAGAACATGAAAACAAAACTATTGGAATTATTTTATGCAAAGATAAAAATGATTCTTTAGTAGAAATAACCTTACCTGAAGATAATAAACATATATTTGCTTCAAAATACGAAATGGTTTTACCAAGTAAGGAAGACTTAAAAAAACTAATTGAAAATAAATAGTGAACTCATCCCCCAGCCCCTTCTCTAGTTTTAGAGAAGGGGAGAAAGAGATAGTTTTGGGTTGATTGGAGTATTTCAGAGTGAATAAAATAATTGATATTTTTGCTCCCTCTCTATTGTTTAGAGAGGGCTGGGGTGAGTAAGTGAAAACAAAAGAATTAACAAGAAAATTAAGAAAAGAACAAACTCCACAAGAAAAGATTCTCTGGGAATTATTAAGAAATAGGCAGATTTGTGGTAAAAAATTTTTACGTCAATATCCTATAAAATTTAACTTAGATGAAGGAGAAAGGTTTTTTATTGCTGATTTTTACTGTTCTGAAAATAAACTTGTAATTGAACTAGATGGTAGAGTTCATGAAAATACAAAAGAATATGATAAATTAAGAGATAGTTTAATTTCTTTAAAAAAGATTAAAGTTATTCGTTTTACAAATGATGAAATCGAGCAAAATATAAATAAAATACTAAAGAAGATAAAGAATGAACTTATACCCTAATCCCTTCTCTAGTTTTAGAGAAGACAGAAAGAGAAAGGCTTTAGTTAGGTGTTAGCCCCTCTCTAAACATTAGAGAGGGGTTGGGGTGAGTTAGTACTTATAAAATAGAGGTAATTTTTATAACCTAAATTTTGTGCTTTTTTTAGAATATCAATTTTTGAAGAATGAGACATTACTGTTTCAAATGAAATTTTTTTTCCTTCATTTAAAAGTTTTTGTCGAATAAAATCTATTATTAGAGCTGCTGAATATGAATTTGACTTTTTTCCTGAATCTACTATTTTATTTTCATAAAACTCAAAATTTATATTAAAACCTTCTTTTTTTGCTTTATGTGTAAGAGTGTGATTATTAATAAAATCAATTAATTCATTCTTTTCAAGACTATTAAAGCCAAAAGTACTAAGATCAATAAATCTATTTATTTTTAATTCTTTTTCCAAATCATCAGCATTCAAATAAATTCCTAGATCATACTTTTCTTTTATTTGATGATAAATTGTAGATTTTCCTGAACCATTAGGTCCAGAAAACATTCTTAATCTATGACCTTTTTGATAATTTAACTTTAGTGCCAACTTGTACTTTTCTTCCAGTATCTACATTAGTTTCAATAACTCTTACTACATCTCCAGTTGGGGATTCTACTATAATTGCATTTCCCTTTAAATAGGTAACATCAATATTAAGATTCTTAGCATTACTAACAGCCTTTTTTACACCAGTAACAGCAAGATGGGCTATTTTTCCGTGATGCTTTTTCGTGTCTTCAAGATAACTAAAATAATCAGTTTTTTTCTTTGTCATCTTAATAAATACCTAAAAATTTTATTCTTACAATATAATAATAGCATTTTTGTAATATAATTTGAATGTTTTAATTATCTATTTCTCTCGTTTTAGATAAGATAAAGAATGAACTCATCCCACAACCTCTTCTCTAGTTTTAGAGAAGAGGAGAAGGAGAAAGTATTTAGTTAGGTGTTAGCCCCTCTCTAATGTTTAGAGAGGGGTTGGGGTGAGTTAGATTATTCCTTTGAAAAATTTTCTAATTTAAATTATAATGTAAAAAGTAATTAAAATAATATACCAGATTTAAATGTCAAACTTTGATTTTTTAATAAAAGAATGGTCTGAATTATATAATTCAGCCTTAGAAGCAGAAAAAAATATTTTTAGTTCTCCTCGTACTGCCTGTTTTTATTCAAGACGTACTTTAGAACAAGCTGTTAAATGGTTATATAATAACGATAGTTATTTAAAAAAACCTTATTCTGATAATCTTGCTGCTTTAATTCATGAGCAAACTTTTAAGGACAATCTTAGTCCAAATATGTTTCCAAAATTATTAACGATTCAAAAAGTTGGTAATCTTGCTGTACATAGTGAAAAAACAGTTAGTGATTATGATTCATTGCATATAGTAAAAGAATTATTTCATTTTCTATATTGGCTTTATCGTATGTACTCTGAAGATAGAGAAAAAATTACTGTTAATTTTGATACTAAATTTATTCCAAATAAAACAGGTTCAGAAATATCAATTTCACCTAAACAGATTCAAGAACTTGAAATTAAATTAACTGAAAAAGATAATGCTCTTGCAAGTCGAGAAGAAGAACTCAAAAAAACTCAACAAGAACTTGAATTATTAAAACAACAAATCCAACAAATTAAAGAACAAAATAATAAAATACCTGATACTCATGATTATAATGAGCTTGAAACTAGAGATTACTTTATTGATTTATTGCTTAAAGAAGCTGGTTGGGATTTAAAAGGAAAAGATATAAGAGAGTATCCAGTTATTGGTATGCCTAATAATACAGGAGAAGGTTTTGTAGATTATGTCCTTTGGGGTGATAATGGTTTACCATTGGCAGTAGTAGAAGCAAAGAGGACTAAAAAAGATCCAAGAATAGGACAACAACAAGCAAAACTTTATGCAGACTGTCTAGAAAATACCAAAGGACAAAGACCTTTAATTTTTTATACTAATGGTTATGAAATCTACTTCTGGGATGATAAAAATTACCCACCCCGTAAGGTAAGTGGTTTTTATAAAAAAGATGAACTTGAAAGACTTATTAATCGTAGAACTAGCTTAAAAAAATTAGTAAATGCAGAAATTAATACAGATATTTCTGGTAGATATTACCAAATAGAAGCAATAAAAAGAGTAACTGAAGCACTAGAAAGAAAAGAAAGAAAATGTCTAATTGTAATGGCTACAGGTACAGGAAAAACCAGAACTGTTATTGCCCTTACTGAGCTTTTACAAAAAAATAATTGGATAAAACGAGTTCTTTTCCTTGCAGATAGAAATGCCCTATTAAAACAAGCCCAAAAAGCTTTTAAACAATGTATTAACTATACAGATACTGAAATTATTTCAAATCCAGAAAATACCCCTATTTCCAGAATATGCCTTTCAACTTATCCAACAATGATGAACTGTATTGATAAAACAAAAGATGGTAAAAGTATTTTTAGCACTGGTCATTTTGATCTGATTATTATTGATGAAGCTCATCGCTCAATTTATCAGAAGTATAAAGCCATTTTTGATTATTTTGATTCTTATCTTGTTGGTTTAACTGCTACTCCTAGAGATGAAGTTGATAAAAATACTTATGGTTTATTTGAACTTGAAAGTGGGATTCCAACTTATGCTTATGAATCAGAACAAGCTTATAAAGATGGATACTTAGTTAGACCTAAAGGTCATTCTATTCAATCAAATTTACAATTATTTGGTATTAAATACAGTGATCTCTCAGAAGAAGATAAAAATCAATATGAGTTATTATTTGAAGATGAAGAAAATGGTGTAATTCCTGAAAAGATAGATTCTTCTGCATTATTTACTTGGCTTTTTAATCAGGATACTGTTGATAATGTTTTAAAATACTTAATGGAAAATGGTATAAAAGTAGAAGGTAATGATAGGTTAGGAAAAACTATAATTTTTGCTAAAAATCATAAACATGCTGTGTATATTGCTGAACGCTTCGATAAAAATTATCCACAATATAAAGGTTCTTTTGCAAGAGTTATAGATAATTATGAACCTTATGCTCAGAATATTTTGGAAGATTTTGAAGAAAAAAACAAAGAACCAGTAATTGCTATTTCTGTTGATATGCTAGATACAGGTATAGATGTTCCAGAAATAGTTAACTTAGTATTTTTTAAGCTAGTACGTTCAAAGACAAAATTCCACCAGATGATCGGTAGAGGAACTCGTTTATGTCCTAACCTTTTTGCTCCTAATGAAGATAAAAAAGAATTTGCTATTTTTGATTTCTGTCAAAATTTTGAATTTTTTGAAATTTATCCTGAAGGTTTTCATGCTCCAAAACATACACCATTATCTAAAAAATTATTTCTTGGTAGAATGACTCTAGCTAAATACTTACAGGATACTAATGAAAATGAGCCTAATTTAATTAATTTAAGAAATGAATTAATTGATAATTTACATCAAAATATCTCAGCAATGAATCCAGAAAATTTTATTGTCAGAAATAAACGAGAATATCTTGAAAAATACTTAGATAAAAATCAATGGGAAAATTTAGATCAGGAAAATATTATTGAGATTACAGAAAATATATCAGGATTACCTACAGAGTTACCTAAAGAAGAGGAAACAGCAAAAAGGTTTGATCTCTTGATTTTATCAATTCAATTAGGAATACAAGAAAAAAAGAATAATCTTGAGCCATTAAAAAATAAGGTAAAAGATATTGCTTCATTACTTGAAGAAAAAAAAGCTATACCAAAAGTTAATGAACAAATGGAGTTAATTCTTGATATACAAACTGATTCTTTCTGGCAAGATATTACTCTACCAATTCTAGAAAATGTTCGTAAAAAATTAAGAGGATTAATTAGTTCTCTTGATAAAAAGGGAGCACAAGAAATTGTTTATACTAACTTTGAAGATTCAATTGCTATGTCAGTTTCTGTAAACATAAGTTCATATGAAGGAGAAAGCGGTTTTAAACAATATAGATTAAAAGTAGAAAGATTTCTTAATGAACATTTAAATCATATGTGTATTCATAAACTAAGAAATAATATACCAATAACTACAACTGATATTGAGGATTTAGAAAATATTTTGTTTTCTTCACAAGAAATAGAAAGTAAAGATAAGTTTGAACGAATTTATGGTCATCAAGAGCAATTAGGTGTTTTTATTAGGAAACTTGTTGGTCTAGATCGTGAAGCAGCTAAAACTTCATTTGAAAAATATTTATCAGGTACTAAATTTAATGGAAATCAAATTAGATTTATAGATCAAATAATTAATTATTTAACTCAAAATGGAACATTGAATCCAAGACAATTATATGAATCTCCATTTACAGACTTAAATATTGAAGGATTGGATGGTATTTTTAATGATGATGAAGCTGATAATATTATTAATACAATTAATTTAATAAATAAAAATGCTGTAGCTTAAAATGAACAATTCCCATTTCTATTGTTTTTTTGTTTCTATATTTTAAGAATTTTAAATGTTAATATACTTTTAATATATTTCAAAGCAAGTAAAATCTTTATTAACTCTATAAGCTCAATTAACTTGTAAGTTATTAAAAAGGAGCAAATAAAATTAATGTGTAATACTATTCAAACTAAGTCAATTAAGTCCAATCAATACACAAGTAGTAACACCTCTATGCAAACACCAATTAGTGATGTTAACCAAACAAAATTTGAAAACAAAGTTGAAACTAAGAATACAATTATTCAAACTTCAAATAAAGTTGACTTAAAAGATATAAAAGAAACTCCTATAGACCCAAACTCAAGTTTTAAATTTTATAAAAAACCTTCAACAGATCTTATAGTTAAAACAGATAATTCTATATATTATGATACAAATTTAGATAATAAATCATCTAAACCTAGTTTAAAAGCAACAAATATGCCGAATTTATCAAATTCATCTAATAATATAAATATTGATATATCTAATAATGAAGATAGAAAACAAGTTTTAATGTCACAAATAAAGAAGTTATATGAAAACTATAAAGGATTATTTGGAAGAGTTATAAATGAAGATAAAGAAATAAGAGAGCTTTTTGATATGCTAAATAAAAGTATAAATACTAATACTTTACCTCAAGATCAAGATTTGGAAAATCTCAAAAATGCTATACAAAAATTTACTAGTTCTGATAAATTTATTACAAGTGATTTTAGGAATAAAGAAGATAGAAAAGCTTTTATTTCATCATTTAATTCAATGATTAATAATATAGATAATCTTAATAAGGGTCAGCAACTAGAACAGCAATTTGTTGACACATCAAATAAGGTAAGTAATAAATTAATAAATCTCATTGATGCAATAAATAAATCTCCGAATAAAAGCCCTTTAACAGAATCATTAAAAAAGATAATGAGTAAATATAATGAAGCTCTAGCCTCAGGCGATAAAAAATTAATTGCCCTTTACTCTGCTTTAATTGATAAATTGACTACTGCCATTAATAATGGAGCAAGTGGTGAAGATATTGCAAAAATATTAACAGATTATAATAATTTAGTTACAAGAATGTATGATCCTTCTATTTCATCAGAGCAAGTAAATAAAGAGTTAAAAGAGTTTTTGGGAGATGATTTATATAAAGTTTTTGTAAGTGATGTAAGAGGTGTGGCTGCTAAAGGCGAAAATAAAAAGCCACAGGGTGGAACAACAGGAAAAACAGGTTCACAAGGTGGTAATTCAAGTGGTGGAATTTCTATAAATTCAAATACTAACCCAAATCAGACTCAAACAGAAACAAATAATGAAGAGCAAGGTGAGGACAACGCAGAAGAAAATCCTATAGACATAATGAGAGCAGAAGCAGCAAGAGATCCACAAAAACCAAGACCTACAGTAATTCCAACTGAATATGTAGACCAAATAAGAGTTATGACAAGTGAAGATGTAAAAAACGTTATAGAGAGCGTAGCTGATTTAAGTGAAGGTTTAAAAGAATTACAAGGAATTAATAGAGAGTTGATACAATCCCAAATAGAGCTATATAATTTTAATCAATCCGTCGTTATATCTGTGAAAGTAGATGAAAAAGATCCTGTAAGAGATAATATTAAAGAAAATGTTAGAAAGATAATAGAAAATGTTGAAAAGATGGAAAGTGAACTTGATTTAGAAGTAAGACAAGGTGAAACAACTATTGTTACATTATTACAGAAATTTAGAGAAATTATAAATCAATTGGACTTAGATAGTAGAAATAACATAAAAAAGATGATTGATTCATATTTAATAGATCAAAAAAATCAAAATTACATAAGAGATATGGAATTAAGATGGAAAAGCCTTGATAAAGCGAGAGAAATGGTTAACAAAGTATTTGATGAGATAAAAGAAAAGAATATAGCTTAGATATTACAGAGAAGAAGGAAAAAGTGAAAAAGATAAGAAGACAAAACTTATTAATTTCTTGATTATTAACAAATATAAATTTAAATATATGTATTAAGATAAGGGTAAATTACACAAAATGTAGTTTACCTTTTATAATATCTATTAACTTGATTATAAGAGGGTTAGTAGATTAAACAACAATGTCAAAAATAAAGGTTTTACATACAGCAGATATTCATATAGGAATTGAAAACTATGGGTACATAAATCCAGATACAGGAATGAATACTCGTATGGAAGATTTTTTGAAAGCTTTTGACATAATAATAAATTATGCAATAGAAAATGATTTTGACTTAGTTATTTTTGCAGGTGATGCGTTTAAGGTTCAATCTCCAACAGCAACACATCAAAGAGAATTTGCAAAAAGAGTTTATAAATTAGCTGAAGCTAAAATTCCTACTATTCTTCTTGCTGGAAATCATGATTTATCAAACCGCTATGGTGAAGCTACATCAATGGATGTTTATGGTGCTTTAAAGTTGAATAATGTATATGTAATAGAAAGACCACAATTTTTAAATATTGAAACAAAGAATGGTTTAGTACAAATACTAGCAATACCTTATGTTTCAAAAAGTGCAATGCTAACTAATGAAGAATATAAAATGAAAACATCTGATGAAGTTGATAGAATTTTAGTTGATAAAATAAGTATTTTAATTGATTCATATATAGCAAAAGCAAATCATGATCTACCTTTTATACTTACATTTCATGCAGGAGTTGATGTAGCAAAATTAGGGGCTGAAACAAGTCTAGTAGTTGGTAAAACATTTAGTGTTCCTTTATCTGTAATAGCACGTAAAGAATTTGATTATGTTGCTTTGGGTCATATACATTTGCATCAAGTTTTAACTCAATATCCTCCAGTTGTTTATTCTGGAAGTATTGAAAGAGTTGACTTTGGAGAAGAAGGACAACAAAAAGGATTTATGACTATTGAACTTGAAAAAAATAATACTAGTTATGAATTTATAAAACTTCCTGCAAGAGAATTTATAACTTTTGATATTGATATAGACAATGATAAAGATCCAACTGAAGAAATTATACAAACAATACAAAAAAGAGATATTAAAGACGCCATTATAAGAATAAGATATACAATTGATACATCTTTAAGTAATTTAATTGATGATAAAAAAATTAGGGATTATTTAAAGGAATGTTTCTATTATACTATAAAACCTATAATACTTGATAAAACTGAACGTGTTAGAGATCCTGAACTTAACGAGTCTATTGGACTTGATCCAATTCAAGCATTAGAAAAATATATATCTTTAAATTCAAATCTTATAGAAAAAAAAGAAGAATTAATAGATAGAGCAAAACAAATAATTGAAGAAGAAATAGAGGTTTAAATATTGATTCCTGTTTCACTTAATTTAAACAATTTTATGAGCTATAAGAGTCTAAATATAGACTTTACTGAAATCCATGTTGCTTGTTTATCAGGTGAAAATGGAGCAGGAAAGTCAACTATTTTAGACGCTATAACTTGGTGTATATGGAATGAGTCTAGAGCAACGCATAGTGATGATTTAATAAAATTAGGTGAATCAGAATTAAGTGCAGAATTAGTTTTTGACATAGATTTCCAAAGATATAAAATAATAAGAAATTCTAAAAAGACAGGTAAAAAGAAAGTAACAGCACAATCTAATGTTGAATTACAGATACTAGCTGAAAAAGGTTATAAATCAATAACAGGTAAAAGTTCTACTGAAACAAATAAAAGAATTTTAGATATCGTAAAAATGAATTATGATACTTTTGTTAATTCAGCTTTTATTTTACAAGGAAAAGCAGATGCTTTTACTACAAAAAAACCAACAGAGAGAAAAAAACTTTTAGCTGATATTTTAAACTTAGAACAATACAAAAACTTAGAAGAAAAGACAAAGAAAAAACTCAAAACATATCAAGATGAAAAAAAATTGATAGAAAGAGAAAATGAACATAATAGAACAAAAATTCAAGATGAAGAATCAATAAAGATTTTATTAGAAAATTACGAACAAGAACTAAATAAAAATAACATAGAACTTTTAGCAATAGATAAAACACTCAACTCTTTAAATACTGAAAAACAAGATATAAATGTTAAGCTATCTACTTTAGAACAATTTATTATTCAGTTAAAAGATTATGAACAAAGCTTTACTAAAAATCAAGGAAAAATTTCTAATCTTGAAAGAAATTTAGAAACTTATAAAACATATATCTCTAGAAAGGACGAAATAGAATCAAATTTTAAAAAATTAAGAGATTTAAAAGAACAAGAAAATATATTATCAGAAAAACTTTTAATTTATATTGATGTTAATAAAGATATTAATTTAATTAATAAAGAAATACAAGATGAAAAACACAAATTAGAATTAAAGCTCACTGATTTAAACTCTAAAATAAAAAGATTGGAAGAAGATAAAATAAATTCTGAAAAAACTTTAAAAGATGAAGAAAAGATTTTAAAAGTGTATGATGAATTAAAGCAACTAAAAGAAAAACAGAATGAATACAATGAAAGAGGAGTAAAATTTACTAAATTAAATGATAAAAAATTATATATTGAAAAAAAACTTAATGATGAGCTAAATAAGCTAAAACTTGAAGAAGCTAGTTTTAAGGTAAAAATAAAAGAAAGAGAAGATAAAGTAAAAAATAAAAGAAAGTATGAAGAACAAAAAAAAGATCTAGAAGAAAAAATCAAAGAGCTTGAAAAAAAATCTATATATATTGAAGATGTAAAAAAGAGAGGCTTTGAAATTGCTGCTATCATAAAAAATAATGAGCAAATAATAAAAAATAAAAAAGATGAAACTCTTTTATATCAAGAAAAAATAAATAAATGGTTAGAAGTTCATGATGCTAATTGTCCTATGTGTAATACTCACGTAAACGAAGAAGAAAAACAAACAATAATAAAAAAATATCAGAATGATTTAGAGGTCATAGAATCCGAAATAGATAAACTTAATGGGGAAAATAACTCTCTAAATAAACAAAATGAAGAATATAGGAGAAAGTTTCAAGAATTAAAGCTAGAGATTAATCAATATATTAATACTCCTAAAGAAATAGGTGAAATAGAAAAAAATATATCTGATATATTACAATCAGAGAAAGAGTTAATAACTTTAAAAAAAGAACTTAATAACATTTCTGAAAAGATAAATAAATTAAACTTTAGTCCTGAATTACAAAAAGAATTGGCAGACATAAATAATGAAATAAATATTCTAGAATTTAATCCTGAAACTATTTCAAGTCTGCAATCACAAGTTAATAAATTATCGTATATTGAAATAAAATACTCTCAAATTGAGACAGAAAAAAAGAATTTAACTAAAATAGACAAAGAATTACCAAATTTAATATCTGAAAGAGAGAATATTAATATAAATATTCATGAAAATACTTTTGCTAAAGATAAAATAGATTATATTAGAATATTGGAAGAAAAAATAAAAGATTTAAATTATAAAGATTCAGAACATTCAGAAATTAAATTGACTATAAATTCACTTATAAAATATGAAGATGAAAATAATAAATTGCAAAGATCCATTGATTTAATAGAAACTAATAAAGAACAAATAAATAGTCTAAGAGAAGATAATATTAGAATAAATAATTTTATACAAAATTACAAAGAAGAAACAAAAGATTTAAGTATATTTGAGGCTAAATTAAAAAATATAAATGAATCTATTAATACTATTACTGATAATAAAAATATTTTATTAAAAAATAACGATATAGTTAAAGATAATATATCTAAAAATACTGAAAAACTTAATTTTATTAATATTCTCAAAAAAGAGATACAAGAAAGCTTAGAAAAATTTAAATTTCTTGATAAAGAAATAGATTTACATAAAGAGCTTGTTAACGCTTTTAGTAAAGATGGTATACAATCAATAATAATTGAAAATGCTATACCAGAAATAGAAAATTATGCTAATCAGTTAATAACACAAATGACTGAAGGTCGTATGAACATTAAGTTTAGTACTATAAAAGCGAATAGAAGTAATGATAATATTTCAGAAACATTGGATATTTATATTAGTGATGAACTAGGCACTAGAAACTATGAAATGTATAGTGGAGGTGAAGCTTTTAGAGTTAATTTTGCAATTAGATTAGCTCTATCAAAAATGTTAGCTAAGAGGTCTGGAACAAAGTTAAAAACTTTAGTAATTGACGAAGGATTTGGAACACAAGACTCAAAAGGTATTTCAAAATTAATTGAAGCAATAAACTTAGTAAAAAGAGATTTTGAAAAAATAATAATAATCACCCATATAAATGATTTAAAGGAAGCATTTAATAATAGAATTGAAGTTTATAAAACTATTCATGGCTCAGAAGTAAGAGTTATTACTTAATCATATGAATTAAATTATAAGTCTGAAAAAGTTAAAAAATTATCTCACTTAATATTTATGAAAAAAATTTTATAAAAAACTATTGTAATATTTCTTAATATTTGTTACTATACTTTACAAAAGTTAATAATTAAATTTAAGGAATATAAAGGGATATAATTAATATGTATGTAGATAGAAGAGTTGGTGCAGGTGGTGGTGGTGTGATAAGATTTGCAATAGCTGGAATTGTTGCTTTAGTTTCTATGTTAAGTTACTGTAGTATGAAAGAAACAAATCCAATAACAGGAGAAAAACAATACGTTGCTTTATCTCCAAAACAAGAAATAGCATTAGGTTTACAGGCTTTACCTGAGTTAGAAAGAAAATACGGTGGAATAGAAGGAGATTCTCGTTCAGAAGCAATTGTAGATAAAGTAGGGCTTCACCTTGTAAATTCAACAGCTGCTGCAACTAGTCCATATAAATTTGATTTTCATGTATTAAATGATAGTAATACAATTAATGCTTTTGCTTTACCTGGAGGTCAAGTATTTATTACTTCTGGTTTATTAAGTAAATTAAAAACAGAAGGACAGTTAGCTGGTGTTTTAGGACATGAAATAGGTCATGTAATTGCAAGACATGGTTCTGAACATATGGCAAAACAAAAACTTACTAATGGCTTAACTGGAGCAGCTGTAATGGCTACTTATGATCCAAATAATCCCAATTCAAGAGCAAGTGGAGCAATAGCTCAAATGGTTGGTCAAATGGTTAATATGAAATTTGGAAGAAATGATGAATTAGAATCAGATCAATTAGGATTAAAATTTATGGCTGAATCAGGATATAATCCAAATTCAATGATAGGAGTAATGGAGATATTAGCAGCAGAAAGTAAAAGAGGTAATACTCCTGAATTTTTTAGTACACACCCAAACCCTGAAAATAGAATAACTAAAATTAAATCTTATATTAGTAAGGTTTACCCTAATGGTATTCCTCAAGGTTTAAAAAGTTAATTACTAACTGAAAACTAGAGTTTCTTCAGAGTTAAAAGATATATGCTAGAACTATAAAAAGTTCTAGCATATATCTTTATTTAATATTATTTATGAGAATGATGTTTATGATTATGAGATGAACATTGTTCACAATTCACCCAACCACTATCACCATTTCTATAATATTCTTTTTTCCAAATAGGTAGTCTTGTTTTTATATTATCAATAACATATTCACAAGCTTTAAAAGAATCTCCTCTATGTGCAGAATTAACTCCTAACCAAACAGCTATATCTCCTATTTCAAGTTTTCCAACTCTATGAATACAAACAATATCAAAAATTTTAAATTGTTCTTTTGCTTCATCAAATATTTTTTTGGCTTCTTTTTCACACATTCTTTCAAAAGCTTCATATTCGAGTTGTAATACTTCTTTTCCTTCATTATGATTTCTAACTAAACCTTCAAATACAACAGAAGCTCCAGCAGAAGGATTTATAAGGTATTCATACAAAGATAATTTTTCAATTTTTTCATCTGAAATTTTAAACATATTATCCCCCTGCTACTGGCTGAATAAAAACAATATTATCTTTATCTTTTATTTCTGTTTCCCAATCTGAAAATTCATCATTAATAGAAACTTTTAAATGAGTTTTTGAAAAACTAAAATTATGCTTTATTTTTAATTCTTCAAATAATTCTTCAGCAGTATTTGAGTTTGTTTCTATTAATTCATGTTTTAAATTTGCTTCTTCTCTTAATTTTGCAAAATAATCAATATATATTGTTTTCATATTTTTTTACCTATTTATTTTTTAGTTCTTCGACTTCCTCTATTGTTAGACCTGTTACTTCTGAAATAGAGTTAAGTTCAAATCCTTTTTTTAACATATTTTTAGCTATTTCTTTTTCTTTCAGTTTTCCATGTTTTTCTATAACAACCATATCATAATCAGTAAATTCATATTGTTTATTATTTAAAGCCATACCTTTAGCCTCCTCATAAAATTCATTTCTTAAATTTTTATCTTTTATTTCAAAAACGTGATTAATAAAAGCAAATAGATTGTTTATTTCATCATTAGAAAATCCTGACTCAATTAATAATTTTGTAAGTTCAAGCTTAAAACTAAAGTTTTTTTGATCTGATTCTTCATAATCAAATGCTTTTATTAAAGTCTGTATTGCAAATGAAAACGGATTTTTAGATTTTTCTAACTCCTTTAAATCTTGAATTGCTATATCATAAATTTTATATTTATAAATTAAACTTGTAGTTTTTAACTCTTGCTTATATTCATTATACTTATACAAATCTGATTTATATGTATAAACAGCTATTGCTTCTATTTCCTTATCATATTTATCAAATATTCTTGAATAATAATGATACATACGTTTTGAAAAATCTTTGTCTTTATATGACTGTATCTCTATATGCAAAAGAATCCATTTTGTATCATTATTCTTTAACTTAACTTCAAATAGCTTATCAACCCTTTTATCATCTGACTCACTTTCAGGAAATAAAGCTTTAAATTCATTATCAAGTGATTTTGGCTCAACTGAAAAATCTATATAATCATAAATTTCAGGCATGAAAAATTCTACAAACTGTCTAAACAGTCCATCTATTATTTTTTTCCATGCTACATCTGTTTTCAAAATTAACCTCTCTATACTTTTATTCTATATGAATAAAATCATTAAAACAAAGTTTTTAAACTTTACTTTTAAACTCTTCTTTAACTTTCTCATATTCTTCTGGATAGTTAATATTATCAAGCTCATTATTACTTAATTGTTCTATTAACTTTGTTTCAGAATTAATTAAAACTTTTCTTGGACAAGAATAATTTAAAGCTAAAAATTCAAAAAGTTTTAACTTACTTTTAGGCTCATAAATAGAACATAAAGGCTCTGGTAATCCATCAGAATTTTTATAAGATGTTGCAACTTTATATGGATTTCTTTGTGAAATAAGATTTTCAACTGTTTTATCATTAACATAAGGTAAATCACAAGCAAGAACAAAAAAAGCTGTATTTTTATAATTTGTTAAAGCTGATAAAATACCACCCATTGGACCTATATCAATAAATTTATCTGTAATAGTTGGTAAATCAAACTCTGAGCTTTGCTCATCTCTACAAGATAAAAACGTTTTTTCACAATATCTATTAAGAAGATTATAATAATACTTAAATTGAGGTTCACCATGATAATTAATTTTTGATTTATCATGACCCATTCTCGAACTTTTACCACCTGTTAGCAATAATCCATATAAAGGAATTTTATTTATTTTTTGATTAAATAACTCCAATATAAATGATTTTATTGATGAAATATCATTTCTGTTAAAATATTGAATTTTTGAATTATTATTATCAAATATAGAATTTAATTCTTCTGGGCTAAAATCTGCTCCCCCAACAAAAGCAATCACATTTTCTAATGAATTATCTTTTATTTTTTCTAAAATTTCTTTGTTTTCATCAATTAAAACTATTTTAGGAATAGGAGAGTTTTTATAACCTTCAACAAATGCAAAGTCAAATTTTGACATTATATGAGAAATATTAAATTTGTCTACTTCACCTTTTGTTATTATTGCATTATGTTCTTTATCATTAATAAAAACTGTTTCTGCTCCACTAGAATACATAATATTTGTATCTTTACCATCATGATCTATATCAAAACGATGAGCATCATGTTTTATATAAGCTATTTTATAATCATTCTTTAGTTCTTTTATTAGTTTGCTTATAAGTGTTGTTTTACCAGAGTTAGAGTAACCACAAAAAGCAATTTCAAAAGAATTAAATATAAAATCATATTTAGATTTTTTATGACTATGATTTGTCATTGTAGTCACTCTTTCCACCTGTTTTTTCAATAAGCTTTATTTCTTTAATAACTATATTATGTGAAACAGCTTTACACATATCATAAATAGTTAAAGCAGCGACAGAAGCACCTGTTAAGGCTTCCATTTCAATTCCTGTTTTATGAGAAACTGAAGTAAAACAATCTATAATTAATTCATTATTTTCATTAATATGTATTTTTAACTTGCAATCTTCTAAACCTATAGGATGACATAAAGGAATTAAATCTGATGTTTTTTTAGCCCCCATTATTCCAGCAATAATAGCTGTTTGAAAAACAGATCCTTTTTTGCTTTTTATATCATTTCCATCAAATAAATCTAAAACTTCTTTTGTTAGAATTACTGTAGCTCTTGCATGAGCAGTTCTTTTAGTAATATTTTTATTACTTACATCAACCATTTCTGGATTATTGTTTTTATCTAAGTGTGTAAACATTTAACCACCTATTTGATTCATTACTTGATCTATATGATCTATTCTCTGAAAAGGTTTCATTGCTATTACAGAATAAATAATATCTCTATATTCTTCTCTTGATTTATTTTTTAGGTCAATACCATTTTCAGACATCAAACAAGCTCTTAGTTTACCTGTTGCACTCAATCTTAATCTTGAACAAGAACCACAGAAAGGCATAGATTCAGAAGCAATAAAACCTATTTTAGCTCCTGATGAAGTAATATAGTTAAATGATGTAGAATCATTACTAACTTTAACGGGTTTGAGTTTATCTTGAGTTTTTATCTTTTTTATAATTTCACTTGCTGAAATAAATAAACTATTATTATTCTCATAAGCCATACCAATTTTCATTAATTCTAAAAATCTTACTTCTATATCATATTTAGCTGAAAAATTAACAAAATCTAGTATTTCATTATCATTCATATTTCTAAGTAGTACAGTATTAATTTTTACATTAAAACCCATTTCTTTTGCTTTTAATATAGAATTAAATACTTTTTTGAAGTAATTACCTTTTGTTATTTTATTAAATTGTTCTTCATTAAGACTATCTAAACTTATATTTATATTTTTACAATTAGTATTTTTTAAAAAATCTAATTTTTCATTTAAAACAAAAGCATTAGTTGTTAAGCCTAGTTTTTTTGTATTTATTTGTGATAAAAGATTAACTATTTCTTCAAATTCAGGTCTTATTGTTGGTTCTCCACCTGTGATTCTTAATTCATCAATGCCAAAATCTTCATTAAGAATAGAACAAATATCATAAATCTCTTTAGGTGTTAGTAAATCTTTATGAGGTTTAAATTTTATATTTTCAGGCATACAATAAAAACATCTAAAATTACAAGCATCTGTAAGCTGTACACGTAATTTATGAATATGTCTTTGATATGAGTCAATGACTTTTTTTTCTTCTGTTTTATTCAAAATATTAATTGAACCTAAATTACTTAAATTATCACTCTCAATAAAATTATTTTGTTTTTCTTGTAATATCATAATTTATATATTCCAACTAAAAAAATTAACTAAACTACCTTTTGGTAAAAATTTATTTTCTTTATTCAATTCAATAAAACCATCACTATTTACAAGTGAATAATAATCTCCAGACCCATTACCTGAAACTATAGATAAATTTAATGTCCCATCTATGTTTTTCGATTTTACAGGAGCAAAAAATGTTAAATCTTTTTTATTATTAAAATCTTCAGATAATACTCCTTGAATTATATCCTCTTTATTTAAGCCAGAGCATCTCTTTACAAATGGAATTACATATCTATATAAACAAATCATTGTAGAAACAGGGTTTCCAGGTAGAGCAAAAACAATCTTTTTATCTTCATTAACTCCGAACCATAAAGGTTTACCTGGTCTTTGACTTATTTTATGAAAAATATTCTTTACACCTAATTCACTCATTACTTCTGGTATATAATCAAATTTACCTGCCGAAACACCACCTGTAATAATTATCATATCGAAATCTGTTAGTATTTTAGAAAAAGATTTAAATAAACTATTTTTTTCATCTTTTAAATGAAAAATTTCTAATTCATTAGATGAAAGATTTTTTAAGACACTTTTAATTGTATAAGAATTTGACATTCTAATTTGATAAGGTTCAATTTTTTGGCTATTAACATCTACTAGCTCATCGCCAGTAGATATAATAGCTATTTTGGGAACAACGGAGACCATTATTTCTGATTTACCAACAGAAGCTAAAATTGGTATATGAACAGGTGAAATTTTTACACCTGATTTAATTAAAATCTCATCTTTTTTATGATCTGCTCCTTGACGATGAATATTCATCATAGGTTTTATTTCTATATCTTCTTTAATAGTTATTATTTTTCCTGAAATAATTAAATCTTCAACTCTTATTACACAATCTGTATTAAGAGGTAAAACCGCACCTGTCATGATTTCAATACACTTATTATTAGATTCTAAAATAACAGGAGCTTGACCAGCTCTTTGGGTTTCTTGTATTTCAAAGCTTCTTCTTCCTTCTAAAATCGAATTATAATTTATCGCAATTCCATCCATTGCAACTCTATCAAAAGGAGGTTGTTCTCTATCAGAATATATATCTTCCTTTAGGGTTTTTCCTATACAATCTTCTAATTTGCATAAACCTGTTTGAAAATCACTTGAATATTCTTTTAATAAATTATCTGCTTCTAATACACTAATCATAAAACCTCTTATATTTTATTTGCTCACAATCTCTAACGTATTGGTAACCACAAGGGTTATCAATAATATAATATTTTCCATAATACAAATAAATCGCAACTCCCAATGTAATGGTAACCCTTGCGGTTACAACTATATATAATTCATAAATACAGGTGAACCGCAAGGGATTCACCCTACTAGAACCCTGATGAAATCATAAAATATGACCAATAACCTATTCCATTTAAACCTTTTCCAAAAAAATCATTATCTTTAAAAATCTCACTTGGTATAAATGTACTTGCACCAAATGTTAAATTTGTTTTTTCTAACAGTTTATATTTTAATGTAAGATCTACTTCTTGACCAAAAGTTCTTAAGTTTTTAAATGCTTGATTTGACATCATCTGATGTAAATTAAGACTTGCACTTAAAGGAAAATCATCTTTTTTCCAAGAACTTGTAAAATAAAAGTCATTTAAACCATAATTCTTTGTGTCTTTTGAAACATTAATAAAATAATCCATAAATCCATAAAATAAATGATTTGCTCCATAAGATGTTTCAAATGCCTGAAATGATTTACCATTTGGATCTCCAGATATTAAATCAGTTCCTAAACCTATTTTAAATTCTTTTACTGGATTAAAAAATAATTGACCAGAAAAAAGATAACTATTAAGCATATTTGATTTATTTTGAGTTGAATTATTTAAGTCATTCTCATCTAATTTCCCAACTTGTAAAGCTCCTTCAAGTAATGAGGAGAACATTCCATAAGATCCTTTATGATTAAGACCCATTGTAACTAATTTTTTATCTGTATATGTTGATTTCCAACTTTTTTGTCCATTTACATCAACTTGTGTTCTTTTTGTATTTTTATAATCATCAAGCCATGCAAAAACATCAATATCAGCAAACTGATTAAAATTAAATTTTGACCAAAAACCATACATTTCATGATTTGTTTGACTTGCTTCTTTTGTATCTTGTGTTATTGAAAAGAAATCTTGATATGTTTTAGGAAGAGCATTACCAATATAAGGTGTATTTGAACTTGGAAATAATACAAAAAAATCTGTATTTGTATTAAAAAAATCTTTATTTGAGTAATTTAGTTTTACTCCATCAAAAGAACGAGCAACATAATGCCAATCTACAGAACCTATGAATCTTTGTGTTCCATAATTTAATTCAAATCTACCTAATTGAAAAGATAAAGGTTTATCAAATATATTATTTATTGATAAATAACCTTGGTGAAGATCTAAATTTTTAAAATTTGATAAAGTATTAAAAGATTCACCCATTATTCTTGAATCTCTTACTTGTGCAAAAACTTTATAATTGTCAAAAAAAGTTTTTTCTAAACCAATAGATGTTCTTAAACTTGTAAAAAATAATGGTGCTGTTGAATTATTAAAATCACGTCCATCTAATTCTGTACGTGCTTGAACTTGACCAAATATTCTTAAATCATCTGATTTATTTTCTTCTGCAATTACAGGTGATGAAAATAATAGATTTAGAAGTAATAGAGAAATTATTTTAGTTTTTTTTGATTGCATAGTTTTGACCTTCTTAATTTTTTGATTTATTTTTGATTTGTAAGAGAAAGCTTATAAAAGCTAACTCTTACTAGTAAGTAATAAAAATTTCCATAATTATACAAAAGTACAATCCATTTTTATTTTTTATTACTCACATATTTGTTATTTTTTTAATGTACGAATATGAGCAATAACATTATCTATATCTTTATCAGATAATACAGCACCCCATGGTGGCATAGGCCCTTTACCATTTTTAATGGTTTTCTTTAATGATGCATCATCTGATCCATACTTAAACTTTCCTTTTGTGAAGTTTGCTGGTTTTGGATTAAGTGAAGCTGCTGCTACACCATCACCTGCACCTTTTGCACCATGACAAGAAGCACAATTAGTAGCAAAAACAGCTTTTCCTTTTCCTGCATCTCCTTTAGCTTGAGCTATAGAAAATGGGCTTAAGATAATAGGAACAGATACTATTAGTCCTATTAGATTTTTAACTTTCATTAGGTTTTTAACCTCCTTATTAAAATAACTATTTCTCAGTGACATCTTTGATGTCATTTACTAAGCTTTTTGATTCTTTTCTAAATTCACCGATACTTTTTCCTAAAGCTCTTCCAACTTCAGGTAATTTACCAGGTCCAAAAATTACTAAAGCAATTACTAAAACTATTGATAACTCTGGAAGACCAATTCCAAACATATATACCTCCTATATAATTCATTGTACGTATAAAATACACGAATCTCAATTTATAAATACGATTTCAATCACAATGTTATTGACATAAATCAGGGTAACCACAAGAGATTGCTCCTACGAATCTTTTTTTAATCCACAACCAGCTAACATACATTCAACACTTTCTGGTTCAACTTGACTTGATAACCAATCAACTTTTAAAGGTTTTATATTTAGTTCAATACATTCTTTATTTACCAATTCTGAAACCCAATTAAAAACTAATGAATAGTATGTATTTTCAGAAACTCCAGGGCGTTTTGATATTGATTCAACAAAACGTCCTAGATGATCTTCAAGAAATTTTTTCTTTCCCTCATAAACAATTTCTTTACCATCAAAATCCATTTCACTTTCAAGATAATTTTCTTTTAGTAT
Organism: Candidatus Sericytochromatia bacterium; assembly: GCA_046328075.1. Taxonomy (GTDB): domain Bacteria; phylum Cyanobacteriota; class Sericytochromatia; order UBA7694; family JACMQJ01; genus JAXLXG01. The sequence continues at coordinate 129,110 of JAXLXG010000007.1, forward strand.
CATATATGAGTAAAACTCAAGTTCAACAGATACATGATCTACCATTTCTGAAATAATATCATTTGAATCATTACTTAAGCCAAAAGCTCTATAAAACCCTGCTAAATCTGCTAATTCATTAGGTTTAGACATTACACGCTCTCTACCATACTCTGTCTCATAAAGTGAGTTTTCACTTTTGGCTCTATCAAAAATATCAATATAATCAGAACAGATATCATCTAAATTTGTCTTATTTTTAAGAATATTATTTAATTCTTTCTTCAATAAATTCCAAGAACTAGTATTTTTTTCACAAAAAGATAGTAAATCCTTATTTCTTATAATTCTTTTTAAATCTTTTTTAAAATATTCATCTGGGTAAGAAGTAAGTAAAGAAGCTAAGTTAAAAGCAGAAAACTTACCTATTTCATTAGTATTTATTTTTTCTAAAGTCTTATTCATTTTATTTACTCCTATTTACTGATTTTGAGTGGAATCCAAGCTAAGGTGACTGATTTTCTTGAGCCAACTTCACCTTTACCACCTTGCCAAACAGCAAAGCATACAAAATTATCTTTACCAACCTCTAACACCGAGCCAACTTTACTTTTTAAAGGTCTTGAAATTACAACAGTCCAATTACCATTTTCCCATTTTCCATTTCCAATACCTTCATGATTATCTATTACTTGGCTTGTTCCCCAACCTTCGGCATATATCTCATCTAAAGCTTTTAGTTTTGGAAATGATTGTGGGTTTCCTGCAGCTTGTCCATGAACAAAAACCATTTTTTGAGATTCTGTTGCTTTTGGATAATTTTCAACAACATTTTTCATAGGTTCTCTATTTTCCTTTTTAGGTTCTAAAGGATATAAATCTATTGATGCATTAGGATATATTTCTTTAACTGTTTTCATTTTTCCATGATCTTTATCATATTGAAATGCTGACTTCCAATGATAAATATGTACAGGTTTTCCTTTTTCACCCATAAAAGCAGAAGGTGGTATAGCTCCTCCTGTTATTTTTGATGCAGGAAATTCAATTGCAACACCATCAGAAAATTTACCAAGAGGTCCTGCTTCACTTTTTTCAGAATCTTTCCAAGTTAATTTAAAAGTAATCCATTTACCATTATGTACTGCCTGAACATTAACATTTTGTGTTTGAGTTACTTTAGATTGAGGAATTGCCATAGGTTGTGACATCAGGTTTGCAGTAAAGGGTTTTACATTTTTCCAAAATGTTTCATTACCTACAGGATTTGAAAGATCTGTTTTTATTGACTTTACTATAATATCACTTCCAACATTTGCAAAAGAACTAAAATTTAAAGTACCTAAAACAATTGTTGTTGTTAATAAAGTAGTTGAAAATATACTTTTTGTTTTTTGAGGACTTATTTTAATCATATTATTTACTCCTAATTATTTACTCTGATAGAGCCAAACTTACTATCATAAGGATCACGTTCAATAACAGGCTCAGTTAAAGGAACATTAACAATTTCATTACCTTTTTCATCATAAGCATAAGCAAAACCATTTTTTACTTTAAAATTATGAATAATACGATCAGTAGCTCCCATAAGAACTAATAAGCCTTGTGCAACAGGATCATTTTTAAGCTTTTTATAATTTTCAATTGATTCATGAACTCTAGGTCCAAACATTTGTACTAAATAGTCTCTATCTGCGTGTATTGGTGGAATATAATAAATATTTGGTTCAAGTCCTAATTGTGGATAATAAGGTAAAGCTAGTTTTTTCTCATGTACAAGATAATCAACAGGATTATCTTTTCTAACCTTACCTGGCCAAGGTGGATTAATAAAGCCCATAATTCTTATTTTTCCAATACAATTTTGAACACACATAGGTTGTTTACCTTCTTCTACAGCAGGATAACATCCAACACATTTTTCACTTACACGTGTATGTGTGTTATACATTGATTTTTTATAAGGACATGCTTTAACACATTCACCATAACCTTTACAACGAGATTGGTCTATTAAAACAATTCCATCTTCAGGTCTTTTATAAATTGCTTTTCTTGGACATGATGCAAGACAAGCTGGATAGGTGCAATGTGCACAAGTTCTAGGTAAATAAAACATCCACTCATCATGCTCTTTATTTATATCAATATGTGTTCCACCTTGAACATTACCTGTACAATCGTCTTCACCTACATTTGGATACATCCAATCTTCATCTTGAGGTGCAAAATGAACTGCTCTTTCTGTTGGTTCTGCTCCTTCAAAAATTGTTTTACCAAGATATTTCTTACCATGTTGATCCCAATGTTGATGACCCAATTTTTCTAAAACATTTACATCCCACGCTAAAGGATAAGACCCATAAGGTTTTGTTTCTACATTATTCCAAAACATATATTCTTGACCTTTTCCACTAGTCCATGTTGTTTTACATGCTAAGGAACAAGTTTGACAGGCAATACATTTATTAAGATCAAATACAATTGCCCATTGTTTTTTAGGACGGCTCTCGTCGTAAGGATATTCCATATTACGACCAAGTTGCCAATTTTTTACTTCTGCCATGATTATTATATTCCTTTACTTCTTAATCTTAATGAATTGACCTTTGAGATATGCTTTCATTGCATTATTCTCATAAGTAGGACGAAAACCTAAAGCTGCTGGTCTCCATTTACCTTTACCTTCAAAGCCTCCAGCTTCTGCTTTTGTTAATTTCACAAAAGCTTCTCGTGGTGCACCTATAGCATAATGAACTTCAGCTTCTCCACCTTTATCTATTGTTTGACCAAAAAGATTTCTATGAACAAGAGTATCAGTTAGCCAAGTTGGTTTTAACCAAGCTCTTGTAGCACTTTGATGACTTCCATAACGGAACATTGACTGATAATTTGTATCAGGGTTTCTAGCTAAACCATCTTTACGTGTTTCTTGACCTTTTACACTACCATGTGAAGAACCGTACATATTATACCAAGTTCTTGCGATTCCCCTTGGAGTTCCTGGGTAGAATCTTACTCTTAGCATAAGTCTTGCGACTTTATAATCTTCTGTTCCTTCTTTCCAACCTCTATATGGTCTATCTTCTGGATCTGCGTCAATATATACATAATCACCATCATCTAAACCTAACTCTCTTGCATCTAAAGGATTAATATCAACATATCCTTCAACAAATGCTGGCATTCTCTTGTCATGTCTATAGACATCGCCAAAAGGTCCAAACCAAACACTAACAAAATCTGTATCAATAGGTGTTGTATGTGTACCATGTCTATATTTAGGTGTATGATAAACGTGTGTAAACCCTTTTTCTTTTAGTGGATGTTTACTATTAACAAGCTCTTGAGGTGTTTTTAATATATGCCTTGTTTGTCTTGATTCACAAGAAAGATCATTAGGATCAACTCCATAATCTTTTGGTGTCATAGGTCTTATTGCATCATGAGGAGAAGCAACAATTACATTTGGTTCATGATGTGTAGAATCAATAGGTTCACGATAAACAATCATATTTTCACCACTATTAATAAATTCAACCTCAGGTCTATAAAACTCTAATCTTCCTGATTTGGTATCCCATTGTTTTTCTTGTTTTGTCGATTGCTCATAAGAAGAAGAACGAGGGTAAGTACGGTTATTTAATAAACTTGGTATTCCTTGTTTACATTTTTCATGTAAAACATCAATATCATAACCTTTTAATGAAGATGAACCATCTATTATTCTTTGTAAATAAACTTGAATATTATCTTCATGAACAAACTTAAAGACATCTGTTAATCTTGGCTCTCCAATTTCTTCACCAATAGCTTTTGCAACACCAGCAAGTATTTTTATATCCGGTTGTGTATCAAAAATTCTTGGTAATGGTGTTATTGGGTGAACTTGTACAAAAGAGTTTGTACATGAAGCTGTCATATCTGGTAATTTAAACTCAACAGGACTATCAACAGCAAATATAATATCTGAGTACTCACAAGAAGCTGTCCACCAATAATCAAGATAAGTAAGCATTTCAACTTTAGGTAGAGTATTATTTACTAAATCATAATGCCATTTACTATTACCTAATGATGAATTTGAATTTGCTTGCCAATAAGATTTAGTAGGAACAGGCATGTGTGTCTTACCCGTTACATTATTTTGACCTGCTTTTAATATCCTGTCACCATAATTAAAGAAATGTATTGAATCATAATGCATATATTTTTTAGTTTTAATTTTACCTTTAGGATCAAGTTGTAAATTAAAAGGATCTTCAAGAACGTATAAAGGCTCTCCACTAATTAATGATGCCTTATAGTTACCAGCATAACTACCTACATTACCACCAATAAAACCTATATTTCTTGTTAATCCCGCAAGGAAGAATATTGCACGATCTTTTAAATCTGAATTAAAAAATTGATTTGGTCCCATTCCACAAGCAATAAGCGTTTTTTCAGGGTTTTTGGCTATTTGTTCAGCCAATGAGATAATTGCTTTAGCATCACAACCTGTAACTTGTTGAGTTTGTTCAGGTGTAAAGTTTGTATTCAAATATTCTTCCATTAAATCAAAAACAGTTCTTACTTTTACTTCAGTTCCATCAAGAAGTTTTATTTTTTTATTAAATCTAAGCTCTGGATTTATTCCTTTTTCCTCAAAATGTTTACCCCATTCATCCCTTGTTATAGGATGTAAATTTCCAGAACTATCAGAAATCATATAAGGTTGAAAATCATTTACTAATTTTTCATTTATATAAGACTCTCTTTGAGCAAAATTAGCTGGTGCTTTTTCACCATTTTTTAACACTTTAAGATTTTTAGGTGCTTCATTTTTATAATTTTTAATAAAATCTTCAGGTCTTAAAGGTTGTAGATTATCAACACGAATTAAGAAAGGTAAATCTGTATTTTTTGAAACAAAATTATAATCAAAAAGTTTTTTTGAAATTATTACTTGGCTAAGTCCTAATGCAAAAGCTGGATCTGATGCAGGTCTAATCATAAATACTTCATCAGATTTATTAGCAGTAGAACTATATTCAACAGTAACTGAAACAACTTTTGTTCCTTTTAGTCTTGCTTCTGTTAACCAGTGGCTATCAGGCATTTTTGTTGAAATCCAATTCATTCCCCATACAATAAGTAAATTTGTATGTTCAACTGATGACAAATCAAAATCATTAGTTTGAGAGCCTGTTACCATGGGGTGTCCTGGTGGCAAATCAGTATGCCATGTATAACTATCTAAGCCTCTTGCACTATGTGCATGTTCTGGGGTAACTCCTCTTATTTTTGCATCCATTAAAGCTAAGCTATTTGCAAAACGATAATTTCCAAATAATCTTGTTAAACCTAAAAGAGCCATTCCACCTCTATATTTAAATGTTTGAGTTCCTGAACCTTCCATTTCTTCAACCATTAAAGGATCATAGCCTTGAGCAAGAAGTTTTTTAGCACCTTCTTCCCCAGAATATGTTTTTGCAATATTTACGTGAGCTTTTGCAGAATATTTATAAGCTTGCTCCCATGTTAAACGTAACCATTTATCTTTTCCTCTTTGTAAGTACTTTTGATCAACTGCTCCTGTTATTGGATCTCTTGGAAAACCATCATCAACCCATTGCTTAAAACCACGTCTTATCATTGGGCATTTAATTCTTCTATCTCCATAAAATCTTCTTACTAAACCTAGTCCCTTTTGGCAAAGTCTAGGATCCCATCTATGTGATGCTTTATTGCCATAAAGATCTTCTGCTTTACCATATCCATAAGTAGGACCGATTCTTACTGCGATTCCATTTTTTACATAAGTTTTTAATAAACAGTTATGTGTATCATTTGGGGCACATAAAAAAACAAAATGAGAATCAGGTTTAAATATATTTCTATAAACCTTTTCCCAGTTTCTATCAGGATAATGAGCTAATGGATTATCAATATTCATTGGTTTAAAGTAACGCAATGGGGAAGCTCCTGCACTCTCAGCAGCAAGTAAAGTTGCACCAAATGCAGCCATCCCTTTAATAAATTTTCTTCGTTCAAACTCTTTTGCCATTTAAAAAACCTCCTCTGGTATTAATTCACCTGTCATAATAGAAAGTACTGTTCTTTCTGGAATTTCTTCTTGAGTATTCATGTGTATCAAGCCTCTTTCCCCCATTTTTATAAGTAGTCTGGGTTCTCTTTTATCATTTTTAAATGTATCTTTACTGACAACAAATAAGCCTTCATCTGTTGAAATTAAAATTTGTTCTCCATTATTTACTTCAAAATTTTGTCCTACAGGAAAATCAGATATATGACCTAAACAAAACCAAGAGTTCTTAGCTTCACTTTTTTGTTCATTTTTACTTGGTAATAAAGAAAAGATTGCTGTTTTTTGAATATTTTCCTGAACATTTTCAAATAAGTGTTTAAAGAAATCTCGTCTTGTGGATTGCATTAGAACTCTCCTTCAATAACAGCTCTTGGAGATATTTCAAATAAATTAATTTCAGGTACTTTTTCAGAACAAAATTTTTCGATTGTTTCTATTAAAAATTTTCTACGAAAGCCAGATAAATTTTCATTAGAATCTTTTATTTTGTAATAAATTGTTTTTTCTGCATAACCTATAAAATTAAGCTCAACTTGTTTTGTATTTAGTTTTTCAATAAGAGGTTGAAATTTTATAGATATATCTTCAGGAACTTTATCCCAACGTAAATTTATTTTGTTTGAGTCATATATAACATCAACACATTCTTTATCTTTTGAAAAATATCTACTTTTATGCCTTGAATATCTAAGAGAGTCACCTAATCCCATTGTTAAACCGTCTATTGCTTCTCTCCAAAAAAGACAAGTTAAAGCTTTTTCTTTGTATTCACATTTATCTCTTTTGATACTAAAAGCTTTATCACTATCAGAACTCCAAACACCAGATAAACACGGAATATCTAAAACCTCTAAAATTTCTTGGAATTGCTTTATATCAAGATAATCTAATTTATTTTCAGATAAAAACTTTAAACCAAACTTACGGCTAATATCAAAAATATCTCTTAATAGTTCTTCTTTTTTTTCTTCACTTAGACTTAGAGAATTAAGAGTATTTGTTTCATTAGATTTATAAAAAGAGTCCAATACTTCTAATCTATCTCTGTAATATTTTTCTTTAGTAAATGATTGGTTTATATTTGCTTTATTATATATCATAATTAGGACTCCTTACTACATGAAAATAGTATAGGACTCCTAACTTTAATAAAAAATGATTTAGAATAAAAAGTGTATTGATCTATATCAATTATTTTATAACTTGTTTTATAATATATTAAAATTTAATTTTGTATTAATTCAAAATAATTAGGATTCCTAACCTTTTCTTATAAAAGGATATTTATATTAATAATAATAATAATAATAAAAGTGATATTTATTTAGATATTAAAATTATTAGTACTTTTTTTTAAATAAAACAATTATAAAAACCATATTATACTAATATATAAGACTCAATAATATATACTTTTATTTTATATACTAAAATTTATAGTAGGTTATTATTATAAAAAATAGCTATAAAAATTAGTTAAAATAGTTATTTTTTTGTAATTTTTGTTACTTAAATCAAAAAACATTAAATAATTTAAGGAATTTTTTTGACATTAAATGAATGAAAAAAATATAGATAATAAAATTTTTGAATCGCTTGAAAGAATTGGAGAATCTTTTAGATTAATGCTTACTAATCAAAATAAAGATTATAAGCTTAGTAATATACAGATTCAAATATTAATTTATTTAATAAGTCATAAAAAAGAATTTTGTACACTTACACATTTATCAAAAAATTTTAGTATAACAAAAGCAAGTCTAAGTGATTCAGTCAAATCTCTTGAAACTAAAAATTATATAATAAAAGAAAAATCTGAAAATGATTCCAGAATATATAGAATAGTTCTTACTGAATCAGGTTTAGAAATGGCAAAAAAATTATCAGATTTTTCTGAAAATATAGTTTCTCTAATATCAAAAATACCTGATAATAATAAGAAATTAATACTAGATTCTTTACTTGGAATTATTCATGGTTTATTTGTTCAAGAGTTAATTTCTATAGAAAGAATGTGTTTCAATTGTTTATATTTTGCACCAAGTGAATCAAATAGTGACAATTACTGTAAACTATTAAATAAAAAATTATCAAAAATAACTAAAAAAGACCTAAAATATTATATTTATAAAATATAATTAATATTTTTTACTATTAATAAATAGTATCTATAAGTTTCATTAAATAGTTATCCATTCAAAGATTAAAAAATTTGTTGAGTTTTACTTTTCAAAATACCTTATTTTTTTTTGAAATCTAATAAACAGAAAGAAACATAAAATACATTAAAATGAAATAGCAAATTGCATTGCATACATATTATGATTATTTTGTGACATATTAGGATACATAAAAAATGTAGCTTGAGATTTTAACATTAGATTAGGACTAAATGTATAAGTTAAACCACCTGCTACATAGTTCTCAATATCCTTATTTGTTTCCATATCAGAAATATAACTACTATAAGTTAGATATGGAATAAAGTTATCAAATAAAGTATAAGATAACCAAATATAATAACCTAAGCTATTTTGATAAGATTCTACTAATTTATTATTTTGCAGTCTTTGATTTCTTGCAAAAATAATTTCCCCCCATGCCTCAAAATCACCTAAACTGTAGGAAATTTCACCTGCATAAGCACTACTTAAAGCATTTTTTCTTATTCCATTTTTTTCTATAAAAAATGAAGATCCCAAAGTTAGATTTTCTAACGGTTTAAACCTTAGTCTACCACCAATTGATTTATCATTGAATATAAAATTTTGTGATTCATTTTTTTCAGAATTATTTTCTTTTTGTTCTGTATTTTCATTTTCTTGTTGTGGTTTTGTATTATCAAAAGATGATTGTGAAACATATAAATCATATTTTAATCTTGATTCATTAAACAACTCTGTTGAACCATGAAAAAGAACCCCTCTATTATTTTCTGAAAATAGTAAACCAAATGGGCCTTCACCATAAAATGATTTAGGTAGATAAACAGATACATAAGATGTTGATGCTGGGTGATTTTGATTCCAAATTCCAAAAGGGCTTAAAAATTGTCCAACTCTTATATTTGCATAATCTGAAAATGAATATTCAGCCCATGCTTGTTCCATTTCCAAAGTACCTAATAAATTCTCTGTGAAAGATCCTCTCTCTGCACTTGACCAAAAAATATTTGAAAAAAAGTGTAAATGTTCATCAATACTAAAATTTGTTATTAAGTTAAAGTTTCTTTGGGCAAAAGATAATGGAGTTTCTTTATTGCTTGAATCATAGAATATATTTTGGCTAAACCATCCATAAATATTAAGCTTTGAATTAAGAAATGATAAATTATTATTATCTTCCTTTTTATTTTCTTCAGAGAAAACATTATTTTGAAGAAAAAATAATATTAATATAGATAATGATAATTTCTTATATATATTAGTAATAATTTTTTTTGTCATAATTTTAACAAATTTTCCCTCTCTATCCTTAGATTTGAAAAACTGAGTGAAATTTAATTTTAACTAAAATTTTTTAAAATAATTAAAATAGACATTAAAGTTAATATTAATTTTAATTTTTATCTAGATATAAAAGAGATTTATCATTAATCGATTCTAAACTATTAGTTAAAAAATGATGAGCAAAACCAGATATTATTGCGACAAGTAATCCACCTGCTGTGGCAAAAAGAGCTTCACTTATACCACCAGATAATGCTTCAAGAGGGTTTGCAGGTCTTTCCACTGAAACAACATTAAATATTTTTATCATTCCAAATACAGTTCCAAGAAGCCCAACAAGAGGAGATATAGAAGCAATTGCAGAAAGAACAGAAGTCCTTCTTTCGACTTTTTGAATTTCAAATGTTAAAGTATTTACTTTATCATCTGTATCACCTTTAGCTGAAAATGCTTTAGATACAGGATCATAAGAAGGTAAAATAGCTTCATTATTATTTAAGGATTTGAGATTTCCATGACTTTTAACATTTACAATTATAAGCTCTACAATTAATGTTAGTGCTATTACTGATAATATAATTAGAGGTAGAATTACAGCTCCACCTAATTCTAATAATTTTGTTATATCCACTACTTTCTCCTATTTCTTCTTATTTAGTTTAAAAATTTCTTTCATTATTTATATAATTATAATTATATTCACTCGATTTTTGTAAGAATACTATAAGTAAACAAAATTGACTTGATAAATATGATGAGGAAAAATTGTTATTTTTCATTGTTTTTGTCTTTTAATTTGCTTTAAATATCAGGTTTTTTAAATTTTATATTTCTTAGTAGATTTAACCCTAAAATAACAGCTATAACAAGATATGCTATACCTAGAACAAGTGTTAATGGTAATCCTTTAAATGTAAAAGATTCTTTAGTTACTACAATAAAAACAGTTGAACATATAATTAATGATGAGGTGATTATACCTGCTGCTAATTTACCTATTATTTGTTCCCAAATTTTAAGAGAATTGTCTTGTTTTGTTTCTTCAAGTTTTATCTTTATATTTCCATTTTGTAGTTCATCTAATAAACCAACAAATTGGGTAGGAAAATAATTACTTAAGTTATATAATTCTTTTCCTCTTTTATATAAATCTAGACCAATTCTTTTTGCAGTCCATCTATCCTGAATAAGCTTTCTTACAAATGGCTCTGCTTCTTCTTCTAGATTAAGACTTGGATCAAGTGATCTCCCAATTCCTTCAATAGTTATAATAGCTTTACCCATCAATGTATAATCATTAGGTACTTTTATTCTATTTTTTTTAGCACCTTGTATAAGTTCATTTAATATTTCACTAAATTGAATTTCACTTAATGGTAATCCCTGAATTTTGTCTAAAACTTCTCCTACATCTTTTTTAAACTCTGCAAAATCTACTCTTTGTTCACTTTTTCCAATTCCATAAAGAGAACGAGCAACACCTTCTGTATCTCTTGTATTTAATGCTATAACAAGATCAGCCATTTTATCTCGCATTTCTTCATCGAGACGACCAACCATTCCTAAATCTAATATAGCAATTCTATTCCCAGGTAATGCAAATAAATTTCCAGGGTGAGGATCTGCATGAAAGAAACCATTTTCAAAAACCATATGTAAAATTGCATTTAAAGCAACTCTTGCTAAAACTTTTTTATCACAGCCAATATGTTCAGCATTAGTAATTTTTACACCTTTGATTTTTTCCATTGTAAAAACTTTTTTTCCTGAATATTCTTTATAAACTTCAGGTATTTCTATTTGATCATGATATTTAAAAGCCTCTTTAAACCTTAAGGCATTTCTTAATTCTGTATTGTAATCAAGCTCTCTATGAATAGCCTTTTCAAACTCTTGAACAATTCCCACAGGATTTAAAAGTCTTAAATCTGGTGATTGTCTTTCTGCTAGTCTTGCTAATATATAAAGTAAATCAATATCTCTTTGAATTATAAAACCAACATTTGGTCTTTGAACTTTTACAACAACTTCTTCACCTGTTTTTAAAACTGCGGTATAAACTTGTCCAATAGATGCAGTGGCTAATTGTCTTTCATCAAAATATTCAAATATTTCATTAATTGAACCACCAAGCTCTGTTTCAATTTGCATTTTTGCTTCTTCAAAACTAAAAGGAGGGACATTATCTTGTAATGTTTTAAATTCTTGTACAAATTCATCTGGAACTAAGTCTGCTCTTGTGCTTAAGATTTGCCCCAATTTAATAAATGTAGGCCCTAATTCTTGTAAAACTAATAATGTTCTTCTTGCAAGTGTTATATTATTTTCAGTTAGACCTGTTTCTTCTTCGTCTTCTTTTCTAAATTTACCTAAAAGATTTGCTAATGGTGTGTCAGCACTTAAAATCTGATTAACTAATTGTCCAAAACCATGCTTAAATAAAACAGCGACTATCTGTCTAAATCGGTTTATATCATTTATTGTGTTAATTGGATTAAATACTGCCATTTTATTTCCTTAATTTGTATTAAATAAAATTATGATGTAAATTATTACATCATAATTTCAAACCAAATTTTATCCCATACAAGCTTTTTTTAATCTTTCAACTGCTTTTGAAAGGTTTTCCATTGAATCTGCATAAGAAAGACGTAAATATCCTTCAGCACCAAAAGCAACTCCTGGAACTGTAGCAAGTAAATGTTCATCTAAAAGATAAGAAGCAAGTGTTGCAGAATCACTCATAACTTTCCCACCTAAAGTTTTACCCATTAATCCTTCTACAGATACAAGCATATAAAAAGCTCCACCAGGATTATTAACTTTTAATCCTTCAATTTTATTAAACTCTTTATATAAAAAGTCACGTCTTTTTTCAAATTCATCACGCATTTCATTTACGACTTTATGATTTCCATTTAGGGCAGCTGTTGCTGCTTTTTGTGAAATAGATGTTGGATTAGAAGTTGTTTGAGATTGAATCTTAGCTGCTGCATCTATTATCCATTTTGGACCAGCTGCATAACCTATTCTCCAACCTGTCATAGAATAAGCTTTTGAAACACCATTAACAGTTATTACTCTATCATAAAATCCTTCTACAGCAGCAGGGCTAAAGTGCTTATTTTCACCATAAATTAAATGTTCATATATTTCATCTGAAATTATAAATATATCTTTTTTATCTCTTAAAACTTCCATTAAAGCTCTAATTTCTTCTTCACTATAAACAGTTCCTGTAGGATTAGAAGGTGAATTAAATACAAATAATTTTGTTTTATCAGTAATTGCATTTTTTAATTGTTCAGGACTTATTTTAAAGTCTGAGTTTATATCACTTGAAATTATAACTTCTTTAGCATCTGCCAAGTGTGCCATTTCTGGATAACTTACCCAATAAGGAGCTTGTATTATTACTTCATCATCTGGATTTAAGAGAGCTAAAAATACATTAGCAAGAGATTGTTTACCACCTGTGCTTACAATTATTTGGTCTGGTGTATATTCTAAATTATTATCACGTTTAAACTTATCAGAAATAGCTTTTCTTAACTCAAGTGTACCTGTATTAATTGTGTATTTTGTAAAATCATCTTTTATTGCTTTAATTGCTGCATCACAAACAAAATCAGGTGTAGGAAAATCAGGTTCACCAGCTGAAAGACTTACAACATCTTTTCCTTCTCCCATCATTTTTTTTGCTTTACCTGTTATTTGTAAAGTTTGAGATTCTTGTACATTTTTTACTCTTGTTGAAAGATATTTTTCTTCTAATTCTTTTACGCTCATATTTTTTTCCTTTATTTTTTTATTGTTTCAAATGCATAATCTAAACATTGTGTAAGTCTTTTTATATCATCAAAATCTACAAAAGGGAAAATCCCAATTCTTATTTGATTACGTCCTAACTTACGATAACTATTTATATCAAATATTCCATTTTTTCTAAAAGCTTTTACTAAGTCATCAGCTGATATACTTTCATCAATATCAAGTGTAGCAACACTTAATGATCTAAACTCTGGATTTTTTACATAAGGAGATAAAAACTCTGATTTTTCAGCATAACTATATAAGAAATTAGCTTTTTCTCTTGATTGTTTTTCAACTTCCTTAACTCCACCTCTTGAAATTAATTCATCTAGAGCACATTCTAAGAAAAACAAAGTTGTTAATGATGGAGTATTTAAAGTCTGATTCTTTTCACTATTTGCAACAACTTCTGAAAAACTCATCATACTAGGAATATATCTTGTTCCTTTAACTTCTTCAACTCTTTTTATAAATCTTGGTGAAGCAACAGCAAAAAATAATCCACCTTCACTGCCAAAAGCTTTTTGAAGTGAAAAATAATATAAATCTGTTTTTTCAAAATTCCATTGAGTAACACCTGCAATTGATGTTGCATCAACACATAAAAGTGCATCTGAATCAAATTCAGGACAAGATGGAATCATAACCCCTGTTGATGTTTCATTTTGAGTAATACCAATTAAATCAGCATCTCCATTATATTTTAATTCTGGCATTGTTCCATAATCAGATTCAAATTTATCTGCTTTAAGCCAAGGAGCTGCTTTTGTTAATGAATGCCACTTTGAAGAAAATTCACCACAAGCAAAATGAGCAGATTTTTCTTTTGTAACTGAAAAAGCTAACATTTCCCAAATAATACTAGCTCCACCATTTCCAAGTAAAATCTTATAATCATCAGGTGCATTTAGGTAACTTTTAAGCTTTTCTTGGCATCTTTTAACTAAGTTTAGAATTATAGGATTTCTATGGCTATTACCAAGAATTGTTTTTCCTGTTCTTTGTAATTTATCTAGAAACTCTGTAGGTACTTTAGATGGACCTGAACCAAATCTACCATCTACTGGAATGATATTTTCAGGCAATTTTAAATCTTCAAACATCTTTTATATTATAAATACTCCATTACACACGTTTTTACAAATAATTAATATTATCATAATTAGTTATACTAAGTAAGAAGTAAAAGGTGAAAAGTGATAAGACAATAAGTGAAAAGTGATGAGTGAAAAGTGATAAGACAATAAGTGAAAAGTGATGAGTGAAAAGTGAAAAGACAAGAGAAGTTGTAGGGTGCAACCCTTGTGGTTGCCCTTAGAGGGAATGAGTGGAAAGATAAGAGTATTTCAGTAACAAAGATACAGATATATATTTTTTACAAACCAATTACTTTTAAGTATAAAGAAATTAAATATTTTTACTTAATTATTTTTTCAAAACCATTTGTTTAACTATAATATATTATTTAAAAAGTTTTTATATTCTAAATTTGAAAATAGGTACTATTAGGTGAATAATTTAAATGAATTGATTAAACAGGCAACCAGCTATCATCAAAGTAATCAACTGCAATTAGCCGAACAAAGTTATAAACAGATTTTGTATTTAAATCCTAATGAATCAAACGCTTTAAATTTACTTGGTGTTGTTTACAGTCAACAAAATAAACATGATGAAGGAATTGAATCTATAAAAAAAGCTATAGAAATAAATAAAAACCCTATGTATTTTAATAATCTTGGTGAATGTTATAGATTAAAAGGGCTTTATTCTGAAGCTGAATATAATTTTTATCAAGCAATAAATCTAGCTGCTGGATTTGTAGAAGCCTATTATAATCTAGCTAATGTTTTAAAAATACAAGGGAATATAAATGAGGCAATAGAAAATTATAATATCATTTTAGATATTAATCCTAATCATTTAAGAGCATTATTTAACTTAGGTAATATTATGCTTGAAAATAAGTATTTTGATAAAGCAATCAGTTATTATCAAAAAGCTATAAATATTAATCCTAACTATACTGAAGCCTTAAATAATTTAAATATTTGTATAAATCTCAAAAATAAAGATGATATGGAATTTAACTTTATGATAAGTAATTATAAAAGTAAAATACTTTCAAATAGTAATGATTATATAAGTTATAACAATTTAGCTAAGCTTTATTTTAAAAAAGAGAATTATAATTTAGCTATAGAAAATTATAGAAATTCACTACTTATAAATAATGAGCAAATAGATATTTATTATGAACTAGCTAATGTTTATATTAAATTAAATCAGATAAAAGAAGCTATATCTTGTTATAAAAACATTTTTAATATAAATCCTGATGAAACTAGTGTTTTAGATAAAATAATTTACTACTATCAAGAAGTAGGTAATTTAGAAGAAGCAAAAAAGTATTACTATATACTAGCTAATAATAAATCTAATAAAATATTATATGAATTTTTAGGAGATACTTTAGATGCTCCTATTTCCTATAATAAGAGTGAAGTTATAGAATATCAAAATAATTTTTCAAATAACTTAGATAAATACTCATCTATTAATTTTAAAATTGAACTTTCAGAAATTGATAATATTAACTTAAGAATACCTCTAGCAATGATTTATCAAGGTTTAGAAGATAAAAATATTAGAGAAAAATATTCAAGTATTATTTCAAAAGCACTTATTCCAAACAATTACACTCAGGAATTAAGGAATAAAAATATAAAGCCAGAAATAGCATTTTTAGTAACTAAAAGTCATGAAGGTATATTTATAACTTGTATGAAAGGTATATTAAATAATATATCTACAGAAAACTTTAATATTACTATAATTTCTACTCAAGAAAGCTATAAAACAATAATAAAACCTAATTTAAAAAATGAGTTAATTAAATTTCTTGCTTTACCTGATAAAATCTCATCTTGTATCGATTTAATAGCTAAATATAATTTTGATTTATTATATTATTGGGAAATTGGTACAGATACAATGAATTATATATTACCATTTTTTAGACTCGCAAGAGTACAATGTACAAGTTTTGGGTGGCCTGTAACAAGTGGAATCAAAGAAGTTGATTATTATATTTCAAGTGATTTAATGATAGACAATGATAGCTATAAAGAATTTTCAGAAAAACTTGTTTCTCTTAATAGCCCATTAACTTATTATTATCGAACCCCGTTACCTAAAAATTTCTTACCTAGAGAACATTTTGGATTTTTTAATGACGATAAGATCTATATTTGCACACAAAATCTACGTAAAATACAACCTGACTTTGATAAAGCAACTTTAGAAATTTTAAAAAGAGATCCTAAAGCCACTTATTTATTATTTGAAGATCATAATCCTAATGTTACAGAATTATTAAAAAAACGTCTAAAAGAAAATCATGGTGAATATTTTAATCGTATTCGATTTCATCCTAGAATAATGAGAGGTGCAGATTATATAAATCTTGTAAAAATATCAGATGTTATGCTTGATACTTTTAACTTTGGTGGGGTTAATACTAGTTATGATGCTTTTTCAGTTGGTTTACCTATAATAACTTTACCAAGTAATTTTCAAAGAAGTAAATACACTTATGCATTATATAAGACTATGGGTATATCTGATTGTATAGCATCAAATGAAGATGAATTTATTGATTTAGCAATAAAAACAGCTAATAATACTAATTTTAGAGAAAGTATAAGTAAAAAAATTCTCGAAAATCAACATTTAATATTTAATGATAGTAAAGTAACTCATGAATTTGAAAAAATAATATCAAAATTACTTGTAAGAAGCCAAGAAGAAAAAAAGTGATGAGAGAAGAAATAAAAAGATAAGATAATATTGAAAATTACTAACTATTATCTTCTTCTCTAAATTCTTTTTACTTCTTCTCTTTTTAATCTTTCTTTCTCTTTTTTTAGATATTCTATAAAAAATGCTAACATTATTGATAAAATAAAAGAAACTAATAAAGCTCCTATAGTCATTACAGTTTTTCTAGGAAACACTGGTTTATCATTTATATAACCTGTATCTAAGATCTTAAATGGTTCATTCTCTTTTGATTCTTCAAGTTTAGCTAATTCATATTGTTGAGTAAACATTAAATAAAGAGCATTTTTTATCTTAATATCTCTTTCTAATCTTGCTAAAAATAAAGCTTTATTTGGTAAAGAGTTTAATAAGTTATAGTATTTTTCTTTTGATTTTTTAAGAAGTTCTTCTCTACTTTTCATAGCACTTTGAGTAATTTGCATTTCTCTTATCATATTTTGCCATTCTGTATTAAACTCAGATGTTTTAGCTGACGCTGATTTTATCCTTTCTGATAAGTCTTTTTCTTCTATTTTAGATTTTAACTCTTGTGCTTCTAAGTCTGATATATACTTTATATACTCTGTAACTTCATCAGGTAATGAAACTGTTTTATTATTCTGTTTAAAATTAAGTAATTCGGTTTCTGCAATTTTTAGCTCTTGACTAGTTTTGTTTAACTGTTTCTCAACAAAAACTCTATTACGTGTAGCTTGATTAAAATTATTCTTATCTAAAAATCTCTTTAATTCATAAAAATATTTATTACATATTTTTAAAGCAGTATTTTTATCCTTGAATCTTGCTTTAACTCTTATAGTACTATCTTTTGTAGTTGGTGGAAAAATTTTAACTTTTTTTTGAAATTTTTCTATTATTGCCTGAAATGTTTTAGTATCCTCATCAAATAATTCATTATGTTTCTCTAGTTTAAGGCTTTTTATAACAGTTTCTGCCATCTTTCTACTTCTTAAAATACTAATAAAATCATTTGTATTAGTTGAAGATGAATTAAGCATGGGTAAATTAATATTAGATAATTCAGGAATACTTGAGCTTAAATTATTAAAAATATTACTAATTCTATTCTCTTTAGGTGTAACTATTATAGAAGATTCAGCTTCATAGACTGGTATGAGCAAAAAAAAACTGTATATCCAACTATACCTGTAAAAACTAAAGTATTAAATAAAATCAATACAAAGTATTTTTTTAAAACTAATAGATATGTATATAAATTTTCTTCTTGCATTATTTTCTTGTAAAACTTAAAACTAAACTTACTATTCCAAGAGTAGAAAGAACTAAACTTGTTATATCATTAAAGTTTCTAAAATTAAAAAATCTTTCAGGTATAAATATAACATCATTAGGCTCAAGAAAAATATCTTTTTCAATTTTTCCATTGTAAATTATATCATTTGCATTTATTAAAAATGTTTCTGTACTAATCTTTCCATTGATATTTTTACTTCTTATAATCTTAACATTTTCAAGATCTGCAACTGTTGTAGAGCCTCCAGACATTTTAAAATAATCTGAGAACTTTGAGCCTTTTTTAAAAGGAATAGAGCCTGTTTTTAAAACCTGACCATATACATGAATTGTTGAGTCTTCTTGTGGCTGTCTAATTGATGGAATATATATAATGTCTCCATTATCTATAGAATTTGTTTTTAAATCTTTAAGCTCTATTTCATATTGATTTTCATAAAGTTTATTCATTCCATTTTTCCATATTTTTATATTCTCTGTATCTAAACCATTTGAAAAAGCACCAGAGATTCTTAAAATATCAATAATATTATCATTATTTTTTATTTCATATATTCCAGCTTTAGATATTTCACCTAAAATAGCAATTCTCTTATTAATAAATGGGACATGAATTTTATCCCCTGCTTTTATTTTAGGATTATCTTCTAAATTCCCTTTATAGATAAAATTATTTAAGTCATAAACCTTTTTTTTATTATTTATAGAAGTTATTTCAATATTTCTAATAGAACCATTTTCTGTAACACCTTCAAACTGTTTTAAAAGCTCAAATAATCTTAAGTCATAAGGGATATTATAAACACCTGCCTTATTAACATATCCTGTTAAAAATACTTTTATACTTCTTAGTTTGACTAATGATAACGATAATTCAAATTCTTTAATTTTTTTATATATTTTTTGTTTTATTATTTCTTTTAAACTAGAAGTATTTAAGCCTATTGCTGTAAATTCTCCAACTTTAGGAATAAAAATTTTTCCTTCTGGATTAATTTGTAAAGTATATTCAAATTCTATATCTTTACTAAGCATATCAATTTGAATAATATCACCAATCCCAAGTATATAATCTGTAAGCGGTTCTGAATTTTCAGGTAAATAATTATTTGATAACTCTTCTGAGTTAACATTTTTTTGAAAAATTATTTGATTTTGAGGAGTATTAACAACTCTTTTTATATTTTCAGGTTTGAAATATTGAAAACCTTCAGCATAACTTATTGTTGGTAAAATTAAAGAAAAATAAGCAGCAAAAAGAGATATAAATTTTTTCGTCATTAAATTATTTTTCTTGCTTATTCTTTTGGAATCTATGATCTAACCTTTGTTGCCTTCTTACTTGTGCTTCATGATTACGTCTAGTATCATCTTCTGTTTCAAGAGTCAATTTTGGAACTTCTGTTGGTTTACCATTACTATCTAAAGCAACCATTGTAAAATAACAACTATTTGTATGAACTTTATTTTGCGTTAATAGGTTCTCTGCAACTACTTTAACACCGATTTCCATTGATGAACGACCTACAAGATTTACTGAAGCTTGAAAGGTAACTAAATCTCCAATATTTATAGAATGATAAAAATCAACTCTATCAACTGAGGCAGTAACACACTGAAATCCAGCATGCTTACAACCACATACATAAGCGATTTCATCAGCTAATTTTAAGATATTACCCCCATGAACATTTCCAAATAAATTTGCTTCTGTAGGGTTCATCAATCTACTCATATACACAACTGATTCAGAAACTTTTTTGCTTTTTTCGGTCATTATTTACCTTGTAAAAAATCTAAAAAATAATTATAGCAACCACTAGGGTTGCTATATAGTTTATCATTCTTTATTTATATTATTAAATTTTTTAATCTTTTATTTTTACAAGATCTCCAACTTTCATTTCTTTAAAGACTTCTTCAATATCTTCATTTTGCATTCTCATACAACCATGTGAAGCATCTGTTCCTATTGAATTTCTTGTATAAGTGCCATGTAGTTCTTCACCACTATTTTTCTTTTTACCAGTTTATTTATCTTTTCATTGATAGTCCCAATACATTACCAGAAGTAGTTTCAGTAAATGCAGAGAACTGTTCTTTATTTAATTCTCTTAGTGCCTTACCTGCTCCATTTGTAACAACTCCTGTATCTAAAAGATAAAATTTATTATTTCTTGAAAACATTAAAACAGCATGATTCTCAGGTTTATTCTGAGCTGGTGTATATAAATCACCTGTTTTTGTATCTAAATGAACAGAAACTTGTAAGACTCCCTTAGGATTATTAGCAAAAAAAGAATCTATAGCTTCTTTTTTATTATAAATATCTTGTACATTTTTACCTAAGAGTGGTTTAATATCAATACCTATTTTTTTACTAACTTCAGAAAGTTCACCTTTATAATTAATATCAGAAATTTCTCCAGACTTTGTATTATAATTATACGTAAGTCCAGAGTTAATACCTGCTTTTGAGTCAGTATTAGCCATATCATATATTTTTTCTTGAACTAAATGAACATTTTTATATGTTAAATCTTTTGAAATTGAAAACTGTTGAGAAATATCTTCAAACTTACCATCCATAAGCAAATAAGCATTTAAAAAAGCACTGGCAGCACATCTATTTCCATCATCGTTAGTTTCTTTTAAATTATCACTTTGAGAAATATTAGAAACAATTTCTAAAATATCCTTACCTTTTATTAAATCATCTTCACTATATGTAGGACTAAAAGTAAAATTTAATTGTATAGCTTTTCCCATTGGCTCATTCAATGTATAACTTAGATTTGTGGTATCTTTAAATCTATTTAAATCATTTATTACATAATTAGCCAAAGTTTTATCTTTTAGATTTGGATTCTTTGCAAGGCTATTTAATTGTTCTAACTCTTTTCTATCAAGAACTTTATCAGAAGTAAATTCTATCAGTTTATTTTTGAAATTAATTTCACTCATTTATTATGTTACAATCAAACTAAAATTTAGACATTGTTTTATTATAGTAAAAACTTTTTAAATATTGCTACAATAT
Organism: Candidatus Sericytochromatia bacterium; assembly: GCA_046328075.1. GTDB lineage: Bacteria > Cyanobacteriota > Sericytochromatia > UBA7694 > JACMQJ01 > JAXLXG01. The sequence goes on from JAXLXG010000007.1 coordinate 150,582, forward strand.
GACGACTTATGAAGATGATAAAGATTTAGCTATTAAAATATCAAATGGCGATTTATTATCTTGGAATTTTTTTGTTGATAAATACAGTGATTATATACTTTCTAACATAATTCAATGGTGTAAAAATACTTGTAGAGTTTTTAATAATAATATAGATTGTGTAGTTGAATCAATAAAAAATAAATCAAAAACACCTAATACTAATGCTTGTGATGAAGGATTAGAATTATACATATATATTTTTTCAGCATTAAAAGATAAAGTAGCTAAATTTCAAGGAAAAAGCAGTTTAAAAACATATATAACAGCTTGTTTAAGGTTTATATATAATGATTATTTTATTAGTAAGTATGGGAAAATTAATATACCCACAGCTTTAAAAGATTTAGATGAAAAAGGAAAAAAGATTTATAAAATATTATCTAGAAGTAAAAACTTAGAAGATTCTATTATTAGGGCTGAGAAGTCAAATATTTCTGAGATTGAACTAATTGAAAATTACAATATAATTGTAAATTTATTAAAAAAAGACGGTGAAGGTAAATTATGGCAACATTTATTTTCAAATTTTTCAAAAAATAGCGGAAATGAGTCTATTAATATTATGTATGAAGATGAAGAACTAAAAGAAATAGATTTAACTTTTAACGATAAAGATTATTTATCAAAAGAGATATTGGATATTTTTTCTAAATCTTATAAAAATCTAGAGTCTAAATCAAAAAGATTACTTAAACTTAAGTTTAAAGATGATAAGAGTATAAAAGAGATTTTTAATAAATATTCTGAACTATTCAACTTTTCTAAAGAACAAGATGTTTATGCAGAAATTGATAAATCAATTAAATTATTAATTAACGAAATTAAAAAGTTTTATCAAATAGATAATACTAGTGATACAAAAGAGTTTAAAGAAAGTCTTTATGATATTTTTCAATTGGTCGAAGTGTAAAAATATGAAATTAATATCCGTCTAATAAAATTATGGAAAATAAGTTTTTAAATTATATTCAAAATAATGATGATAATCTGAATAACTCAGATTTAAATGAACACGAAAAAAATAATTCAGAAAAACTTCTTTCCTTACTTAAAAACTCTATAGATACAGATATTAAAAGTTGTAATCACGATATAGAAGAATTATGCTTATATGTTGAAGGAAAATCATTAAATAATGCTCTAATAAAAGAGCAGATTTTAGAGTGTGATAGCTGTTTTGAAACATATAGTTTTCTAAAATCTAGTTTAGAAGAAATTAAAAATATAACACCTCCATATTTTAAAGAAAAAATATATGAAAATGTTATAGATACTAAAAATGTTCAAGAACCCAAAGAACAAAAAGAAGAAAACATAGTAAAAAAATCTTTTTGGTATATCTTAAAAAATAATAAATTATTAAAATATTCTTCAGGTGCTATTGCCGCTTGTTTACTTTTATTTTTTACACTTAATCCTTTTAATACTGATATGTCAGATTTTCATGAACCTAAATATAAAGAAGCTAGTAATAACAGCTCCAATGATTCAAATATTGAAGAAAGTAAATCAGCCCAGATAAATTCACCGTCAGTAAGTTTAGAAAAACCAAGTTTAAGTATTATAGCTAATAAAAAAAACTTTAATAAAAATAATGCTAAGTTAGAAGAAACTAATTCTAATATTATGCAAAAATCTAAACAATTTAATAAAAATAGTGCTCCTGAAAGTAAAACAAGACTAAATAAAAAAACGGATAAAGTTGATTTACAGAAAGAAGAAAAAACAGAGAGAGATAATTTTTTTAATCAAAAAACTCCAAAAACAATTGAGTTTTCAAAACCTGAGATTATTAAAAAAGATATCAAATTACAAGATAATAAATCTCAAGAAGATAATAAAACAAATAACTCAGATAGAATAAAAGAAAAAGAGTCATTAATTACTCAATTACCTGTTACACCATCTTTCAAAAAAGAAGCATCAATAAAACCATTAAAAAATATTTCCTTAGCAAAGAAAGATACTAATAATTCTCCTAGTGCAAGAGTTTTGACTAAAAATACAACAAATGAGAATAAAAATCAAGAAAATAATAAAAAAGAAGCTTTAGAGTCTAAAATTAGTATTTTACCTGCTGAGCCTATAACTCCTAAAGAAATGACTACTAATCAAGATGCAGATAAAATAGATGATAAAAATAATGAAGAAAGTGGTGTTTCAGGAAATATTGTTTCTCCTGCTAAACCAAGTCTATCAGAAGTAAAAGATGAATCAGAAAAGAAAATGTCAAGAGTTGCTCCAAAAGTTGAAGAGCCAACAAAAAAGACATTACTTATAAACTTTACTACAAATAATAATGGTTTTATTATTTTTAAAGATAACTCAGAAAATATTATATATAAATCAAATCTAATAAAAAAAGGTAAGTATACTAACTTTAGCATAGAATTAAATAATAATTCTCAATACTTTAAATATTTCTATATAGATTCTAATAGTAATAATATATTTGATGACTCTGATATTATAGATAAAACAGTAAAATTAATTGAAAATTAACTTTGTTAATCAAATATAGTTAAAAAGCTTGAATTATACATATATTCATTTTTAGGTTTAGATAAAAAACCAAATTTTTCACTGAACATTGAAGCAGCAGAACCACCATCAAACATAAGACCTTTTACACAACCTAAGTTTTTTAACGTTTGATATACTTCAAATGCATTAAAACCAATACCATCTCCATATTTGCCCTCAGAAAATGATGCAATCACAACTTTATTATCATTTGTTATGCCAATCGCAGTTCTTGGAGAATATGACTCAGGTATCATATTTTTTATTAAGTCTTTATCATTATTCATTCTGTAATATATTAAAAAACTTTTTTCATTTAAAAATATGTGCTCATTAAATAATAAAGATGCACCATTTATAAAAAACTTGTACTTATCATGATTAAATGCATTATTACTTCTATTAACTTTATTCTTGAGCTTTATTCCACCCTTTACTATTTCAATTTCATTATTTTCTGTAATACCTATAGAATGTCTTAGATTTACAGCAGTTTGATCATTCTTTAATTGATATATTTTTATAGGCTTATTTGAGAACTCTAGGTCTTCTCCTTTAATATCTCCTTGTGGTTTATTATCAGAAATAGTGATTCCATTAAATCCAAGAAGAAAATTTTTTTGCTGTGAAAGTGAAGCAAAGCTTTTAGGTGATTTATCTGAGAATTGTATTTTAAATTGAATATACTTTGGATCAAAAAATACTATTTTAAATATTCTTTCTCTATTTTCATATATACCTAACTTTAAATAATTAGATTTTGATATATTAAGAGTTTCTCTTAACTTAAAGTTATTCAATGATTCAGGTAATACTATTTTTTCTTCTAAAGTATTAGAAAGTAATGGAAATATACTTAAAAATAATAAGCTATATACTTTAATCATATCAAAATTAAATATTATTCAGGTATATGCCCAAAGTGAGGCATAGTAGATTTATCATATTTAGGTAAATAATTTTCAGGATTATAATATGTGATTGGAGAAATTGGTTTTTCAACACATATATTATCTTTCATTCTGTAGAAATGTTCCATATGTTTACTATCCACTCCTAAAAATGAAAATTTTTCTTGAATTGTAGATATTGGCAGGAAATCATAAACAGGCATTCTTTCAAAAAATAATCTTTTACTTCTTTCTTTATTTATAATTTCTTCATTTCTTCTTTCACATATATAATTATATCCCCATGCTCCATCTCTGACTGGGACTCTATCAATTACTTCAAAATGAACATGAGGATAACTAGCTAAACCACTCATTCCACTATGTCCTATTATTTGACCTTGCTTTACTACTTCATCAATTGTTACTAAAACATTTTTTAGATGTCCATAAAGAGTAAATAATCCATTATTATGTTCCAAAACAATATAATTACCATAACGCATATTTGGTTTAGTTTTTATAAATTTCACAATTCCTTCACCTACAGCATGAACCTCTGTTCCTACTTTTGAAGTTATATCCACACCAGTATGCCCAGCCCTATAAACATCATAAAACTCATAATTATTTCCAAATGGATTTGGTATAGTTCCTTCAACTGGTTTTATCCAACTTGGACTTATATTATTTGCACTCACATTATTAACTTGTATATTTGAAGCTAATACTATTATTAAAATAAATAATTTTTTCTTTAACATTAACAATTTTTTATATAAAAAATAATACCTAAATACTTATATTATAGACACTTTTAAATATTTTAAAAGATAATTCTAAAAATATTACTAAAAATTACTTTTAGAGCTGATAGAAATGGTAACCCTAAAAGTTATGTTATGAAATAAATTTAAAAAATATTATATCAATTCCAAATACCAGATGTGCATGATTTTTATTAAAGCCATGTAACTTCATTATTTTTAAAATTAAAATAGTATGAGAGGGTATGGAGAGAGTTTAAAGATGAAATAAGTTGGGAGAATTTTGACTCTATACCTAAATTACAGGAGCATTTATCTAAGATTATTAAAGAATTTACTAATCAAAAAATTATGTCTATTATTCAATATCCATACATCATTAAGGGTTGTCGTGAACTTCAATTAATTTGAAATGGTATAATAGAGCTAAAAATAAATGGTATGTAAATGAATCCTCTGGTTCAGAATTAATAGATAGCATCAGAAATCTTATAGATGCAATAAAAGATCAAAAAAGTAACTCTAATAATTCTTTATATAATAATAAAAAATCAATAAATTTAGGTACATTAAAAAACTTATTTTTACCTAAAAGATATCAAATAAAAAAAGTGAGCAAATTACCATAGATAATGGTGATGGTACAATAACAAAAAATACTGAAATAGAATTTAGAAAAAGTAACTCTATCAAAGTTAATAAAGCAGCAAAAACCTATGAAAAATCAACCAAAAAATTGATAAAAGTAATACATAATTTAGAGGAAAGAAATAGTTTATTTAATCAATTAGCTGTTAAAGTTAATACTTTTAATAGTGATGGTTCCAAAACTGAAACAACAGAAACAACATCAGATTATAAAGATGGCAAGAAAAAAATTATTCGCGAATCTAGAACTCTTGATTCAAATGGTTATGGTACAGGTACTGGAATAATAACAATTACATCTTCTGAGGGTGTTGTTTCTACATATAATATTGTTTTAAATATAGATAGTACAGGAACCACAACAACTAAATCTCTAAATTATTCTAAATTTAGAGATTTTTTATAATTATTTTTTTTAATCAAGTAAAATCTCTATTAAACCACAAATTTTACCTTTTTTACAAACATGCTCATTATTTTTAAAGTTATCTATTACCTTTGATAATTTATCATTAAAGACTATCATTTCTTTTATTCTTTTTTCTAACGTAGACTTTTGTTCTTCTAATGTTTGTATTACAACATCTTTTGGTAAATCACCATTTTCACGTATTTTTATTATGTTTTTTATTTCTTCAATACTAAAGCC
>JAXLXG010000070.1:0-3809 GCA_046328075.1 Candidatus Sericytochromatia bacterium
TGTGTTTATTTGAATGCCTTTGAGGATGGAGTACAATTATACCAGGGACTGGAAAAATATTTTCAATTTTATAATCATGAACGAGAACATCAATCATTAGCATATCAAACACCTGCCGAGAAATTTTTTAAAGCAGCATGAGTTATGAACATATTAACACATTTCAACAAAAAGAAAAAAAGAAGCAAAAAAAGAAAAAGAGTTACAACAACAACATTATATCTTAACTTCGTTGTAATACTGTCCTACTAATAGGGTACATTATAACTAAGCAACAAATAACCAAAAAAAGAATACTAGCTGTAATGTAATGAAGCATTACAACATTAGCAGTTTTTACATCTTTTATGTTTGGCTGTATCACCATTTAAAGATATATAATTTCACATCATCTTCTTTTATTTCCTGTATATGCCATTTATAACCTCTTTCTGCAAGCTCAGGAAATAAAAATTTAGGTACTTTTTTATGATGAACAAATAATAAATAATCGTCCTGTAATAATAATAGTTCATTTAAAATAGTAGACATAGGTAATGGCATTTCTAAATTTCTAACGTCTATTTCTTTAATGTTTGTTTTATACTTTTTTAATAGTTCTGCAGATTCTTCTTTACTCTTGTTTTTATTTATATCAATTGTTTCGCTTGTGCTTATTTGTTTTTTGAAATAAGTATGTACCAATTGTTTGTCTTTATAAATTGTTTGGTGTGTATATCCTTTTTTTGATAAAATATTTATTAATGGAATTGGCTCAAATGTATTAATGATATTTAAAGTATATCCATCAGGAAGTTTTTCTAGCGAATCCATTATAAGATTAAATGGATCTTTATTTTGTTTTAATATTCCTCTTACATCTAATTCCTCTACGTTACCATTTTCAAAATTATTAATGAATAAAGCCTCTTCCTCTTTTTCGGAATCAATGTTGTTAGTTTTACTAGTTTCAAATGTAAATCCTAAAGGAGATAGTTTCTTGTAAAAATCATTAACCGATACTCCTCCAATTTTGGCTGCTTGTTTTATCGTTACTCTTGAAGCGAGTGTTTTTCGAAGGATTGTGATTCGCAATTTTTCAAAATGTTTCGATAAAGAAACAATAGCATCAATAGCCTCAGGCGTATTATTTATGATTTTTGATATTTTAGTATTTTCATCTATATACATGGCAGTAAAAATAAACAGGCCTCAAAAGAGGCCTGTTGAGTGATTATAATAATTCTGATTCTAATTTTATACTTTTTGGAAATAATATATTATTCTCTAAATGAATATGTTGATGTAAGTCGTTCTCAAATTCTTCTAATTTTTTATAAGAAAGTTTGTAGGTTGTGCATGCATCTTCAGGTGGAGTATAATCGTTAGATAGTTCCCTGATAGTTTTAAATATATTTCCAACTACATCGTGTTCATGTTCCATCATTCTGATTGGATTTTTGACAGTTCCAAAAGAACATCCTTCATTTACTGAGTTTTTCTCATTAACTAATTGCTTTATATATGGAAATAAAATAGTTTCTTCTTTCATTATATGTAAGTTTAATTCGTCAGAAGCTTCTTTAAATAAATCATAAATAGCAACTACCTCTAAATGTTCCTTGCCATGTACTTTGGCAACTTTAGCAGTATATTCAAGAAGAATAGGGAGCGAATTTTTTACGTATTTGTGATGAGTATTGATGATGAAATCAACTAAAAAATCTAACGACCATTCATTATAATTTTGTGATACGGACTCTGAAGTAGAATCTAATTTTTCAAGTTCTGATTCAACATCTTTTATGTTGATTTGTTTGTCATTACAAACCTGTGATAACGTTTTTTTACCACCGCAGCAAAAATCAATGTTAAATTTCTTAAAGACTTCAGCTTTTCTTAAATCTTTAGCTACTAATTCACCAATACTATCTTCTTTTGTTGAATTATTTTTTTGAATTTTAACTAGCCAGTTATCTGGCCCATTTTCAATATACTCCCATGAAAAGATATTTCCACGTTCTCCTAGTAGCTGGTAATATAAAGGTTTTGGATCGTGATCGTTAGAAATAATAAAACTTTCACCTGCAGTTATTTCATCAAATTTTTTAAAAATTGTTGGATGTTTCATTCTCGGCTCAAGAACAGTCACATCAATTTTACTTATTGTTATCATCTTTTTAATTTTTATAATTATTATAATTCGGATATTATTTCTTTTAATTCATTTTGTAATGATTGTGTTTTATCTCTAGCATACCATAGATGTAATATGGTAACAAAATCTTCGTGAGAAACATTAGGATTACTTTGTTTGTATTCTGTTACCATTTTTTGAATTGCTTTAGGTCTTGGACCCCAGGTTCCAATTACTTTGTTGTTATATTCAAAAATTAATTTTGGTATAGCTCTTGCTCCATTAGTTAAAAAAATATCCATATAGCTTGGATTTTCATCTCTTAAAATAAGATTCAATTCAATATTTGGATTTAATTCAGCAATTTTTGCTATAACAGGAACACACTGTGCTCCATCTCCACACCAAGATTCAACAATTAAAGTCCAGGTATATTTTTTATTAATTGATGAAATAACATTTTTTAAATCATCATTTAATTCAATTTGTTTGTCAATTCGTTTCATCCTTTGCGCGTTAAGTGCAGTAGCATTAATTCTTTCAGGACTTGAATCCCCGGTGCAATTTTTTTCTTCTGCTAACTTTATCACGAGCTCTTTGTATTCCTTATATGAATAATTAAAAAAGGAGATATTATTCCGGGTAATATGTATTTCACTACAACTCGTTTACATCAGGAGTTAGCAGGAGGAATCTTTGCAGATATTATTATTGATGAGGCTCATGATCCTTTAAATGAACATCCATTTAAAGGAAATGTCGATATCAATAAACTTGATAAACTTGTAAAAAAACATGGAGCTAAAAAAATTCCTTATGTGAGTTTAGCTACAAATGTAAATTTAGCAGGAGGTCAGCCTGTTAGTATGGCTAATTTAAAAGAATTAAGAGCTTATACTAAAAAACATGGAATTCGAATTATTCATGATATGACAAGAGTTGCGGAAAATGCATACTTCATTCAACAACGTGAAAAAGGATATGACAAAAAAAGCATTAAAGATATAGTAAAGGAAATTTGTTCATATACTGATGGTGCAACAATGAGTGCTAAAAAAGATGCTTTAGTTAATATAGGAGGCTTTCTTGCTATTAATGATTGGGATGTGTTTGAAGAGGCAAGAAATTTAGTTGTTGTATATGAAGGCCTCCATACATATGGTGGTTTGGCAGGAAGAGATATGGAAGCAATTGCGGTTGGTATTGTAGAAAGTTTAGATGATAACCATCAACACGCAAGAGTAGGGCAAGTAGAATATCTCGGTCATAAAATGATGGAGTATAATATTCCTATTGTAAAACCAATTGGAGGGCATGGAATTTTTGTGGATGCTAGAGCATTTTTACCGCATTTAACACAAGATCAATATCCGGCGCAAACATTAGCAGCGGAACTTTATGTTGATTCAGGAGTTAGAACAATGGAGCGAGGTATCGTTTCGGCGGGAAGAAAATCAAACGGTGAAAATTACTATCCAAAATTAGAGTTGGTGCGTTTTACAATTCCTCGAAGAGTTTATACGCAAGCTCATATGGATGTTATTGCTGAATCAGCAGCAGCAGTATATGATAGAAGAAAAGCTATCAATGGTTTGAAAATGGTTTATGAACCATAATATTTAAGATTCTTTCAAGCAAGATTTGAAAAGCTGTAACAGGTAATAACTTATATATAGTGTAAGATGAAATTAAA
>JAXLXG010000071.1:0-2033 GCA_046328075.1 Candidatus Sericytochromatia bacterium
ATTCAATCAATATGAGTAGTGTCCCAGAAGTTGACTTTACTTTGTTTTTTTGTAAAAATATGAACCGCTAAAAGTTAAAATTAATAATGCACTAGTTTTTTACACATCTTTGGAATATAAATTCTAATATTCATAACCTCATTGTTTAACTAAATCTAGTAAATATTAAAAGATTAGTTATTATTAGCCAATAAAAATTCCACACTATCTATTACAGCCATGTCATCTAAGTAGCCAAGGAATTTAATATCATCGGGTATCATATCTTCATCGTCTAGAATATAGGTGAGTGCATAGACTAACAATTCATTTTGTTTATCGCTTTTCCATCTTTCATATAATTCGGATGTTTTGGTATATAAAGTGTTTTCAATATAATTATCACTTTTGCTGTATGTTTTAAAATCTGCATAAGATGCTATTATTTCTTCTTCTTTCATTTTTGCTCCAACATACTTTGATAGAATCTCAATAAATGCCTTTTTATTGTTAGCTCGTGAAGTACAATAAAGCAAAAATAAATCATTTGAAACCTGATTCGATATTTTTCCGCCACTCAGATTACCAATATCTTCTAATAATTGATAACTATTGAAAAATTGTTTTTCAGGATTTGATAATTGTAATAGCATGGAAAGAAATTCTGTAAAATCAATTTTTAATGCTTCTTTCATTATTGAGTTGCATTCTTCAGAATTAACTTTAAAATTTCCTGTATTTAAAATCTCTTTACTTGCAGTATTACAGTCAATCTCTTCTTTATTGGAAAGTATATACAAGACTATCCATTTGCCAGTTTCATAACACAAAGAACGAATCAGTTTTATTAAATCAGCTTGTTGTTTATGTTGGTTAGATTTTAAAAATTTTACACTCTCAACAAAATTTATAACTACCTTAAATTGAAACATCAAGTTTTCCTTGAAATTTTCAAACGAATGAATACTATCTTCTCTTAGACCTAATAAACACTCATACAATGTTGCTAATCCTTCCACACGCATCAAATTGATAATATCGAGCAAAAACCAATAGTCTTTAGGTTTGTCGTTAATATCAAAAAAAGGACTATAATTCGGTGTTGGCTTAAATTCATTTTTCATTAGTTTATTTCTGTCCTCACGAAAGTTGGTGATGAGTTTAAAATCAAGCATGTGAATAATTTCATGTTCCCAAAGCCCAACGTATTTTTTATTGTTATCTTCTTTACCTGACATTTATTTATTAGATACTCTTTACAAGTGTCATAATACAAACCAAAATTATAGGCATTGTTTTTTATCGTTTTTTCATGACTAAAATATCCAAGTATATCTTCATTTTCTTTTGTATGATATTCTATAAAGTTTATTTCAATAATATCATAATGGTATTCTGCGGAATGAATTGGAAGCATTGTGTCAAAAACAGTTTTAAAATCACCGATTATTTGATTTTCCACATCAGTAATTGTTTTTCCTACGCATTTAAAATCATTGTTTAAGTTTAAAATAGCATAGAATTTGTTTTCAAAAGTTAATTTTATTTTCATATTTTATATTGATAAATCATGAGTTAAAAATAAGTACTAAGCTATTAAAGCTAAATTACGAGTATTATTTATACCTAAAATATTTTTTCATATAATTATATATACTTCTAATTTACTAAAAAAAACATTTTTTTATATGGCTTGTATTTTAACTTGTTAACAGGTAAGATAAAATGTTAATATGCTGCTCGAATACAGATTACCAATCTCTAAAAAAATGTTAAAATATATGTGTCTTACATAATAAAAAAATGTGTGTATCGTTATATATTCAAATTGATTCTTCACTATTAAAAATACAGATATGAGAAAGCGTATCGAAAATAAAATGACCATGTTTAAAACGGTTTACACTTTGTGTTCTCAAAACATGGCCATCATCTCTTCCATTGCAGGATTGAACAATACCTTTACAGAATTTGTAGCGCTGCTGGCTATCGTGATACCTGTTGCGCAAACACAAATACTGAACAACAAAGGTATTACCAAAAACAAGAAGCAG
>JAXLXG010000008.1:0-148196 GCA_046328075.1 Candidatus Sericytochromatia bacterium
AAATATTTAATATTAAAATCTGATTTTTCTAAACTGAAATCTTTTACTTCTAAAGTTTCTTTTAGATCATCTGTTAGAATTGCAATCTTCTTACTATTAAAGTCGCATATTGCAATAATATTATCAATTTGATAAGTTTTTGAAGTATTCCTTATATATTTGCTCGATTCAATAACAGGTATTATATCACCACGATAATCTAGAAATCCTGATATTTTATCTGAATCAGAAGGGTTAATTTTAACCATTCTTACAATTTCTGTAATATGCTTAGATTCTATACAAAAAATAACTTCATTTGAAATAAATGTAATAAATATCATTTCTTATCTATTTTTCAATACTATAATTTAAGTTATTATAATTTATTTTTTTATAGATTAAAATATTAAGTTATCAACTTTATAAGAAACATTAATATATTATTAATTTATACTTATTAAAGTATTATTGTATAATAGTCAACTTAAATTAACTATATCTAGAAGTTTTAAGTTTCATTTTATATATAAGTAATAAAAAGGTTATTTAATATTTCAATATGCTAACAAGTTTATATGAAAGAGAATAAAAAAATATTAATTGTAGACGATTCTAAGGTTATTCTTATTGTTATGAAAAAATTCTTTGAAAGTAAAGGATATGAAGTTGTAACAAAAACGTCAGCAATTGATGGTGCAAAAGTTATAAAAAGGGATAATATAGATCTAGTTATAACAGATATCAATATGCCAGAGTTTTCAGGTTATGATTTTCTTTTATGGATAAGAAAGAATAAACCTGAAATAAAAGTAATTATAATGACAGCATTTGGTAGTCAAGATGTAAAAAAGATTGCAATGAAACATGGCTGTATTAGTTATTTTGAGAAAAAATCAAATTATGATGAGTTAAATACTATAATAGAAAATATATTATATGATAAAAATTTCAATAGTAGTATTAATGAAATTAATCTTTTTGAGTTTTTTCATTTAATTATTCTCAGTAATGTTAAAAAATTTATAAAAATAACTGATAAAAATAGTAATATTGGGGCTATTTATTTCGAACCAGGTAAAATTGTTCATGCTAAATATAATGACTTAATAGGTGAGGAAGCTTTATATAATATTATGAGTATTAGCAATGGAGAATTTTGTGATGTTGAATGGGAAGAACCTGAGATAAATTCTATAAACATCCCATTTGAATTCTTAATTATGAACATTGCTCAAAGAATTGATGAAACAAGAAAAAATAATAGTTTAATTCAAGATAGTATAAATAAAGCAAAAAATAAAGATATTTTAGTTGTTGATGATGATACTTTTAATTTAAGGCTTATAGAAAGATATTTATCTAAAAAGAAATTTTCTATAACAGTTGTAGATTCACCTATCAAATGTATTCAAATGTTGAAATCAAAGGATTTCGGACTTATTATTAGTGATATAAATATGCCTGAAATGAGTGGTATAGAATTAATGACTTGGGTAAGAGAAAATATAAGTAATACTAAATTTATACTTATGTCTGGACAAGTTAGTGAAAGTCATGAAATTTTTAGTTCAAAGTATGGTATTGATTATATTGATAAACCTATAAACCTTGAAAAACTTGAGATGAACATAAATAAGCTTCTTAATAAGAATAATTTTTCAGGTAATATTCAAAATATAAATATTTTTGACTTTATTCAAATAATTTCTATGTCGAAAAAGGATAAAGTCATTGATATTAAAGATAAATTTATGAATATAGATGGTAAAATTTATATAAAAAATGGACATATTATTCATGTTGAATTTGATAGTTATAATGGTGAAGATGCTTTTTTCGAAATATCAAAAGTTAAAAATTTGGTTTTTAATGATTTAGAATGGATTGAACCAAGAGATATAACAATAAATATACCACTTAACTCTCTATTAATTAAAAATTTTAATAGAATGGATAAAGAAGATAAAAATGTATTAATAAATTTAAATCTTGGTAATAAAATATCAACTAATTTGAGTAAACTCGAAAAAATATTAGAAGAAAATGATAATAATATTTTTAATGCTTCTGATAATTTTATAGATGAAACAGGTAGATTTTTAGGAATAACTATTAGTAAATCAAATAAAAATGATGTTTTAGAAATATTTAATTCTTATGGACTTTCATATAATATAATTGAATCTAATGAAAGTAGCTTAGTATACGATAATATAGGAATAATATTCAACTTTAATGAACAAAATGTGGTAGAAGAAATGACATTTACGGATAAATTTGAGGGTACTACATTAAAAGGGTTAAGCATAGATGATTTAATAGATAAAGCTTTAGAATTATATGGTAAACCAGAGTTTATTAATGAAAACTGTTCTATATGGCCTAAAATGTCTGTTATAATAGATAGTTATAAAAAAATATCTAGTATAACTATAGGAGCTATATAATGAAGTCTATTCATTTAATATAATTTATATTGTATTATTTTATGATTACTTAGAATGATATATTACTTTTTGGAGAAATAATGTTTCAAAAGTTAAAAGAGATATTTGCAAGAGAAGAACTTAAAGAGTTAGATAAACTTAGAGTAGAAATAGAAACATATAAATCAAAGCAGTTAAGTTTAGATGACATTATCAAAGAGGTTGATTCATATAAAGAAAACATATTAAAAAACCAAGCAATATTTGATTCAAAAGAAAATTCTTATAAATCAGAAATTATAAATCTTAAGAAAGAATTAGACTTTTTAAAAGATGAAAAGTTAAATGAATCAAATGATAATAAAAAAACAATAGATAACTTAAAAGATGAGATAAAAAAATTAAATAGTAATAAAGAGAATAATGATAAAGAGAGTCAAGAATTTCAAAATTCTAAGTTAAAAATTCAAGAGTTAAGTACAACTATAGAAATTAATAATAAAAGTATTGAAGATAAAAACAATATAATAAATGCTCTTGAAAAGAACATTGAGTCTTTAAAGATAAATTTAAATGATTTTAAAATTAATGAAAGTAATTATTTACAAAAAATTCAGAATTTAACTGATAATATAAAAAAACTGGAACTTGAGTTAAATAGTATAAATAAAACAACAACAATACAAAATTTAACAACTAAGAGAAAAGAAATAAAGAATATATTGATTGTTGATGATTCTAAAATAATAACTGTTCAAGCAGAAAAAGGTTTAACCCAAAAAGGTTTTAACGTTCAGACTAGTATATCTGGTAAAGCAGCAATTGAAATATTAAATACAAATCAAATAGATTTAGTTATTACTGATGTTAATATGCCAGAAATGAATGGTGTTGAATTAACTTTATGGATAAAAGATAATAAACCAGAATGTCCAGTTCTTTTAATGACTGCTTTTGAAACAGAAGAAATAAAAAAATATACATTAGAATTTAATTCTAATATGTTTCTTGAGAAACCACTAAACTTTGATAATGTTGTAAGTAAAATTAATAATATAAATAATAATTTGTATCCAACAAAATTAAATCTAAAAGATATTATGCTAATGTTCATTATTGCAAGGATGAATCAAGTTGTTAATATTTTAAAAGATGATAATAATTTACTTGGTAAAATTTATTTTTCACTAGGTGAAATTATTCATGCAGAATATTCTAATCTAACTGGAATAAATGCGTTAGAGCAAATAATGAATTATAAATTGTATAGACTATCTAATAATGATATTACAGAAATCCCAAGTAAAACAATAAATGAAAGCTCAATTCAGTTGCTTTTGAAAAATAATAAATAGATTGAATTTATAAATATTTTTTATTACTTAGTTAGACAAAAATTTTAATTAGAGCTTAAATAGATTATAATTGAATATGATAAAATATTTGATAATTGGTTTTTTAAATATTGAAAAAGCCATTAATATAAGTTTTATATTTTGGAATTATATTTTTTATAAAAAATATAATTCTCTAGGAAATAAATAAAATTAAGATAAGAAAATAATTTTATGATTTAATTTTTATCTTTGTTTATTTTTAATATTATGTACTTTTTTAAAAAAGATATTTAATATTATAATGGATTATAAAGTATTTATTTGGATGTATTAATTTTTAAACATTCAATTTAAATAATGCTGTGTTAAAGGAGTAGGGAGTAAAAAATATGTCATCTAATAGTACAAGCTCTAATAATTCTGTTTTATATTTGTTTTTCTTAACTTTATTTGTGTCATTTTTTGTTATATTACTTTTTTCTCAGAGTACAAATAAAACCTTAACATCATCAGATACTGGAGATCCAACTTTCTTAGCAAGTGTTTATATACCAATTAATTTTGATGAAGAAATAACAGAAGAACCTATTGTTACTAAGCCTAAAATAGAAGTTTCAAAACCAAAACAATTACCTGTTAAAGTAGCAAGTAAAGATACACCTATTAAAAAGAGCTTAGAGGAAATTAAAATAATACCAAGGGTAATTAGTACTCCTATTCCTGAACGTAAGAAATCAGCAGTTATGTCCTATGCTATTAGTTCTTATAAAGCACCAATAGAAGTTATTAGACCAAGACCACAGGTTATTTATGAAAAACCTAGAGTTATTGAAAAACCAAAACCTGTTTATGAAAAACCAAGAAAAACAAGTGCACCAGATACCTCTAACTTAGAAAGAGAAATTCAGGCTTTAGCTCTTAAAAAACTTGAGAAAGAAATATCAGGTAAATAAAAAGCATATATAAATAAAATATATTAATTAAGAGATATAAAATATGAAGTTTAATATTCTATCTAAAATAGTTTCAGTTTTTATTGCATTATCAATACCTTCTGTATTCTTGATAAGTCAAATTGTTTCTGAAAAAAATCAGAGTATAGTTTTTACTCAAAAAGAAATAGTTGGTACTAAGTATATTTCTCATTTGTTTAAAACATTAAAATACTTACATCAACACAATATTCAATTACATAAATCAAGACTTTTTAATATAAAAATAGACAATTTAAAAATATTGCAAGATAATATTGATAAATCATTAGATGAAGTTGAAATGTTAAATATAAATCAATCTAATAGCTTTTATAAATCTAGAGCAATCTTCTCTGTTTTTAGAAAAGATTGGAAGAAGTTAAAAGAAAAAGAAAAAGGGTTTAGTATAAATAAAAGTGAAGAAGTTCACCAAATATTAATAAAAAATCTTATTTCTCTTATTGCAGAATATTCAACAGAAAGTAATTTAGTTTTAGATCTTGAGACAGATTCATATTATCTTATTGATACTAATGCAGACAAACTTGTTTCAACATTGAATAATATTAGTAAATTGCAAGATCTACTTCAAGAAATTATTTCTCAAAAATCAGTTGATGCAGATCAAAGAACAGGAGTTGTGATATTTACAGGGGTTATTTTTGATAGTGTTGATAAAGTTAGAATTGAGTCTAATAGAGCTTTTTCATCAACTATTATTAAAAATTTAAAGAAAGAAACCTCACCTTTAATATCTAGTTTATATAACAATACAAATAACTTTAATCAATTAAGCCAAAATATTGTAGAATCAAAAATAATATCCAAAGACAAACTAGATAGTGTAGAGTCATTAGCATCAAAATCATCTGATTCAGTTGTTAAACTTTTTGATCTTAATATAAGGAATATTAATATATTATTAAATAATCGTATCGATAGCTTAAACACTAGTAAATCTAAGGCTATATATTTATCTATTATAATTATATTAATTTATTTATTATTTGGTGCATATGTTGTATTAGGTATAGTAAGAGCAATAAGAGAATTAGATAATAATGCAAGAAAAATTTCTCAAGGAATGTTAGATGTTAAAACAAATATAAGAACAGGTGATGAATTAGAAAGTTTATCTGATTCATTTAATTCAATGGTTGATAATATTAATTCATCTTTCAAATTAATTGAAAGAGCAAAAAATGCTTCAGAACAGAATGCTTCTAATATGGAAAAGTTAATAAAAGAAACTTCAGATTCTGTTACTCAAATAAAAACATCTTCAGAGATTGTTGCCGATAATGCAAAAACTGTTGCGGAAGCATCAACAATGGTAGTTGGAGTATCAACAGAGGGTGAAAATGCAGTTAAAGAATCAATAGATGGTGTTGAAAAGATAAAGAGACAGATAGAAGCTGTTGCAACTAAGATTCTCCAATTAAGTTATCAAACTCAAGAAATAGGTCAAGTTATAGACTATATTAATGATATAGTTGTTAGATCTAAGTTTTTAGCTTTTAATGCATCAATAGAGTCATCTAAAGCTGGTGAATATGGTAAAGGCTTTGCTATAGTAGCAAGTGAGATTAAAATGCTTTCAGAAGAATCTAAAGATTCAACTGAAAAAATTACTGAAATACTTAATGAAATTCAATCACTAACTAATGAATCTGTTATGATGACAGAAGAAGGAATGAAACTAGCAGATACTGGTGTTGACATAGCTAAAAATGCTGGAGATTCTATAAGTAAATTAGTTTATACTATTCAAAACTCATCAGAAGCAGCATATCAAATCTCAAGTTATGTTATGGAACAAAATATTAAATTAGAACAACTTGAAGATACTATGAAAAAAGTAAGCTTTGTAAGCTAAATTTATTTATTGAATTTTTATTTATTAAAAGATAAGAAGTATTTTTAATGTATAATTTATTGATTAAAATTTATGTTTAATTGTATTTATTTGAGATATAAAAAATGATTTCAAGAGATTTAAGTGCTGGTGACATTGTACAAGAAAAATACAAAATAGTAAAAGAAGTCGGTCATGGTGGAATGGGGATTGTTTACCTTGCAGATGACTTAAGATTGGAAAGACAAGTAGCTCTTAAAGAATTAATAGTAAATAGAAATATTAGTGATGAGGATGTCACTGAGATTGTTGAAAGATTCAAGAGAGAAGCTCAAACTGCTGCAAAATTAAATCATCCAAACATTATTACTATATTTGATGTTTTTGAAGATAATAATTCATATTTTATTGCTATGGAATATTTACCAGGTGATACTCTCAAAGATATTCTTGAGAAAAAAAGAATATTTAAAATGGAGGAAATATTAGAAATTATTATACAAATATCTAGTGGTATAGAACATGCACATTCTAAAGGTGTAGTTCATAGAGATATAAAACCTGAAAATATAAAAGTTTTAGAAGATGATTCTGTAAAAATAATGGATTTTGGAATTGCAAGTATAGAAAATAAAAAAACTAATTTAACTCAAGACGGCTCAATGCTTGGAACAATTGCTTATATGTCTCCAGAACAACTTTATAGTTCAAAAACAGTTGATTCAAGAGCAGATATATTTTCTTTTGGTGCAATGCTTTATGAAGTTTTCACAGGAAAATTACCTTTTGATGCAGAAACAGTTGGGGCTTCAATTATAAAAATAATGACAGAGCAACCCAAAAAAGTTAGAGAATTAAATATAAAAGTTAGTGACAAGATCGAGAATGTAATTAATAAATGTCTTGAGAAAGATATATCTAAAAGATATCAAAAAATGAAAGACGTATATAATGAATTACTTTTTTATAAAATGTGTCTTACTCATAAAGAGTTACAAGAAAAACTAGTTATTTCTAAAGAAAATATTACTTCTCAAGATATAGATGAAGAAGAGCATATTCCATTTGATTCATTAGATATTAATCCATTAAAAACATTTCTTGATATAAACTCAATAAAAAAAAGGAAATATCACATTTTACATATTGAAGATGATTTACTTCTAAAACCAATGTTTATTACATACATGAAGAAGAAAGATTTTAATTATGATTATACTTTTGTTGATACAATAAAAAAAGCAATACATATATTAAATACATGTGAAATTGATTTTATTATTTGTGATTATATCTTACCTGATGGAACAGCAAACGACATTATTGCTCATATTCAACATAATATACCAATAATTTTAACAACTACATTAGATGATACAGATTTAATTATTGAATTAATGAGAAAAGGTATTTTAGACTATGTAATAAAAACCTCTGATTTAAAATATCTTGACCGTATTTATGAAATGATAGTTGAAGCTATAGAAAATGAAGAAAATGATATAAATGGTAATCCCAAAAAATTAGAAATAAACTTTGTTAAAACAATTGCAAATGAAATAGGGCTTACCTCACCTAGACATATTCATTATACAGATAATAAATTATTTATAGCAGATACAAAGAATTCAAGGGTTGTAGTTACTAATATTTTTGGTGAAACAATTTCTGAATATACAGAAGATCTAAAAGCTCCTTGTTATATTGCATCAGATGAAAAAGGGAATATATATGTTCTTGATGCAGACGATTGTTATATAAAGATATACTCTTTATCTGGAAAATTAATTCATCATTTTGGTGGTAAGGGTAATTCTTTAGGTAAAATGCAATCTGTTTATGGTCTTACAATTTGCCATAATAATAGGGTTATTGTTACAGATCCAGATGCTCATAAAGTTCATGTTTTTGATATTACAGGAACCCCAATAAAAACAATAAATTATCCATTTAAATCACCTTCAGGTATTACCTCAGATCCTGATAAAGTATATATTTTAGATTATGGAAGTGCAAGTATAAAAATATTTGATATTGATTATAATAAGGTTTTTGAGTTTGGTAAAAGAGGACCTGCAGATGGTGATTTTAGTGTTCCTAAAGGTATTTCATTAGATAAAAAGAATAGGATATATATTACAGAAACATTAAATCACAGAGTACAAGTTTTTGATCAATTAGGACATTTATTGGTAAAATTTGGTTCAAAGGGTAGTGGAGATGGTCAATTTAATATGGCTGACTCTTTGACTATTTCAGATAAGGGTAAAATATTTGTTTTGGATAAGGGAAATAACAGAGTTCAAGAGTTTAATTCTATCTTTATTTAGATAAAAACTATATATTTATAATATATCTAAATATTAATTGAAATTTTTTTTGTACTTCTTGTATCAATCAAAATAAGATATACTAAGATTTGTATTTGTACTTAAAATTTTTAGTAAAAGAAAATTAAAGAAGAATGACAACAGAAAATACATCAAAAGAAAGAATAGAAGAACTTAAGAAAAAAGTTATTTTATCACTTGGTGAATGGAAAGAGCTAGTTACTGCGTATCCCCATCTTATAAGAAATGCTCCAGAGTATATTTTAGATGCTTTAGAATATTGGGGTGTTGAAAAATATACAAAGTTCGGAAAAACAATGATGAGATTTAAAGCACTTTCATTATCACCAAAAAATGATGAAAGACTAGTAGGTCATGAACAAATTCAAACTAAGTTATATCAAGTTTTAAAAACACTTTGTCGTAATAACTCAAAAATGATTTTACTTGTTGGTCCAAATGGTTCTGCAAAAAGTACCTTATGGAATGCGTTATCTTATGGCTTAGAAGCATATTCAAAAGAATTTGCAGGAGCAAAATATTCTATAGAATGGATTTTTCCTTATTCACAAACATTTAGTCGTAAGATGGGTTTTAGTTCTAAAGACAGTGAGAGTGATGATTTAGGTCAAGAAACATTTGCATTTTTAGATGATGAAAAAATAGAACGTATAAAATGTGATGCAAATTGTAATCCTGTTCTACTTTATACTCCTGAAGCAAAGAAAAAACATTTTGGAAAGTCTGATTCAAAACTTTTAGAAGATGAAGAACTTTGCCCTAAATGTTATTTAATAATAAAAGAGTTATTAGAAATTTATAAAACAAAAAATAAAATATTGACCAGTGATGATCCTGATGATATTTTAATGTTACTTTCTAGACATATTAGAATAAAGAAAAAAGAAGTTTCAAAGGTTTATCAAGAGGGAATTGCTGTAATTGATCCAAACACAGATCCTCGCTCTTTTATGGCAAAAGAGAGAATCCCTTATTATATGAAAAAACCTGGCCCTGAAATACTTAAAAATATTGTTGAGAAATTACCAGAATTTGAAGGGCCTCTATCTAAAGCAACAAATGGGCTACTAATAATGGAAGACTCTTTAGAGAGTATACTTTCCTTTATAAGTCAGTTTTTAAATGATAAAAGAAAGATAAATATAAGTGGAGAAAGATTTAAGCTAGATATTATGCTAGTGGGTAGTATTAATCCTGAAAAATTAAATCTTATAAAAGAAAATCCTGAATTTAATAGATTTATTTCAAGATTAGAAATCATATATGTACCTTATTTGCTTGAATATTCTAAAGAAGCAGAAGTATATAAAATTAAAGTTGATGACTTAAGAAAAGCTTATCATATTGCACCTCATACAGAAGAACTTTTTGCACTATTTAGTACTATGACTAGACTTAAACCAATAATGACAAATAAAAATTATGAAAAAGAGTATGAAGAAGATAAAAGATTAAACAAATTAAAGAATAAGATAAAAGGTATTAACCCTTTACAGAAAGCAAAAATGTATGATCATTTTGAGATGCCTAAAAAGACTAATGATGGAGAAGTTTTCACATCTGAAGAACAAGAAGTCTTGAATGATAGTCTTGATAAAATTTATAATGAATGGATACATGAAGAAGGCAGAGGTTATGGGATTTCTTATAGAGAAGTTGATGCAATAATTGATAGAGCATTAATGGAGTCTTATAATGGCTTTTTATCCCCTATTTCTTTAATGAATGGTTTAAAAAATATAATAAAAACTGAAAGTTTGGATTATCCATTTTTACAAGCAAAAGCTAATGGTTCAGATCCAAATTACAATATTAAGTTAATTGAGTATCTTGATAAAGAATATTTTTATATTATAAATCAAGAAATGAGAGATATATTTGACCTAGATTTTAAAAATCAAATTTTAAATAATTTAGAGGAATATATCTTTGAGGGTTTAAAAGTTACTCTTTATGAGAAAAGTATAATAAAAAATAAGGGTGGAGCAGATATAACTAAGTCCTTTTTAGAATCAAGAGAACAAATAATTTTTGGTAAGGTTTTGGATGATAAAGAAAGAGAGTCTTACTGGTTTAAATACGGTGCAGAAACAGACCCAAGTAAATCTAAAAGAGAAAATTTAGAAAAAATATTCTCAAATCAAATCAAAGATGCTCAAAATCGTATTTATACAGAGAAAAAATCTGAATTAGCTAGTAATCTCGATGATATTTTATTTTATCTAGAAAATGATAAATTAGATGGGCGTACACAAAAAGAAGTTCAAAAAATTACAGAAAGTATAGAGAAACTTTATCAAAAAGGTTATAACAAAGATTCATCTATAGAACTAATTGGATATCTAAAAAGTAATCTTGATAGATTAGTTGAAGATAAAAAATAGTAACTATCCTTTTAGATTTTACAAAATCTAAAAGGATTATTATTATATAATTTTATGATTTTCAGGAATCCCTTTTAATCTTCTCATAGCATTTGCTGAATTTCTTTCATCCGAAGTAATAATACCAAAAGAACCACCTTGAGTTATAGTTTTATCCATAATATCGGCTAGTCTGCTTACCACTTCTCTAGGTAATTGCTTAATTATATTATCACCTTGTGGAGTTCCAAGCTTAATATCTTTTGTAAATTGTAAAACTATATCATCCATGATTCCATCTTTTAAGCCATTTTTATTTTTAGCAATCCACATCATTCCCCTATTTAGTTCAACACTAGAAGGATTTTTAGAAAGTCTTGTTGCTATATTAGCCATAAACTCTGCTGCACCTCTTAGATCACCTGATTCAGCTATAGTACTATATGCAGTTGAAATAGATTCACCACTAATTTTAGAATAATCAGCAGTCATCATATAAGCTTTGATACCAATAATATCTTTTTTGCTAGATAACTTAGATATTTCTTGATCTATGCTATCAAATACAAAATCAACATTTATTCTATCACCCTCAAGCTTTACTCCTGTAAAATTTACTCCACCTGTAGAAGTTAAATCTTTAAATATATCACCTAAACTTAATGATATTGAGGTTTTACTTAATCTTCCATGTTCTATATCTGTATAATTTAAAGCTTTATTTGTTCCCCATATAATATTTCTATCTTTAATAACCTTAAGAACTTTTGTATCATCTACATCTAAAATTAATCTATTATCTTTTACATTACATTTGACATTAAAATCTGCTAATAATATTTTTCCTTTATCTGATCTCATTTCACCACTGAATGATAAAACACCATTCTTAAGTGAAGGTGTACCTTCTATCTTTAAACCTTTTTTGGCTAACTCTGTCTTTATAGCAAAATATAGATTCATATTAGGATCAATTGATACATGACCTTCTTTTAATTCAACAACTTTACCATTTTTACTAACTTTCATATCTGTATCGATATCACCATAGAAAGTTTTCATATTCTTAGATGAAATATCTACATTAACTTTATTAGCATTGTCTTGAACTGAAAGATTTTTATAATCTATTTGAGCATTTTTTAATTGTAATTTATTTATAATATCTATTACTTGGTTTTTATCTTCTCCAAGCTTTAATTCTGATATATTATTTAATTTAATATAACCACTTTCTTTAGAATTAAAATGAACTTTTGTTTTATCTCCACTATCATCTATATTAACTTTTGTTGGGTTTTCTTTTGTTCCTTTAATTTTTACATCAACGTTCGCACCAAATTTTGTTTGAGACGTTTTTGCATCAATATCACCTTCATTAGTAACATCTATTTTATCTCCAACAATCTTTATATTAGTGTCACCACCTACATTATAATTACCTTTGGCAACTGTTTCTTTACCAACATTTATATCTCCACCCAGATTTCCTTTATAGTTAACATTTACTATATCGTCTTCACCTTTTGGCATTTCTTTTACAGTTAATTTAAAGTCACCTTGACCACCCATATCAACTTTTGTTCCATCTTTTTCAAAACCACCTTTTACTTTAAGATTTTTAAGATTAGTTTCTATTTCTGATTTATCACCATCTGTTACTTTAAGCTTAAAACCATCTGGATTTTCAAATGTTGATTTGATTTTATTATTTATATTAACATCACCAGATAATTTTGATTTTGTATCAACACTTATTACAGTTGATTTTGGTTGTTCATCAATATTAATTTTAAGTGTTGAAGGTGTATCGGACTTTGCATTAACTGCTATTCTTGGATTTGGTGTAATTTTACCATCAAACTTAGCTTTTTCAACATTAACAGCAATATCACCATCAGAGTCTTTAACACTAACTTCAAAGTTTTTACCTGTTGCAGTTGTTTCAACTTTTTGACTACCATCAGGGCCTTTTAATATTAGTTTAGCTTCTGTATGTTTAGCATTATTATTTTTAATATTAATATTGTCTTGTTTATCAATATGAACTTTTACATCACCTTGTGTTTTTGCTTGAACATTTAATCTTTCATTTTTATTTTTTATAGTAGCTTCTGCTTTAGCATTTTTTGCTGATATCTGAATATCATCACCTTCAGTTTTTGCTCCAGCAGTAACTTTTATATCAACATCTTGAGTTGTTCCTTTAGTTTTAACTCTATCTCTTACATTTACATCAAATGTTGATTTAGAATTTTGGGTTTTTATTGAAATATCATCTCCATCAGCAATAACCTTTACATTTTCACCTTTGGTTGTAGCTGAAACCTTTGTACTATTAAGCTTTAAATCCGCTTTTGCATTACTTACATTATCAAGATTTACTGTTATCTTATCATCACCCTTAGCATTTGCCTCTAAAGTAAACTCAGCAGATTCACCTTTTCCTTTAATATCAATATGTTTCTTATCTCCTAATTTTCCTTTTTGGAAATTAGCATCAAATTTACCTTCACTTTGTTTTACATTAACTTTTCCATCTGAAGAAATTTTAGCTTCAACTTTACCTTCTATATTCCCTTTAACAGATAAGTTACCACTACTTTTATTTTTATTAAATTCGCCACTTGCTTTGGTATTCTCAGCATTTATTTTGATATTATTTTTTTCATCAACTTTAAAGCTAACACCTTTTACTTCAACATTTCCTTTAACATCTTTACTATCAGCTTTTACTTCAACTTTAGCGTCAGTTGAAATATTTGTTTCCTTTCCTATATTAGCTTTTAAACCACCTTCAGAAACTTTAGCGTCTATTTTAATATCATTTATTTGAGCTTTACCATCTATATCAACTTTTTTAACTTCAAGATTTATCTCTTTAGATTCTTTCTTTTCTGAGTTTTCCTTTTTGGATTGAACAAAAGAGGCATTACCTTTTACTTCATCAACTTTTACATCAATTTTTTCTTTTGTTACAGTTATTTCATTCTTTCCAGAAGTTTCAATATCTGCTTTGATATTTTCTGTATTGGCTTTAGCTTTAATACTTCCATCAACTTCAGCTTTTAAATTATCACCATTTTTATTTACTGAAACATCACCTTTTATCTCAGCTTGAACACCCTCATAATTTACTTTACCATCAACACCCTTGGCTTTTACTTCTAGACCATTTTCTGATTTATCATAAGTAACTTTTTCAGCTTTAATCTCTTGACCTTTTACATTAGCATCTAAGTTCTCAGCAGAAGCATTTATTTCTTTACCCTTCATCTCAATGTTTACATCAGTTTTAAGATGAGAATTTGTTTCATCAGATTTAACTTCTAGATTTGTCTTAGCATTAATTTCTTTTTCTTTATCTTGAATTTTTATATCAGCTTTTGTGTCTTTAATTTCTACAGAAGATAAGTCCCCAAATTGTTCTTTTATTTGTTTTTCAGTTTTTTCACCTAGTAATTCTTTTACTTCTTTTTCTTGGCTTTTTACATCTACTTTAAGATCAAGATCTTCAACTTTAACATCAATATTCTTAAAATTAGTATCTGATGAAAAATCAAATTTTACACTTGCTGCATCTGCTTTTTCAAGTTTTTGTGTTACTTTATTAGGATCAGTACTAGCTTTAACAGGTACTTTGTCAAAGCTTACAGTCATTTTACCATTCTCATCTATATTAAATTTTGTATTTTGAGAATTTGTTCCAAATGACTCTATTTTAGCACTTTGGCTTTTTTCTTTTGATATAGGTATATTAACTGTGCCATTGTATTTTGGTTCAATGATTAAATGTTTATTTTCTTTATGAGATTCTATACCAACCTTAGACATAGCTTTTTTTAATTCAGAGTATATAACTCCTCTTTTTAACCAGTTGTCAACTCTTACAGCTAGTTTATTATCTTTTTGTCCCATACGTATTTCAAATGGGACATCTATTCCTAAAGCAACATCCATTGCTTTTCCTTTTATTACATATTGCTTTCTTTCTTTATCAAAAGTAGGTGGTTTAAGTTTTATATCTTTGATTTCTAATGAAGCAATTTGATTAAAGATGAAGTCTTTATCAATTTCTACATCTCCAGAAATTTGTATTTCAAGATCATCTTTCCCCATAACAGCAAGACCATTATTGTCTTTTATTTCTATTTGGAGATCATCTGTTTTTATTGTAGGCTTATTATCTGAATTAGTTTGTTTGAGACTATCAGTATTACTAAGATTTGATTGTTCTGTTTTAATTTCTTCTTTTTGAGCAGGAGGTATTGTATCTATAGCTTTTTCAAGTACAGAAGGTATTGTATTTTTTACATAAGGTTGGACAACAAAATTATCTACAGCCATTTAAAACCTAACTTTTTTTATTACTCGAGTAATTATATTATAGAAACCTTAACCAAATAGTTGCTTAAATTTTACCTTTTTTTTCAAAATAATATAAAATACCTAAAAATTATAGCTTAAATCATTTTAAAATGATAGTTAAAAATCAGGAAATAGAGTAATAACAGGAACTATATCTGAACGTTTATAATACATAGAATTTATTGATAATTTATCTTTTGTAAACTCTTCAAATACAGACATCCAATCCATATATTCTTTTACTTCACCAGAAGGCTTAGGCCCCCATACTTCAACATAAGCAAGACCAACACCATAACTTGAACTAGATTGTTTACCCCATGCTTTCTGAAACTCTTCTATAGTCATATCTTTAACTTCAATTTCAGCAGGATCTATTATTGTTACTTTATGATTAGATATTCCAATTATTAAAACGGCGTGTCGCATTGTACCCATGCCTGGTAATTGAATTGATGCAATAGGTGTTGCACCAATATTTAAAGATCTCAATAATCCCTCTAGTTGAAATATAAAGTTTTCACCTCTTTGAACTCTAGATTTCAAACCCAACGTTTGAGCATGGGTTGAAATATCTTCGAGTGACATACCAACATCGTTTAAGAATTTTGAGTCTTTTCCTCTTAATGTTTCAACTTTTTGGTAACCTTCTTTAACATTTTTTACAAGATTATATTTTCTTAATAACATTGCTAAACAGGTTGGAGCACATCCATTTTGTCTTGGTTGAACCATCGTTTCAGCAACAGGGCTTGATATTACATAAACTTTATTTTCATCATATTTATTTTCTTCTTCTTTTTGTTTTTTCTTTCCTTGTTGTTGCTGTTTTTTACCTTGTTGACCTTTTTCTTCTTTTTCACCTATCTTTTTTTTAGCAAAGTATAAGATAGCTTGTATTGTTTCTTCTGCTTTACCTTCACTTCTAAAGACATTACTATAAACTTCACCTTTAACTGGAGCATCTTGTTTATATTTTTTAGCTTCAGTTGTTTTAGTTGGCTGAAGTCGATTTATCCTAGATATATCAGACATAAGTTTTAAAATTTATACCAATTTTAAAATACAAATATATTTTTGATTATATCTTATAGTCAAAAGAATGATAAATAAAAGATTAATAAATCCTATTATTATCTATAGTAAAAAAATAAGAAATAATAATAAAGTTTTTATTAATTTATTTACATATAATGACTTAACTTTATTTTTATATAAGATTAATAATTTTTTCTTGAATTTCTTTCATTTCTTCTTCTGATCTTTTTTTACCTTTTCTAAAATCTAAATCTTCAAAAGCAAACATTGGTATTAAGTGATAATGAAAATGTGGTACATCCCAACCAGCTATAATTGTTCCAACTCTTTTACATGAAGTAGCTTGATGTATAGCTTTACCAATAATCTTTGCATTTTTAAAAACTTGAGTGTAATAAGGTTCTTCAACATCCAAAAAATAATCTATTTCAACTTTAGGAACAATTAAAGTATGACCCAAATTAATAGGGTTAATATCTAAAAAAGCATAAGTTAGCTCATCTTCAAATATTTTATATGAAGGGATTTCTTTATTTATTATTTTTGTAAAAAGAGTTGACATTATAATATTTCCTCAATATATGTAAAATATATGAAACTAGTTAATTATACCAATACTTCTAAATTTTAACTACAAGATTAGATAATACAAAAAGTGATAAATAAAAAGATAATAGAATATTAACAAAAGAAGGTAATTTTTATTATTCTTATGAAAAAGAATTATAAGATATTTTTGTTTGATAAATTAGTATAAAAATCATCTGAATCATTAATATCAGGTAAACCTGCACATTGACCATCTCCTAACTCAATAATATACCACCTGCCATCAACAGATTTAGCAATATCCATAGTAAAAAATGAACTTTTTATTGTTTTAGCGATTTGGGTAAATTTTTCAAGATCTATTTCATCTTCGTTATCATAGACCCCTTCTGACCAATATTTAAAAATAGATAATAACTCGCCATTTAAAAAGAATAATCTATATTCTTTGGTAAGAGGCATTTTACTTTTTGGATGTTCTCCAATACTTTCAAACTCTATTAATTCTCTAAATACGAGACCTATATTTAATTCTGAACCTTGTAACTGTAAAAAGTTATTTACTATCTGTTTTACTATTGCTTCATTAGAAGAGTCGCTAATATAACAAGCCTCTAACCATTTATGCTTTTGTGATTTAACATAATCTTTAACAATAATTGGTTTACCATTAAATACTTTAAGTAAATCCATGATAGAACTAAAATCAATTTCAGAAATATTATTAAGATTAAGCCAAACTGAATTAGGAGTATAATTTTTCATTAATTCATAAGAATCAGGCAAATAATGACAATGTGTATATTGTTCAAGGGTATTTATTAATATTATATTCTTGTTTTTAAGCTGATTATATAAGATCTCATATTTATCAGGTTTTAGCATCCAGCCTCTAAAAATAGCTCGTTCTGGTGAATCTATGTTAGATATATTTTTAAAAGCTAGAGAAAAATTACTATCTAATAATGCTTCAAAGTTTATAAGAGATATATTAAAACCATTTTTTTTAGCTGAGATATATTCATTTTCATAATCTGGATCAACTGTTTTACTATTCAAAGGAGAATTACAAAAAATTATTCTCATTACTTTAACACCTTTTCTACAGATTTAATGGATAGTATTTATCATAATTAATCAATTATAAACTATATTTATGATTTTGTAATATTTTAGATTAAAAATAAGGTTTATATTATGACTATCTCTAAAAATCTACAAAAATGCTTTACAGAACTTGATAAGATTCTAAGTGAAGAATATAAATTAAAATTTTAAAAATTAGTAGTGTAAATAAATGAGTGATAATAATGATATATTTTTCACTGGGCTAAAGAATCAGCGTTCAAAGAATAGTATATATTCTATCTTTTTACTTCTTGTCTTATTTCATCTTCTCTTTATAATCATTTAAAATCTGTATTCTAAACTTTTTAGATATATCATATCTAATTTTTAAGAATTTTCACAACTAGCGAATATTCGCTTGACATATAAAATTCGCTTTGGTAAAATTAATTCTGATTTAAATATTATTCAATAATAAATCGAGGAAAAAATGAAAAAAGAAGAATTTATTGCAAACTTAAATAAAACTTGGAAAGAATCACCAAGATGGAAAGGTATTAAGAGAGCTTATACAGCAGATGAAGTTTATAAGTTAAAAGGTTCAATGGATATTGAATATACTTTGTCAAAAGTTGGTTCAGAAAGATTATGGGATTTAATGAATAATGAGCCTTATGTAAGAGCATTAGGAGCATTAAGTGGTAATCAAGCTGTTCAACAAGTTCAAGCAGGTTTGAAAGCTATTTATGTAAGTGGTTGGCAAGTTGCTGGTGATGCAAATTCTTCTGGTCAAATGTATCCAGATCAAAGTTTATACCCAGTTGATAGTGTTCCAAATCTTGTAAAAAGAATAAATAACTCTTTTAAAAGAGCAGACCAAATACAGCATATGTCTGGAAATGATGATACATATTGGTTTGCTCCTATAGTAGCAGATGCAGAAGCTGGTTTTGGTGGTAATCTTAATGCATTTGAACTTATGAAAGCTATGATTGAAGCAGGTGCTTCAGGTGTACATTTTGAAGATCAATTAGCTTCAGAAAAAAAATGTGGTCATATGGGTGGAAAAGTTTTAGTTCCTACTCAAGAATTTGTTAAAAAATTAATTGCTGCTAGATTAGCTGCTGATACAATGGGAGTTCCTGCAATAATAGTTGCAAGAACAGATGCAGAAGGAGCACAACTTTTAACAAGTGATATTGATGATGTTGATAAAAAATTCACAACAGGTGAAAGAACTGTTGAAGGTTTCTATAGAATCAATGGTGGTTTAGAGTATGCAATAGCTCGTTGCTTAGAATATGCAGAATATGCAGATGTATTATGGTTTGAAACATCAAAACCAGATATGGAACAAGCTAAAAAATTTGCAGAAGTTATTCATGCTAAGTATCCAAATAAACTATTAGCTTATAATTGTTCACCTTCATTTAATTGGAAAAAGAATTTATCAGATGAAGAAATTGCAACATTCCAAGAAAGACTTGGTGATATGGGATATAAGTTCCAATTTGTTACACTTGCTGGTTTCCATTCATTAAATACAAGTATGTTTGAATTAGCTAGTGAATACAAATATAGAGGAATGGCTGCTTACTCAAAGTTACAAGAAAAAGAGTTTGCACTAGAAAAAGAATCAGGATTTAAAGCTGTTAAACATCAAAGCTTTGTAGGTGCTGGTTATTTTGATGAAATTCAAACTATTATAAGTGGTGGTCATAGTTCAACTGTAGCATTGAAAGGTTCAACAGAAGAAGAACAGTTTCAACCAAATCATTAATTTGTTTATGATATAAGTGTGTTATTAACCTAAGCTAGACTAAATTTTAGTCTAGCTTTTTTTATATCTCTAATTTAAAATATAATACTTTGAACAATAAAACTTTAGTTTATTACAAGGTTTTATTATTATCAGTAATTTATTTGCAATACCAATCTTTTCATTACTAAATATTTATAAATGAAAATATTTAGAATTACAAAAACTAATTATTTTTTAAGAATTTTACAGTTAAAATATAAATCTATTATCAGAATATTGATAGTAGATTTATATTTTTAGGAAATTATTGATGATTTATATTATAGGTTTAGGTTCTGGCTCAGAAAAACAATTAACATTAGAAACAATAGAAATATTAAAAGATAGTTCTAGAAAATTATTTTTACGAACAGAGATTCACCCTGCTGTTAGTTATCTTAAAACCAATAATATAGATTATAAATCTTTTGATTATCTTTATGAAAAATCAGAATCATTTGAAGATATTTATTCTGAAGCTGTAGAAGAAGTAATAAAAGAATCAAAAAATAATGAAGTAACTTATGTTGTACCTGGAAATCCAGTTGTAGCTGAAAAATCAGTATTCTTATTATTAAAAAGAGCTAAAGAAGAGAATATAAAAGCAAAAGTATTTGGTGCTTTAAGTTCACTTGAATCAATTTATTCTGCTTTAGAAGTAGATCCACTTAATGGATTATTAGTTATGAACGCTGCTGATTTAAATCCATCTAGATTAAATAAAAATATATCAACTCTTTTAGTCCAAGTATACGCCCAGCATATAGCAAGTGAAACAAAACTGGCTTTAATGGAAGTTTATCCTGATACATATCCTATAATTGTTGTTAAATCTGCTGGTATTGAAGGAGAAGAAAGGATCGAAGAAATCCCTCTTTATCAATTAGATAGATTAAAATGGATTGATCATCTCACAAGTGTTTTTATTAAACCTAATCAGTTTCCATTACCAGATGATGAAATTGAAATATCTGGAAATACTCAAATAGAAAGATTAATTAATATTGTCTCATACCTTAGAAGCCCAGATGGTTGTCCTTGGGATAAAGAACAAACACCAGAAAGTATAAAAAAACATATTATAGAAGAAGCTTATGAAGTAGTTGAAGCAATAGAATTAGGTGATAAAGAACTTTTAAAAGAAGAGTTAGGAGATTTATTACTCCAAGTTGCACTTCAAGCTCAAATGGCAAGTGAAAATAATATATTTGACTTTGAAGAAGTTGCAGAGTCTATAAGTGATAAGTTGTGGAGAAGACATCCTCATGTTTTTGGCAAAAATCTTAATATAAATGATGGAAATGAAGTTAAAAATCTCTGGGAGAAATTAAAGAATGAAGAAAAAGATAAAAAGAAAGAGGAATCCTATTTATCAGGTATACCAAGAGCTTTGCCTTCACTTTTAAGAGCAGAAAAAGTTCAAAGAAAAGCTTCATCTGTTGGTTTTGATTGGGAGAGTATAGGTGGAGTTTTTGATAAACTATGGGAAGAACAAAAAGAGCTAAAAGATGCTTATGATAAAAGTGACAAAGAAGAAATAGCAGACGAATTAGGGGATATGTTTTTTTCATTAATTAATTTTTCAAGATGGTCTAAAATAGATCCTGAAGAAGCTTTAACAAAATCAACTGAAAAATTTATTAAAAGGTTTAAGATAGTTGAACAAAATATAAAAAATCAAGGTAAAAAATTTGATGATTTTTCAGCAACTGAACTTGAAAGTATGTGGCAAGAAGCTAAAAAATAGACACTTACAATAAGAAAAAGTTAAAATAAAAAAGATATGAGAGAAGAAAACAACAGTTAGAAATTTTAATATATAAAACAAATATTATCATTGTCTAATATTAAAAGTTTTCCATAGTCTTAATTGCGTGTTAAAATTTAAGTTGTTTTTAAACTTAAAAATAATTTTAGGAGATATAAATGAGTTTTTGGAAGAAGATTTTTGGCGATCCTCAAGAAAAGAAAGTAGCCAAATACAGAGAGGTCGTAGACAGAATTAATAATCTAGAAGATGAAATATCAAAACTCTCTGATGATGAATTAAAGAATAAAACTTATTACTTTAAACACTTATTACAAGAAGAATGTAAAGACATACATAATAAAGAAGAAAAACTAAAAAAAGAAAAACAAGTGCTTGATAGTATTTTGCCTGAAGCTTTTGCTATTGTTAGAGAAGCAAGTAAAAGAGTTTTAGGGTTGCGTCATTTTGATGTTCAATTAATAGGTGGTATGGTTCTTCATGATGGAAAAATAGCTGAAATGAAGACAGGTGAAGGTAAAACTCTTGTTTCTACAGCACCAGCATACTTAAATGCCTTAACAGGTAGAGGTGTTCATATAGTTACTGTTAATGACTACCTTGCAAAAAGAGACTCTGAAATGATGGGTAGAATTCATAAATTTTTAGGTCTTGAAGTTGGATGTGTTCAACATCATTTATCCTCACATGAAAGACGTAAAGCGTATCATTCAGATATTACTTATGGAACAAATAATGAATTTGGTTTTGATTACTTAAGAGATAATATGGCAACAGAGCTAGGAAATTGTGTTCAAAGAGAACTTAATTTTTCCATAGTTGACGAAGTTGATAGTATTTTAATTGATGAAGCTAGAACTCCTTTAATCATTTCTGGTCAAATTGATGATAGCTATGATTTATATGAAAAATTTGATGCAATAACACATAAGTTTACAGCAAAACATAAAGTATATAATGAGAAAAAAGCATTATTTATTGATGAAAATGCACCTGATGAAGAACAAGATTGCGATTATGTTGTTGATGAAAAATCTAAAAATGTAATTCTTACAGAAAGAGGTATTTTAAAAGCTCAAGAATTACTAAATATTGATGACTTATTTGGTGAGGAGTATCAAGGTTATGCTCATCATTTAATAATAGCTCTTAAGGCAAAAGATCTCTATAGACGTGATATTGAATATGTAGTAAAACCAAATGAAGAAAATGGCGAAGATGAAGTTGTAATAGTTGATGATTTTACAGGTCGTTTAATGCCTGGTAGAAGATATTCAGACGGTTTACATCAAGCGATAGAAGCAAAAGAAAAAGTAAGAATTCAAGAAGAATCACAAACCCTTGCAACTATTACATTCCAAAATTATTTTAGAATGTATAATAAATTAGCTGGTATGACTGGTACAGCTATGACAGAAGAAGCTGAATTTGGAAAAATATATAAGCTTGAAGTTGTAACAATTCCAACTCATAGACCTATGGTACGTAAAGATTTAGCAGATGTAATTTATAAAGATGTGGAGCAAAAGTTTAATGCTATAGCAAATGAAATTGCAGAGGTAAATAAATCTGGTAGACCAATTCTTGTTGGTACTGTTTCTGTTGAAAAATCAGAGTTTTTAAGTAGTATATTAAGAAAAAAAGGTGTTCCTCATAAAGTTCTTAATGCTAAAAATCACGAAAAAGAAGCTGAAATTATAGCTCAAGCAGGTCGTTTTGGGGCAGTAACTATTTCAACAAATATGGCTGGTCGTGGTACAGATATTTTACTTGGTGGTAATGTAGAGTTTTTAACAAAAGCTGAATTTAGAAGAAAAGGCGTTGATTATAGAGAAGTTCCACCAAATGAGTATAAAGATGTTGAAAATAAAGTAAAAAAAGAAGTAGAACAAGAACATCAAAAAGTAACAGATTTAGGTGGTCTATATGTAATGGGTACAGAAAGACACGAATCAAGACGTATTGATAATCAGTTAAGAGGTCGTGCTGGTAGACAAGGCGACCCTGGATCATCAAAATTCTTTTTATCACTTCAAGATGATTTAATGAGATTATTTGGAGGTGATAGAATCACTCGTGTAATGGAGTTCTTAAAAGTTGAAGATGACATGGCAATTGAAGCACCTAGTGTCAGTAAAGCTATTGAAAATGCTCAAAAGAAAGTTGAACTTCATAATTTTGGAATAAGAAAAAGTGTCCTTGAATATGATGAAGTTATGAACTCACAAAGAACTATTATTTATTCACAAAGACGTAAAATCTTAGAAGGCGATAGCTTAAAACCTGTTGCTTTAGAAATGCTTGGACGTACTATAGAAGATATTGTTGATAATTATGCAACTCGTGAACTTCCTCAAGATGAATGGGATTTAAAAGGTTTATTAGCAGATATATCACAATATATACCTTTACTTGGTATGTTACCTGAAAGTGATTTGGAAGGTAAGGATAGAGACGTTTTAGTTGAGTTTTTACAAGAACAAGCTAAAAATGCTTATGATGCTAAAGAATCATCTATGGGTGATTCCTTAATGCGTGATATTGAACGTATGATTATACTTAAAATAATAGATCAGAAGTGGATTGATCATCTTCATGAAATGGATGCTTTAAGAGATGGTATTGGTTTAAGAGCTTATGGACAAAAAGATCCGTTAATTGAGTATAAGAGAGAAGGTCGACAATTATTTGAAGATATGATGAAAAATATCAGACATGAAGTTGTTATGACTCTTTTCCACATTCAAGTACAGTATTCTATGCCAATAATGTAATACAATAAAAAATAATAGATGGAAAAAGAAATTGCACTTGTAACAGGCGGTTCCAAAGGAATTGGGAAAGCTGTAGTTTATAAACTATCAGAAATGGGTTTACAAGTGCATTTTACTTATAATACTAGTGAAGACAAAGCAAAAGAAATTGAAAAAGATTTAAGTGATGTAATTGCTTATAAAGTTGATATTAGTAATATTGTTCAAGTAAATGAATTTGTTGATAAAATTATAAAAAAGACAGGGCAAATTGATTATTTAGTTAATAATGCTGGTATTAATTCTGATTGTTCTGTTTTAATGATGGATTATGACAAATGGTCAAATGTGCTAAAAACAAATCTTGATGGAACTTTTCATGTATCAAAGTCAGTTAGTAAACATATGATAAAAAAAAGAAAAGGTTCTATTATAAATATATCCTCTGTTGTTGCTAGTATTGGTAGTAAAGGACAAGCAAATTATATTGCATCGAAGTCTGCTATTGAGGGTTTAACAAAGGCATTAGCTATAGAACTTGCTCCTAGAGGTATTCTAGTTAATTCTATTGCTCCCGGTTTTATAGAAACAGATATGACTAATCAACTTAATGAAAAATATATTGAAGATATAAAAAATAGGATTCTTTTAAAAAGATTTGCAAATACTCAAGAAGTTGCAAACCTTATTTCTTTCTTCTGTAGCCCTAATAATTCTTATATTACAGGGCAAACTATTATAATTGATGGTGGTCTTTCGCTAAGTTCTATATGAATTAGAAAGATAAGAGCTCGTAATTTAAATAACTCTGTTATATTAACTTTATCAAAACAATTTTGCTTAAGTATGTAAAAAAAAAGACTTGAGAATAAAATCTCAAGTCTTTTTTTCTAATAATTTTTAGTTACCTTTAAGACTTTGTCTTATTTGTTCTGTATGGAATAACTTATTTATTAATGATGCTCCAATTGCACCACCAATAACACTTGCTACCACAACAGGTGTTCCTGTTACTTTAAAAGCTGTTAAAGCTAAAGCAGAAACTCCACCTACAGCTAAACCACCTACTCCACTTAAAGCACCTTTCATTGTATCAGTTACAACATCTGCCCCTGCACTTCTAATAGACTCTTTACCTTGTAAAAGTGAAACAGTGTTACTTACAACTGAAACTCCGCCACTAAGTAAAGCTCCAACTCCTGCTGCATTAGCTGCATCAACTCCAAGTAATTTTCCATTATCTCTAAATGAACCTACAACTTCTTTGAAAGTTCCTTTTAAAACTGCATTTCCAATATTTTGAGATGCACCAACAAAATTTCCTTGATATTTATAGCCAGATAGAGCACCAACACCAAATTGACTAAGTTCTGAAACTAATTGTCCTGAACTACCCCCAAGACGATTAAAGCCGTCTTCTTTATAAATAGGTTTATTATTTGTTGAAGTATTATTATTAACAGGTGTTGTTGAACCTAATGGTTTACGTTTCATTAATTCAGATGGTGGAATTAATGGTAAATCTCCACTTTTATTAACTGAAGAAGGCATTTATAAAAAATCTCCTAAAATTTATTATTAATATAATACAGGTGCTAATGTTGTTGCTTGATTAGTCCAAGCTTTAATCTCATCAAATGATGGTATTGGTTTACCATATTGGAAAGCTAAAAGTGAAAGTTGTACTTTTAAAGCTGCTTGGTCAATAGGATTATTAAATCTTGCTAAGTGTGGAACACTTGTAATACCAGACATAACAAGTAAAAATGAATCATCAAGACTTACATCTTTGATTCTTAACATATCTGCTCTTTCAACCCAGAATAAAACTTGAGTTTTAAAAGCTTCAGATGGGAATAGTCCACCTAATTTTCTTGCTAAAAACCATCTTTTTGTAGGAGATGAACCTGCATTTAATAGTTTATCTGCTGTTTTAAGTCCCCAGAATTTTGCTCTTTTTGATGCTTTTGGATTATATAATAATAATTCAACATCAACATCTTTTCCGCCTTCAAGTGATGCAACAGAAAATGTTTTATCTGAGCTTAAGTCAGAATTTTGCATTAATTTATTAATTTCAGCTATTTCATTTTCACTCATATCAGTATTTTCTGAATTAATTTTTGTTTGTACTTATAGCTGTGTCTTTTAATTGAATTGTTAGTATATTTTGTGTTTGGTAACTTGTTAAAAAGGTTGTTGCACAAAGTTTGTTAACTGAGCTTAAAATAATTTTTGATGTATTCATGTTCTATCTCCTTACCCAGTACTTAAAATGCACGTCTTAAATTTACTACGATATGATTTCATTGATAGCAATAGGTTTATACACCCATTTAAAATATATTAATAATTTTACTTAACATAAGAGTAAAATTTATTTAAAATTGTAAATTATAGACAAAGAAGAATAGGATAAAAATGAATTTAATTTTCCTCTAAAAGTTGCACCAAAGGTAGTTCTATTGCAAACTTAACTTTGTTCTAGTCTTCCAAATTAAATTCCTATTCCAGCACTAAAACTATTATACACTTATATTAGAATGGCCTCTAGGTGGTATATAGAGAATGTAATCACTGTCTTTAGTTGGAGGAATTGGGCTAGCTCACTATAATAAATATTATTTCTTTTAGTGGTAAAATAGACGCACCTATTAACCATAAAATTTTGAATAATCATTTCTACAGCCATGGCTTGTAAACTAATATTCCCAAAGGTTTGTGATTGATTTAAAAAAATCCCATTCCAGTTGCTTTAATACTAAATCCTATCCAAAAGTATTGCTCAACTAAAACCTAAACTACTTAAAAACTAATACTTATACCAATACTTATAATTTTGAACTATTTCTTTTTCTTCTAATTTCATCATCAGCAAAGGAATTAAATGTGGTAATGATAAAAGCATTATTGAGCTTATTATTAAATATTTTAAATTTTTAGTCATTTTATAAATTTATCAAATGTGTATAAAAGATATTTAACGAATTATATCATGTTTAATATTTTATTCTAATATTTTCAAATAACTTTAACTACTCTATAGGTAGAGTAACCATAAGATTTAGCATAGTGTACATGATAATGCTCTGTTGTATCTAGCAAAACTATTGATATGCAAGGGTAAAAAAGCATTTTAAGTTATTTTCTTTAAAATATTTACCTGTTTCAAAAGTTATTCTATAATCTCCTAGTTCTAGTATCACTAGAGTAAAGCTGCTATTCTTCCATCATCATTTGTTAAATTTTCAATTCTTCTCATTTATTATTTTTTAAAAATTTTATTTTGCTACTAATAGCTGCCTTGTATTGGTTTACCTGTAGATGTGTTTAGTATATGTGTTGTTAACTGTCCTATATTTATTTCCTTTATTTTAATTGTCCTCTAATCTCACTATTTGTATATTTATCTGTAAATACATTTGTTAATATAAAAGACTTGATTTTAAATCTTTTAATTGCTCTGGTGTTATCAATGCAATAATTGACTTATCATTATTAATAGGAAATATACCTAGCTGAATTTTTCTTCTGTTGCAGGTCCTAAAACATATATATATATAGATGTTTACTCTGTAAGATTAGAACATTATAAGTTACACTAGCTGTTTTTTCATCCTGATCTAAAGTCATTGCCTACTTTACCTGTAGCCTGCATGAGAAGTATTAGAAGGTTGCTACAGTGATGAAACTACATAAAAATGCTGTATAAGTTGTACTGTAAATGTTGAGCCTGATAATTGGCAAGATGATAATAATAAAATGATGAAGTACATATGTTAGTAATATTAAAAATTTAGCTTTAAGCATGATATTCTAATAATGTAAAGAATATTTTATAAGATAAATCATTTCAATATAAAATTTATTTTACAAAACTTAAATGTTTATAGTTTCAAGATTTAATATAAATATATTAAAAAAGATATGAAAAAAGTTTGATTTAATTACTTATTAATTAACATTATTGTAATATTTTACATTTTGCTATTATATCAATATTTAAATGTCATACGCAAAAATACTATTTTCATTACTAATTTTATCTTTATACAATTGAGCTCTTGCCATAGGGAATTCATTAACAAGATTAAAGGTGGTGGGAAGTAAAGATATAAAGAAATATTAAAATTGCTTAGCTCTTTTTTTCTTCTCTTTCACTTTTACTTTCCAATATTCCTATATATTAGATTTTCTACACATATATATATAAAATATCTATCTATATCTATATATCTTATCTATATCTTTATTATTTAAATGTTTAAAAGGCTTTCTTTAAAAATTTTTCTAAAATTAAGAAAATCTCTTTTCAAGTTTGAAAATTTACATTAGCTATATGGTATTCAGACCAAAAATAGTGCTTTTTGTTAAACATTGAGCATTGATTCTTGAGTAAATAATTTGTCTCTTATAGTCATAAAGAGTGAGTTTATATATCTTTATTTGTTAACATTCTAATAGATATTATATTTTTTAGAGTTATAAAATGGTATTAGCAGTAAGCCATATTATCATTCAAATTTTTATAGCAAAAATTAAGTGTTTTATCTAACAATCTTTCACATGAGTCTATGTAAAAGTAAGGTATAATGCAATCATATTTTCTGTTATTATTATCTATAATCATTTATTTATTAGATTAGACTAATAATATCAACTCTTCAAATAATTCATTTTTAAATATATCTTTTATATTAATTAAGTTTTTTCTGAGATTTGTAATATATTCTTTATAGAAACATCCTTTATTATTTCATGAAGGATAGGCTCTAAAGCTAAGTAATTAATATTATTTGAATAATATAGATTATTATGTGAATCATCACCTTTTAACCCATTATACATAGATTTTATTTCAGATATTCTGTCAACAATAGTTTTTGTGCTTAAAGTATTACTAGAAGTTAGAATTTCTTCTAAAGTAAATACCAAATTTTCTTTTATATCGTAAACACTCATAGACTTAAGTATTTCTTTTTCTAACTGATCTGTATCAATATATCTATATTCACTAAAGTTATCTTTAATTACTTGTAAACTTGCTCTAATAGATTGTATTGATGTTGCTCTTAACTCATCTAAAATTGGTTCATGTTTTACATCTAAATAAAAGTAATCTTCTTTTCTTATAAAAGCTTCTTTAATATATTCATAGATACTATTAAAATCAGACCCTAAATTACTAAGCATAGGCGTTTTATCATCAAAAGTATTTAAATTATTCCAGTTATTAAAATTTTCCATTATTATTTTTTTAAATATTGCTTTTTGCCAGAGTTCACTTCCTGTAGATATACTAAGGGGCTTCAGTTTAGTTTTTATATTATTGTATTTATCAAAATAATTTCTTTTAATAAACCAATAAACCTTAGTTGTGTCTTCTATTGTTTCATTAGGAAGGTTATACAAAAATTTTGCTTCAATATTTAGATTATATTTATAACAAAGATCCAAAATTTTCTTTTGTTTATTGTAAGGTACATAAACTTCTTTTAAATCCTTATAAAATTTCTCTAAAGGGTTTAAAAATTGAATTGTAAGCTTAGGAACTTGCATCGTATTTTTTAAATCATAGATAATTTCTTCGTCTAATTGACTTATTAAAGCTTTTACATTGAATCTCATATAGTCAACTAATTTATGTTCCTTACACATAGCTATAAATTTCTTAAAAAAGCTTTTATCATAAAGTAAAAGGTAATCTTTTATTGTAGATACTTTTAAACCATAATTATTTGCAATTAAATCTATAATATCTTGAGTTATTCTATCTATTGAAAATAATCTTACAGGTTGATTTGTTAAGCTTTGCCAAGCATTATTTACTGGTTTGCCTCTACCTATCATAATTGATGGAAGCCATTCCCCAGGCATATCTTGTAAAACAGCTCTTGTCATAGGTAATGAATTAATATCTTTTATATATTGAGGCTTATCTGTTATAACTTTCTGATTTTTATAATTAAAAACAACTCCAGCTATTTTTGAAAGATTTTTTTCATTAAATAAATCATTTCTTTTAAGCTCAACTATAGCTCTAAGTGTTTCTTCGGGATCTCCTAATATTCCTACGTCACATGAAGAAGGTAAAGTTTTTGGTAAAGCTGTTATATGTTCACCACTTAAAATAATAGGTAAATTATATTTTTCTTTTATTTCATTACTTATGGAAACAATCTGATTATATGTAAAGCTATAAGGAGCATAAATACAAACAATTTCAGGTTTAGTTCTAGATAAAAAATCTAAGTCGCAAGTTGGAAATATAATATCTTCAGGATTATTTTTTTCAAGGTAACTTATTATATAAGCTATCTCTGTACTAATAGAGAATTTATTCTCTTTTTGATATTTTTCTTTTTCTATAGGAAATATTGCTATTCTCAATGTATTTATTTTGCTTAAATTATAAAAAATACAACTACTAAATATTACATGGCAAAGAACTAAAATACAAGACTATTGATTTATTAGCTTTTTAGTCGTATTATTCTTTTCATTAATTTACTATTAAATTTTATACTTTTAGGAGAAATAAAATATGAGAAAACCAATCATAGCAGGTAACTGGAAAATGAATAAAACACCAGACGATGCGTTAAAATTTCTCCAAGATTTACCAGATAGTATTTTTGATCAAAAAAAAGTTGAAGCAGTTGTATGTGCTCCTTTTTTATGTCTTGATCGTATGAGTCAGTTTTTAAAAGATAAAAATCTTGGTTTAGGTGCTCAAGATATGTATTGGGAAGATAGTGGAGCATTTACAGGACAAGTAGCAGGTAAAATGTTAAAAGCTATATCTTGTAATTATGTAATAATCGGACACTCAGAAAGAAGACAGTTTTTTGGAGAGAATGATATAAGTGTTAATCTAAAAGTTAAAAAAGCTCTAGACTTAGTATTAAATCCGATTATGTGTGTAGGTGAAACACTTGCAGAAAGAGAATCTGGAACAACAGATCAAGTTGTGACTAATCAAATTGAAATGGGATTAAAGGATATAAAAATTGGTTATAATTCAGCAGAGAGTTTAATTATAGCTTATGAACCTGTTTGGGCAATAGGAACAGGTAAAACCTGTGA
Organism: Candidatus Sericytochromatia bacterium; assembly: GCA_046328075.1. Lineage (GTDB taxonomy): Bacteria > Cyanobacteriota > Sericytochromatia > UBA7694 > JACMQJ01 > JAXLXG01. The sequence continues at coordinate 31,720 of JAXLXG010000008.1, forward strand.
TACAAATGAAGCAAATAGAGTAATTGCACTTATACGCAAAACATTAGCAAAACAATATGGAAATCAAGTTTCTGATAATATAAGAATCTTATATGGTGGAAGTGCAAAACCTGAAAATATCAAAGAATTAGTTTCAACATCTGATATTGATGGAGGTTTAATAGGTGGTGCAAGTCTAGAAGTATCATCATTTGTTAAACTTGTTGAAAATATTTTATAGTTCATATTTTAATAAAATATTATGGATCAAAAGTATGTAAATGTAATTTATTACAATAAAGAAAGTAATAAATTTGCTTTAGTATTTGTAATATTGGTTTTATTGTTACCAAATATTGGAATTATCTTTGGATTAGCATTACTATATGGAGATCAACTTTTAAAAAATACTGCAATACTTCTTCCTGTTGGTGTATATACAATATTAAATACAATGCTAATGATATTTAGTTTTTTCTCTATGGAGAATAATAGAGAAAAATCTATAAGAGTTTTAGATGAAGGATTAGTATATAATTCTCTTTTAAAAAAATTTGCAGTTCAATGGGATAATATAGAGAGAGTCCAGTTTAATCCATTTTTAGCACGTAGACCTATAGTAATGGTACACACTACAAAAGGGCGTTTTTACTTTTCTGGAATGTTTATAAATATTGATGATGAAGTCCCACAAATTAAACCTGGTTTTATTAAGCCTAAATTTTATTTTCCTTCAGGTGGTGAATTTGAAGGTGATATTTATACAAATGAACTTTATTTAATATTAAAAGAGACAGTTCCAGATAAATTTTATTAGAAATTAATTTTGATACATCAGTATTTTTTAAAAAGTAAAAATTCATTTTCATTAAAGGTAAACCTAATTTTTTCCTTATATTTAAAAATAATTATAATATCAACTCTTCTAAGCTCTTATATTAACTTTCTCTGTTCTGAAATTTGAGTCTTTAAAATTATCTTTTTCATTTTACTTAATTCTTATTTAGTTAAATGTTAATAGTATTGCCCATATATTAATTAGAATAAGAACAGCAGGATTTATGGGAGTCAACTATAACATATATTTTATCTATCTTAACTTTGTCTTTATATGTTGAGTAATTATTTTTTTTAAAAGCATTTACATTTTGTAATATTTATTGTAAACTAATATTAAGCTTAGAAATGAGCAGTGAAGAGGATAAAAAAATAAGCGTTCTATTTTAAAACAGCTTATGAGTGTGTTCCTCACTTTTCATAATAAGTGATGATGACCGTTACAATTAGCAAAAAATATATAAAAAGGGAGTTTAAACTCCCTTTTACCATTATTACATTAAATATGTTAATATGATTTTCAAACAGTGAAGTTTTAAGGAAATAGATATGATAGAAACACAAGAGAATAATACAAAAAAGATAAGAGTTTTAATTGGAAAACCTGGTTTAGATGGTCATGATAGAGGAGCAAAAATAATAGCACGTGCTTTAAGGGATGCTGGAATGGAAGTCATATATAGTGGCTTACATCGTACACCTGAAGAAATTGTTTCAATAGCTATTCAGGAAGATGTAGATGTAATTGGTTTAAGCATTCTTTCAGGTGCTCATATGACAATTTTCCCTAAAGTTTTAGAACTATTAAAAAAAGAAGATGCAGAAGATATGCTTTTATTTGGTGGTGGTATTATTCCTGAAGAAGATAAAGAAGAATTAAAAAAACTTGGTGTTGCAGAAATATTTGGACCTGGCACATCAACTCAAGATGTAATAGATTATTTAAATAAGCGTTATGAGTCTAAATAATTTGCTATAGTTGATAAAATTTGTTCTTTTCCACTTCCTTTTTCTGATGAGCTAATAATAATTTCATTATCTTTTAATAGGTTTAAAAAATAAGATTTTTGTTTTGATAATTCTGAACTATTTAGCTTATCAGATTTTGTTAAAACAATTACATGAGGAATATTATTATTATTTAAAAAATCAATCATCATTTTATCACTGTCTTTTAATTCATGTCTTATATCTATAAGTTGTAAAAGAAGTTTTAAGTTTTTATTTTCAATTAAATATTCCTCTATAAATTTCTGCCATTTTTCTTGTTCTTCAAAAGAAACTTTAGCATAACCATAACCAGGTAAATCTACTAAATAAAATGATTTATTTATAATAAAATAGTTTATTTGTCTTGTTTTACCAGGGGTTGCTGATACTTTAGCTAATTTTTTTCTATTCAAAATATAATTTATTAAAGAAGATTTTCCAACATTTGATCGTCCAACAATAGCAATTTCAGATAACTTATTTTGTGGGTAACCTTTTTTATTTACAGCACTTGTAACAAATTCAGAACTATTTATTTTCATTTAATTAATTTCTACCTATTATTCTTTAAATAGAACAATAATCGTAAATAAAAAAAAAATCAAGTAATTCTTAATAAAATATTTTGTCGTTTAAACTCTTTGTCTTAAAAAGATTGAAAAGATTTATAATATATGTTTAAATACAGTTAATAAAAACTTTAGCAAATAAGATAATCAAAAATAGGATAAGTTAATGTTAAAAATAGTAAAATCAGTTATTTTATTGTTATCTTTGCAAATAAGCTCATGTGCGATACTAGTAAAAGATAATGATTTAAAAGATTATAATTCTACAATGAAAATTGTAAAGGATGCTGTTAATTATAATAAGTATAATAGTAATCAGATAAAAAAAATAGCTGTTTTTGGATTCTATTCATCTGTCTTTGCTGGAGACAACTCAAACTCAACTATAATGGGAGTTGATACAAGTCTTATAAATACTATAAATGATGCAGCATCCCAAAGAGGTTGTATTGCTTTAGACAAAACATATGAAATGGCTTTAAAAACATTTAAAGAATATGGATTTGAAGTTTTAGATTCTGAAAAATTAAAGAATAATAAAACGTATATGAGTCTAGGAGCAAAAGATTTCCCAAGTTTATGTACAAGTGGTAATACAAGAATAAATTTTTTACCACCAGAAAAAGAAATGAATCAACTTTTTGATGAATTAGGTGTCGATGCCCTTTTAACATTTAGTATAACTGCTGAAAATGATACTTCTACTGGATCATTTATAAATATTTGGACAAAAGGTCAAGATAAAGCAATTCTTAGTCATACATTTAATTTAGGTAGACAAATAAAAGTTGAGAGTAATACAAATTTTTTCTTTAGTGATTTACAGGAATTAGCAAAGACTAATGATCAGAAAGTAGCAATAACAGCTAGAGTTTACATGACTGCTTTTAGATTATTAGCAGCTAAAATGTATGAAGAACTTAGTAAAAAATAAGTTAAATTATCACTTATCTAAAAAAAATTAAGATGTTAAAATATATAAATTAATACAAATTTAATAATGGAGTAACTAAATGCAGATCTGTCCTTCCTGTTCTACTTATTCAGTTGATGAATTACAAAATTGTAGTAATTGTCAAATGTCTTTGGATAAAATAATATGCTCTGCTTGTTCTACTGTTTTAGATATAAACGCTGATATATGTGATTCATGTGGTCAGTATCTTAATAGAGAATTATATATAATTACAAGTTCAGAATTAAAAGATGAAATGGATTTACATGGACGTTATCAAGTTTTAAATGCTTTTGATAAAGTTGTAAAAGATAAAAAACCAAATCACCAAACATTTAGTTTTGAAATGCCTAAAGATAAAACTTTATCAGATTTGTATAAACTATTATCAAAACATGATTCTGTGCCTCAAATATATGATTCTTTCTCATACAATGATAATGATTATTTAATTTTGAGAACTATAAAAGATAACTATGGACAAGATCTAAAATCACTTCCCGAAATTTGGGTTGAAATAAGTGAAAAAGATAAGTTGCAAATATTAAAAGAGTGGTCTGAGTTATATAAGTTATTTGAAAAACAATCTGTTCTTTCTTCAATACTTGATATTTATAAGATATTTGTTAATGATAATATGAATATCAAAATTAAATTTCTAATACAAGATGAAGATAAAGCTTACAATATAAAGGATCTTAGTAATACATGGTCACAATTATTATTCCCTCCTAATTCTTCATTTTTAGAATATTCAAAGTATAAAGTTGGTGAATTAATAAAAAATATAAATGATGGAAAAATTGATAATATAGATTCTATAATAAAAAAAATAAATGAGTTATTACAAATGCCTGTAACTGATTTACAGCACAGTAGTAGTACTCATCCTGGAAAAAGAAGAAATAATAACGAAGATAATTTTTATGCCTCTACAATAGATTTTAAGGAAGACTCTATTAATTCTGTATATAAAGGAAAAAGAGGTTTATATATAGTTTGTGATGGTATGGGTGGTCATGAAAGTGGAGAAGTAGCAAGTGCCAAGGCTATAACAGAAATAAAGAGTACAATTTTACCTGCACTTTGTTTTAATATTGGTTTTGATGATATTAATTCATTAATAAAAACAGCTATAATTGAAAATGCTAATAATTCTATTTTTCAAATGAATGAAGAACAAAACCGTAAACTAGAAAAGAGAATGGGAACAACAGTTGTAATGTCTATGATTATAGATGATAAAATGTATGTTTCTCATATAGGTGATAGCAGAATATATATGATAACTAAATCTGAAATAAAGCAAGTAACTGAAGATCATAATGTTGCTATGAAAAATTATAAAGATGGTTATTCAAGTTATGAAGAAGCAGTTAAAACAGCAGCAACTCAATGGGGAAAAGTTCTTACTCAGGCATTAGGGCCAAGAGAAGGTGATAGTTTAGAACCAGAAACAAACTTTATAAGTTTAAAAGAAGATTGTTATATAATACTTTGTTCAGATGGATTAACAGATATGGTTAAAGATAACGAGATATTTGAAATAGTAAATAATAATTGGCAAAATCCTGATACAGTTACTAATAAGCTAATTGATACAGCTAACAATAATGGTGGTAGAGATAATATAACTTTAGTTGCAGTAAATGTAAAAGTAATGCCAAAACTTTTCCCTCACTATGAGTATGGTGATGTTTTCTATGAAAGAGAAAGCGATTTTAGTAATGATATGATTGAACTTGTTGATACTAATGAAAAAGCAATGGATGCCATTAATGTATTACCAGATAAAGATTAAAAAACTAGCTTTAGATTAAAATTCTAAAGCTAGTTTTATACTATATTTTAACTTTTTGGAGTAAATACTTCTATTTTATTATTAACAGGTTTTACTGTCCTTAAATATTCATATATTGCTCCTAGATCCTCTTCATTCATTCCAGAATACATAGTCCAAGGCATTACAGTATTAAACTGTTCTTTTCTTACTTTTGCTGGAATATAGTTTTTTAAGTCAAAGCTCTTAAATTTTTTGATAAAATCTTCTTTTTTCATTTTTCCTATACCTGTTTGATTATCAGGAGAAATATTTGCAGATCTTATAGTTCCAAATGGTAAAGTAAATTCAAAACCTCCTGCAAAGTCCATTCCTTCTAATTTTTTACCCTGAATTGCTTTAGTATGACACTCTGCACAGTTTGCAACATTTACTAAATAGGCACCATAGTTAATTCTATCTTTTTTATTAGGTATATTAGAAGGATTTGCTTTACTTGGAATAGTATTAATAATTATATTCATAGGAAAGTCAGAGTTTGACTCTTGTGCAGTACTTTCAATAGGTTTAAGTGTTCTTATATAAGATATTATTGCTTTAATATCACTATCAGCCATTTTTCCATAAGAAGGATAAGGCATTACAGGAAAAAGAGCTTTACCATTTTTTGTAACCCCTGTAGTGATACATCTATATATCTCCCCATCACTCCAATCTTTAAGATTAAAAGGTGTTATATTTTTAGAATAATAATTTCCAGGAAAACCAAACTCTTTAGTAAATGCTTCTCCACCTTTTCCTAATGTTCCTTCTACAATGGGTGCTGAATATTTACTCCAATCCCTTGTAGAGTGACAGTCCATACAAACTGCTACATTATTTGCTAAGTATTTACCCCTTTCAATACTGGCATTAGTAGATTGAATTTTCATAGTTTGGTCTGGCTCACCAACATTTGGTAATGCCATTTTAATATAACTAATTAAAGCAACTATACTAAGTATTACAAAAGATAATAATGCACCAAATAATTTTAAAAATTTTGACATAATTCAAACGACCTATTTAATTTTTATATTTTTTTGCTAATAAAGTGTTTAAATTATATCAAAAACTCTTTTTTTTACAAGTAAAACAATAAAATTTATTTTTTTGAAATACAATTTTTACTAGAATGAATCAACAGTTATAGAATTATATTTAGATAATATAGTCTTTGCTGCACTTATAAACTTTAGATCTGTATCAATAATAACTAAGGTGTTTCCTTCATTAAATCTTGATGTATAAAAATCTGCTCTTGAGTTTGGAATTCTATCATCTTTTAATAAACTCAATACAGAACCAATTGCAACACCTCCAGCTATAGAACTTATAGCCGCTAGTATTGGTCCTGTTGCTAATACTGGTCCAATCCCTGGAATCATAAGTGTTGCTAATGCCCCAACCATACCCAAAGCTAGACCAGATTTTGCTCCCTCAGCAATATCATTAGTTGTTATTTCAACACCTCTATCATTTCTAATTTCATCAAATGAATTATTAACATTAGCTCCTTTAACATTTTGTGTTGGAGTTTCTGAACTAACACCAACATTTATTTGATTTTTAATCTCTGTAGTATCTTGAACTAAATGAGACATTGATAAGTTATCTGTATTTTTACCTATTACAGATACATATTTTTCATTAAAGCCGTTATTATGTAAATCATTTAGAACACTATTTACATCATTAATATTGTTGTATATTCCAACTACTTTACCTTCTAATAAATCCATATAGACCCTTTAATTATTCACTTAAATTTTATTTAACATAATTTTACAATAAATATTACTAATTGTAAAGTTTATTTAAGAAAAAAGTAATAATTTAAATTACTTTGTTTTTATATAGAATTTAAACATTATGATAAAATACCTATAATGTTTTTGAATTAAGGAAGTTTACCTTATCAAAAATTTTCTTATTCTATATTAGAAAGGAATACTATAACCAAAATGGTCACCAAAAAAGCAACAAAAAAAGAATCAAAAAGCTCTACAACTGCTGTTATTGATGAAAAGAAAGAAATTCCTTCCATCAAAGATCTAGAACAAGAAACAAAGAAAAAAGATAAGAAAACTGAATCAGAAGATGACGTAATAGCAGAAACTTTTGAGCGTGAGGATAAAAAAGTTGTAGACTGGATGTTAGAACATCCTAAAGAAGTTATAAACGAATGGGAAGATCTCTTACATAAAATGAGAAAAAAGAGATGTGGAACAATGGGTGGTACTTATCCAATCACTTTATCTCCACTCTTTTTAAAGAAAAAATCTTTAAATCTTATTGCACAAGTTGGTGAAACTCTTGATAAAGTTGTTGATAAAGTTGTTGATTTATATTTTCAAGATGAATATGTGCGTTCATATTTTCCTTATCCAGAATTGCCAAAAGAATGGATTGATTGGCATCCTGGTTATAAAAAACCAACAGTATTAAATAGACATGATGCTTTATTTGATGGTAAAAACTTAAAATTTATTGAGTTTAATACAGATAACCCTGGAGGTAGGGGAAGAACTGATATATTAGAGGGTATATATCGTGAAAATCCTATGTATAAAAACCTTATAAAAGAGTATGGTAAACCATTTGAAGGTAAAATACTAAAAAAAAGTTTAGATGCAATGCTTAATTGCTATAAAGAATATGGTGGAACAAAATCAAAGCCAAGAATAGCCATAGTTTCTTTTAAAAGATATTTAGAAGGTTCTGATAATGAAATAGTAAGAGATTATTTCATTGAAAATGGTTATGAAACAAATTTCATTGATGCAAGAGAGTTTGAATATAGAAATGGTGGTTTATATTCAGGTAATGTTCAATTTGATATATTAAACCTTGCATTACGTTTCACATTTTTTAAAAGATACCCTTCAGAGATGAAAGACTTTCTAAAAGCAATAGGTGATAAAGCTGTTTGTTGTATAAACCCTCTTAGAGCAATAATCGGAGCACATAAAGAATTACTTTCATTTATAACTAATGAGCGAAATCATCATTACTTTACAGAAGAAGAAGTTGAATGTATTAAATCTCATGTTTTATGGACAAGAAAAATGGATGAGATAATTACAATTTCAAAAGAAGGAGTAGATGTTTCACTTGAAGAATATGTAATCAGAAAACAAGATGAACTTGTTTTAAAACCAACAGATGCAGCAGGTGGTTATGGTGTTAAAATAGGGAAAGGAACTGATAAGGCAGAATGGAGAGATGCCGTTGAATCTGCTATGGGATGCCCTTGGTGGATTGTTCAAGAAGCAATGCCTGTTCCAGAAATAGAATTACCATCAATTAGAGATAATAAAGTTGTTTTAGAGAAAAAATTCATTAACCTAAATCCATATATATTTAATGGCGACTATGCAGGTATGTTAGGTAGAGTTTCAGAGTCAACTGTTGTTAATGTTTGTGCAGGTGGTGGAATTATTCCTATTTTTGAACTAAATGATAAATAGATTTTGATAATAAAAAGAGCTGTTTTATAAAACAGCTCTTTTTATTTAAATTAATTAATTTTGTCTTTTAATAACTCTTTTAGTTATTTTTCTTACATTAACTAAACCAAGTAGTAACATTAGTATAGAAACTATTATAACAGTATTTCCAATTTTTAAACCAATTAGATGTAAAGAAATACCAGCTAAGAGTGAACTAATACCATAAATTACTATAACTACTCGTCTTTGAGAAAGTCCAATACCAAGTAAGCGATGGTGTAAATGACCTTTATCTGGTTGAAATATTGGCTTTCCACTTAAGGCCCTTCTAACAATAGCAAATGTTGTATCAAATATTGGCACACCAAGTATTAAAAGAGGGAGTAAGATTGTTACTGTTGCAGCTAATTTTAATACACCAGTTATAGAAATTGCAGCTAATGTAAAACCTAAAAATAGACTCCCTGAATCTCCCATAAATATTTTTGCAGGATTAAAATTATATCTTAAAAATCCTATTGTAGAACCTACAAGAGTTAAGATAATAACTGCTCCTAAGTATTGATTTGTTTGAATAGCTATAATTGAAAGTGTTATACCTGCAATCATTGAAACACCGGCTGCTAAACCATCAAGACCATCAATAAGATTGATTGTATTTGTAATACCAACTAACCAAAAAACAGTCATAAACATTGATAACCAATCAGGTAAAATTAACATTCCACCCATTGGATTTGATAAAACTAAAATTTTTATTCCCATATAGTAAGCTATAAGTGCTGCACCTATTTGATATACAAATTTAAATTTAGCAGAAAGTGTTTTAAGGTCGTCAATAACTCCAAGTAAAAACATTAATGATGAACCTATTATTATTCCATACCAATGAGATTGTTTTGTAAAAAATCCAGGTTGTAAAAGTTCAATAGTAACTAAAGATAATATTGAACCTAAAAATATTGCTATACCACCAAGACGAGGTATAGGCTCTTTATGAACTTTACGAGCATCAGGAACATCCATTTTTCCAATAAGTTTAGCAAGGCGAACAACATGAGGTATTAATAAATCTGTACCGAGCCATGCCACAAGTAAAGCCACCACATAAGGCCAATTATGACTCATAATTTAAACTCCAAACATTTAATAATATACTTACTTATATAAATTGTCGTACATTTTAAAATTACGACATAAATCAATAACTTTATTTCTAGAAACTTCTTTTATTTGTTCACTTTCATGATTATTTATAATATCTGCTATTATCTTTCCTATGACTTTCATTTCTTCTTCTTTCATTCCTCTAGATGTTAAAGCAGGAGTTCCAACTCTAATTCCACTAGTAACAAAAGGAGATTTAGGATCATTTGGAACTGTGTTTTTATTAACAGTTATATGAACCTCACCTAGTAAAGCTTCTATTGCTTTTCCTGTTAACCCTTTTTCTCTTAAATCAATGAGTAAAAGATGATTATCTGTTCCACCAGATACAAGATTAATACCATTTTCTAAAAGAGAAGAAGCTAAAGTTTTTGCATTTCTTAAAACTTGTGATTGATAATCTTTAAAATTAGGCTCTAATGCTTCTTTAAAAGCAACAGCTTTTGCTGCAATTATGTGTTCTAGTGGCCCCCCCTGTAAACCAGGAAAAACAGCTTTATCTATTTTTTGAGCATAATCTGCATTACACATAATGACACCACCTCTAGGGCCTCTAAGTGTTTTATGTGTTGTTGTTGTAACTATTTGAGCATGAGGAAAAGGGCTTGGATGATGACCTGTTGCAACTAATCCTGCAATATGTGCAATATCAGCTAAAAGGACAGCCCCAACTTCATCTGCAATTTCTCTAAATTTTTTAAAATCTAAGATTCTTGGATATGCACTAAAACCAGCTATAATCATTTTTGGTTTAACTGAAATAGCTGTTTCTCTTAATTTATCGTAGTCTATTAATCCTGTATCTGATTCAACACCATAAAATTCAGAATTAAAATATATTCCTGATAAATTTACTTTACTTCCGTGGCTTAAATGCCCACCATGTGAAAGGTTCATTCCTAATAATGTATCACCTGCTTTGAGTGTTGCTAACATTACGGTTGCATTTGCACTAGCTCCTGAATGTGGTTGAACATTTGCTAATCCTTCTTGCTCTGAATAATTTTTTACACGATTCATTGCTAAATTTTCAACAATATCACAGTTCTCACAACCGCCATAATATCTTTTAGAAGGTAAACCTTCTGCATATTTATTTGTAAAAATGGAGCCTTGAGCTTGAAGAACAGCTTCACTTACATAGTTTTCTGAAGCTATAAGCTCAAGATGTATATTTTGTCTTTCTTTTTCTTTAAGAAGTGCGGAAGCAACTTCTTTATCATAATTAAAAAGAGTTTCTTGGTTCATAATTTATATCCCTGTTATATTTTTTAAGTTTGATATTATACTTAAATGATAATATTTTATGGTAATAATTTAAGAAACTCTGTGATAATTGTTTACTTTTTATATATTAATATTTTTAATAATCAGAGAATCTATTAATTACCACCTATATCAAAAGCAATTCTTTTATATTTATCTCCAAATAAACCAATTTGTTGAAGAGATCTATTTTCCCACATATTTTCAAATGCATCATATTTTACTTTTACATTTGGACCTTCAATTGGATCAAGGATTATAAACTCTCTATCTGAGTCATTATAACCTCTAACAATTACATAATGCTCCGAAGTAAGATCTCCAAAGTCAAGAAGAACAATAACAGGCCAACCTTTTCTTATTCTATCTTTTAAAAAGCTAAGTGATGCTAACCTATAATCTTGTGCGTAAACTCCATTTTGTCTAATAAATTTAGTTATTTTATCTACATCAGTAAACATATTCCAAGAATTTGTTTTATTAACAACTGTTTGATAAGTAATATCAACACCCCAATAGTTTAATACAGCTGTCATAACAGCTTGACCACAAGTATTATTATTTCCTTGTTGATAAAAGGGGATATCAGCAATTGAAATAGTTCCGTCTTGATAGTAATTTACACTTTTCGAAGGATTATCATTTAACGCTTTCACAACTTTACTATCTGAATAATTATCAATTGTTGCAAAATTACCAACTCTTGGACTACCACAAGCAACCAATAAATTAGTTGATAAAACACTAACGATCAATAAAGATGCTATTTTTTTTTGAATATTAACTACTTTTTCTAATTGCTTTTTTATAAGAAAACCTTTTTGTAAAGCTATTTCACCTATTTTTTTATTTGATTTATTTTGTTCTGATAAACATTCATTTATTTGATTTTGATTTATATATCTTAAATCTACTAATAATTCTCCAATTCTTCTATTTTTTAAATTTCTTAGTGATTTTTCATTTCCAGAAGATGCTTTTACAATATCTTCAAAAAGTTTTTCAGAAATTATTTCTTTTTCAAGCATTATATTTCCAAATAACTTTTTAGAAATTTTTTGTTCTTCAAGTATATTATTAACTTGCTTTTGATTAATAAAACCTATTTTTTTTAAAACTTGTCCTATTTTATCATTAATAATTACAGCTTTATTATCTTCTTGAAATTTTTGAATACTAACCAAGTCTTGAATTTGAGAATTATTAATTTTAAAATCTGATTTAAAGATTTCACCAATTGGCTTTTTTGTTTCACTTTGCTTTTTGAGAGCATAATCAATGTCATTTTTAGAAATTAAACCAACCCTTAACAAAAGTTGCCCTAAAAGATCATGATTTAGATTTTTACTCATTATTCAAATCTCACTACCAAAAGGTTAAATTAACATTATCGTTATCTTACATTTATATTATACACTTGTTAGTTACTAAAAGTTATTTATCATATCTTAATATTTATCTAAATTTTAGAAAGTTTTTTTATTTATTCTCTATACTAAAAAAGGTTAAGTAATTAATTATTAAGGAGAAAATATCTAATGTGTTTAGGAGTTAATAAACCAATAGCAACAAATGTTGATAGTCTTGTTGAAGCAAGGAAAATAGCAAGACAAAATCAAGGAAGTGAAGTAATAATTGAACAAGCTAATGGTAATTACACTGTTACACAATTAACACCAGAAGAAATGAATAAAGTAAAAGATATAAAGAATGCAAATTTTTCACCTTCTAAAGTAGAATTTATGATGGAAAATGAAAGTGGTGAAAATAATGTAGTTATTAACCCTAATGCTTCATTTCTTGATAGAGCACAAAGCAGAGCTACTAATGGTCTAGAAATTGTTGATAATGCAAGAAAAAATATAATGAATACAATTACTACATTGGTAGATAATTTAACAGACAGAAATAATGATTATGTATGGGGTGGTAGAGGTGAAGCTAATTTTGACCCAGAAAAAGGTATCTCAAATGTAGATTGTTCAGGTCTTTTAAATGCAGTTTTTAGAGAATCTGGAATAAAAGTTCCAGATATGACAACAGAAAGTTTAGATACTTATATAAAAAATGGTCAAGGAGTTTTAAGACAAGATAATAATGCTTCAAAGATAAAATATGGTGATGTTATAAATTATCCACCACAAGGTAAAAAGACAGGTCATGTAATGATAGCAGCAGGAGTGCCTGAACCAGTTATTAGAAATGGTCAAATAGTTGGTTATAAGCTTTTAACTTTTGACTCTGCACCTGATAACTCAGGAAGTAGGAGATTGGAAGGAAGAAACCGCCCAGAACTTGGAACAAAAGGAGCAGGGTATAGAGAGATATTTTTATTTACTGATAAAAATGGCATGGTTACGGGTCTAAACACAATGGGTTCTGAGTCAAGAACAGGTGGTTATCACGACGGTGTAAGAATTGGTGTTTTAAAAGATAATATAAAAGTAAAACCAAATTAAATTTGCAAAAAAGCTGAATCAATTGATTCAGCTTTTTTTATACTATACAACACCTAGTCTTTTTAGCTCGAAGAAACATAAGGCACAAGCTCTAACGTCACTAGACGCATTATGTTGATTATCAAATGTTTTATTAAATAAAATTCTATAAAGATCATCTAAACTTGCCCAACTGTATCTCCCACCTCTACCTGGTATTTTACAATAGTCAACAGAAGCTTCTTTTGTACATATTTTTTGTTTTTCTGGCATAGGATCTTTTTGATTTAGTCTATAATATTCACAACCAATAACCATTTCATCAAAACTAATATTATGAGCAACGAGAACATCTACATCATTTAATGTATCCGTAAAAATCTTCATTGCTTCTTCTAGTGGAATACCTTTTTCCATTGCCATTTCTTGACTTATTCCATGAACTTTAGTACTTTCTTCTGGTATATCAAAACCGTCTGGTTTTACTAATATATCTTTATGTTCTAATTCATTTCCCTCATCATCATGAACACTCCAAGCAAATTGAATAATTCTTGGCCAATTTTCTGTATCTGTTACATCTGCCTTATAATTTTTTGGTAGACCTGTTGTTTCTGTATCAAAAATAATATATTTAAGAGCTTTTCTTATACTTCCAAAAGCTCCAAGTGAAAAATCGGCTTCTACTTTAGGGCCTTTTAATTCAATTATTTCGCTTATATCAAAAGTGTAATTGTTATCATAAATTGATTTAAAATGAAAAGTTGTTTCATCTATTTCTGTTACTGTGCCTGAATACCAAAGAGGTAAACCTTCATCATTTTTTCTTTTAAAAAAGATTATATTATTATGTTTATAAGCTTCTTTTAAAACTAAATAACTCATTAGTCATAATTCCTATTAACTAAATAAAGAGGTCTTCCTTTTACTTCATTATAAATTCTCCCAACATATTCACCTATTATTCCAATAGTTATTAATTGTATTCCTCCAAAGAAAAGGACAGTAACCATTATTGATGGATAACCAGGGACATCTGCTCCATGAGATAATGTTTTATAAATAATCACAATAGCATAAAAAGCAGCAATTAAAGAAATAAAGAAACCTAAATATGTTGCTAATTGCAATGGAACAATACTAAAACTTGTAATACCTTCTATTGCAAAATTCCAAAGTTTCCAATAATTAAATTTTGTTGTACCTGCAAATCTTGGTTCTCTTACATAAGGTAAACTAACCTGTTTATAACCAACCCAACTAAATAAACCTTTCATAAATCTATGTGTTTCTTTTAACTCTTTTAAAGAATCTAAAACACGCCTATCTATTAATCTAAAATCTCCTGTATTTTGTGGGATATTTATTCTAGTCATTTTATTAATTAGTTTATAAAATAGATAAGCTGTAGTTTTTTTTATTGCACTTTCGCCTTCTCTTTTTATTCTTGTTGCATATACGACATCATTTCCTTGTTTCCAAAGTTCTATCATATCTTTTATTAATTCTGGTGGATCTTGTAAGTCTATATCTATAGGTATTATTGCTTTTCCTTTTGAATAATCGAGACCAGCCGTTAAAGCTAATTCTTTTCCAAAGTTTCTAGATAAATCGACAACCTTAACTCTGTTATCCTTTGAATTTAAATCTATTAACTTTTCAACAGTATCATCCTTGCTACCATCATTTACACAAACAATTTCCCAATCGTCTGTTATAGAATCAAGAACTTTTTTCATTCTTTCATAAAAAGGATAGATATTCTCAGACTCATTATAAGCAGGAGCAACTATTGATATATAACATTCATTTTTGCTCTTAAGTTCAGTTAAATTACCTTGTAAAGTATTTTCCATTAAAAAATAAACCGCTAAATTTATACAGTTTCTACTAAAAACTAAAATAAGACTAAATAAATATACCTTATAGATAATATCTTTAACAAGTAAAATTAAATTTTATTTAAAACATGACCTTAGAGGAGAGGTTTACTTTTATATGAACGTAGTAAGTTATAAAAATATTAGTAAGAAAATTATCTTTTATAACTAAGAAATATTTAAGTTTTTAAACTCTAATATTTCTTATTAGATTAGATAATCCATTTCTTCTAAAAATGAATAAGTCTGTTTTTTATACCAAGGAACTTTTTTGAAAACACCTTTAGCTGAATCTTGTATATGGTAGTCAAAAAATGTCTTATTCACTTCTTGAGCAAAAGCTACATCTGAAATTGCTACATTAAATTCTTGATTATCATGAAAAGCTCTAGCATCTGCATTACATGAACCTATTGTTGCCCATGCATCATCTATAGTCATTATTTTACTATGGCTAAATTTACCACTTTTAAAACCTGTTCTATAAACATCTATTCCTGCTTCTACAAGCTGATTTGTTGTTATAGTACCCATTGCATCAAAAAGTTTTTGATCACTTTTGTATGGCATTAAAGCTTTTACATCAACACCTCTTTGCTTAGCTGCAATTAGATGATTAATAAACTCATCATCTGAAAAATACGGCATTGCTACTTTAATATTTTTCTTTGCATTATCAATAGCACTTAAAAACATTCTCTTTAATTGAACTTTTTTACCTTGCTCTTTAGGACTTGTAACAGCCACTCTTATTGGATAAGTTTTTACTCCATCTTTTTTAGGAAATTCTTTATAAAGATACTCTTCCATTGCATAAGAAAAAGTTGTACCTCCTGCTAATTTCCAATCTGCGATAAACTCTCTAATAGTATCTTTTACAGCCTCACCTTCATAATAAACCATGGTATCATGCCAATCATACTCATAGTTTTCACCAATGTTCATACCACCTGTTATGGCTTTTTCACCATCAGCAATAAACATTTTTCTATGTGTGATATTTACTCCTACTTTACCAAAAACATCTTTATTAAATGTTTGAACTTTTACTCCATTTTTAGCCATATCACTAATCAACTTAACTTTACTATTACCTGTAAAATCATAAACTAATCTTACATCTAAACCTTGTTTTGCTTTTTGGGACAATAACTCAGAGAATTTTTTGCCTGTATAATCATCATGGAAAAGAAAAACTTCAATATATATACTTTTTTTAGCTGTTTTAATTAAATTTTCAATAGCAGGGAAAGCATTTTTACCATCCATTAAGAACTTAATATTATAATTATTTAAAGTATTTTTTGTTGATGTTGCAATATCTATAGATTTATTTAAATTTTCTAGAAGGATAGTATTTTCATCTTTTTCTGTGCTAAATGTAGATATTTTACCTTGTGATTCGCCTAAAATATTTGTATCAGTTCCACAAGAGGTTAATAAAACACAAGTTGTTAGTGATGCAAGAAAAGTTTTTAAAGCTTTCATTGTTAATATAAAATCCTAAATTCTAAATAATCTCAATATTTTCTAATATAGTTAGTATTATTTTAACACTTGTGAGTTCTAAATAAAACTTATCGTAATATTAAACTTTATTTAAAGTTTAATAAGAAAAAAAACAAGAAGTAATAAGAAAAGAAGATAAGAGTTAGCAATTTTAGATTTTATTTAGGTATATTAAGTTTACTTTTTTTAAGAATAGAACACAAATAACACAGAGAAAAGGATATACAAGGGCTTTTAATAAATAAGATATTGTATTCAACTTTAGAAGTATTATCTTTTACTTTTCACCTATGGTCATCTTCTCTTCTTATATTTTTAAATCTTCTCTCCTGATTCATTGCAAATAATCAAACGAGATATTAAGTATTGTGTTTAAACTTTATATTAATTTAGATTTATTCTAGGCTTAACCGTCTTGTTATACACCCTTAAATATGGTATTTTTCTTATGATGTAATAATTACAATATGCAATTAAATGAGTAGTATAAATATTGAAAAAATAAATGAAAAGCTTACTACTAATACATTAAACAATATTATTTTATTGTTAAGTATTGGTCTTCTTTTTATTGTAACAATATTTGGTCTATTTTTTGAAAAATATACATTTGTAAGAAGTTTTGCTCTTGGTATAGTAGGCAGTATTTTTTATCTTAGAATGCAAGTTATGTTTGTAAATTCTATAGCAAAAAGAGATTTATTTTCAATACTTACTTTAATAATATCAGGTGGAAGAATTTTAATAATACTAGCAATTTTATTAGTTGCTATTAAAAGATTTGACTTATTTAATTTGTATTTTGTAATAAGTGGGCTGGTTTCAGTTCATTTAGTAAGTATGTCGGTTTTTACTTATAACATAATAACTAATTACATTTTTGATAAAAAAAAATTAGTGACTAGTTAAAAATTATATTGTATCGGGAAGGTTAAAAATTTATGATAAAGTTTAATGCTACACTTGTAGTTCAAATGATTAACTTTGCCATCTTTCTCTTTATTATGAGAAATATGCTTTTTAAACCATTAGTGGCACATATTCAAAAAAGAAGAGAGTTAATCTCTTCCTCTGAAAGAAAGATCACTGAAGGTATCATGAAGCTTGAAGAAGCAGAAAAGAAGTATCACGAACAACTAAACGAAGCAAGAAAGAAGGCTCAAGAAATAATTAATACTAATATTTCAAGTGCAGAAGAAGAAAAACACAAGATTATAAAAGCAGTAACAGAAGAAACTAATGCTGTTTTTGAAGACTTTAAAGCAGAACTTGCTCAAGAAACATCTAATGCAAGACAATCACTTGATTCACAAGTTGAAGTATTAGCAAATGAAATTGCTGATAAAATTCTTGCTGTTAAATCAGATGAAATGGTTCTTCAAGGAGGTAATGTATAATGCTTGGAACATGGCACATAATATGGAATCTTATAGACTTTTTAGTTTTATTATTCCTTATAAAAACATTTCTTTCAAAACCTATTGCAAATGCTATTAAAGGTAAACAAGAATCAATCTCAGCTACTCTTAATGATGTAGAAAGAAGATTAAATGAAGTAAATAAAAAGCTTGATACTCAATCAAGTCAATTAGGACAAATAAAAAACGAGATCTCTAAAATAGAACAACAAGCTCAGAATATGGCTACTAAGCTTAAAGATGATATTGTTAAATCTGCTCATAATGAGGCAGAAAAACTTAGAGAGCAAATCAAAAGAAATATGGAGCAAGATGTTAATAAGACAAAAAGTGAACTTAAAAAAGAAGTAACAGATAAAGCCTTATTAAAAGCTCAAGAGATAGTTAATCAAAAGCTAGATATGGCAACACAGATTCAACTTATTAAAGATTTTGCTATGTCCTTAGATTCTAAAAGTAGTGAAAATTAAGGAGTAGTTAAATGAGAAATACAGTAGTTAGTGAAAGATATGCTCAAGCTTTATTTGAAATATCACAAAGCCAAAATTTAACCGAAAAAATTCAGGAAGATCTTAAAGTTATATCAGAAACTTTAAAAGAATATCATGATTTTAATAATTTACTTTTACACCCTGTTATAAGTAATCAAGACAAAAAAGATATGTTTTCTAAAATATTTTCAGAAAAAATTGATAAAGTTACTGAAAATTTGGTAATGCTCTTAATTGATAAAAAAAGAGAGTCTTTAATACCAGAAATTTCTGAATTATATAAACAGATGTATAACAAATTACATAGCCGTGTAATTGCTGAAGTTTATACATCTATTGAAATTAGTAAGAATTTACTTAGTATTATTAAAGGAAAACTTGAGACCTATCTTAGTAAAGAAGTTGAAATTGAAGATCATGTTGATCCAAAAGTGATTGGTGGAGTTCTAGTAAAAATCGGAGATAGAGTTATTGACGGCACAATTAGAACAAAATTTGAAAATATGGCTAGAAGCTTAAGATAAAAATATTAAAATGGAGGAAAAATAATGGGTATCAGTATAAGACCTGATGAAATAACCAGTGTTTTAAAACAACAAATTGAAAAATATGGTGCAAACCTAGAAGATACAAATACAGGAACTGTTATCTCTGTTGGAGATGGTATCGCTCAAGTTCATGGACTTCAAAAAGCTATGGTTGGTGAACTTTTAGACTTTGGTAAAGGTGTTACTGGAATGGTATTAAACCTTGATGAAAATAGTGTTGGTGCAGTTATATTTGGTAGTGGTAGAGAAATTGCTGAAGGTGAAATCGTAAAAACAACAGGTAGAGTTGCTGAAGTTCCTATAGGTGAACAATTACTTGGCAGAGTTGTTAACGGTA
Organism: Candidatus Sericytochromatia bacterium; assembly: GCA_046328075.1. GTDB lineage: Bacteria > Cyanobacteriota > Sericytochromatia > UBA7694 > JACMQJ01 > JAXLXG01. The sequence goes on from JAXLXG010000008.1 coordinate 51,375, forward strand.
TTGGTCAACCAATAGATGGAAAAGGTGCATTAAATAATACAGAATTTGGTAAAATCGAAGTTATTGCTCCTGGTATTGTTGAAAGAAAATCAGTTCATCAGCCACTTCAAACAGGTATTACAGCTATTGATGCGATGACTCCTATTGGTAGAGGACAACGTGAGTTAATCATTGGAGACCGTCAAACAGGTAAAACAGCTATTGCTCTTGATACAATAATCAACCAAAAAGGTAAAGATTGTTTATGTATCTATGTTGCTATTGGTCAAAAAGCATCAACAGTTGCAAGAGCTCTTAAAGCTCTTGAAGATAATGGAGCTATGGAATATTCAATCGTTGTTTCAGCTACAGCAGAAGATGCTCCTTCACTTCAATTCGTTGCACCATATACAGGTGTTACAATGGCAGAATATTTTGCTAGAAAAGGTCAACACGTTTTAATAGTTTATGATGATTTAACTCGTCAAGCTTGGGCATATAGAGAAATGTCATTATTATTAAGAAGACCACCAGGAAGAGAAGCTTACCCTGGAGATGTATTTTATCTCCACTCAAGATTACTTGAAAGAGCTTGTAAATTAAGTGATGAAAGAGGTGCAGGTTCAATTACAGCACTTCCTATTATTGAAACACAAGGTGGTGACGTTTCTGCATATATTCCTACAAACGTAATTTCAATTACAGATGGTCAAATATTCTTAGAAACAGACCTTTTCAACGCAGGTATCAGACCAGCAATGAACGCAGGTATTTCAGTTTCAAGAGTTGGTAGTGCAGCTCAAACAAAAGCAATGAAAGGTGTTGCTGGTAAATTAAAACTTGAATTAGCTCAGTTTAGAGAACTTGCAGCTTTTGCTCAGTTTGCTTCAGATTTAGACCCTGTAACAAAAGCTCAAATTTCAAGAGGTCAAAGACTTATTGAGATTACAAAACAACCACAATTCAACCCATTCTCAGTTGGTAAACAAGTAATACAAATTATCATGGTTACCAAAGGTTTAGTGGATCGGGTTGAAGTAAAAGATATACTTAGATTCAGAGAACAGAACTTTTTCAACTACTTCTAGATACAACATACCCTGATTTAGAAAAAATCAATTTCAGATTCAGGTGCAATGAGTGCTGATGTTGAAGCAAAAGTTGAAAAAGCAATTAATGAATTTAGAACAAGCCTCTTTAAAGCTTCATAATAATTATTTGGAGATATTTATTAAGGGCGTAATATATTACGCCCTATATGTAAAAAGAGGAAATTATGCCTAATTTAAAAGAAATTAAAACAAGAATAAAGAGTGTAAAAAATATTCAGCAGATAACCAAAGCTATGCAAATGGTTGCTGCTGCAAAAGTTAGAAGAGTTCAAGAAAGAGTTGCTTCTTCAAAACCTTATGCAGAAAAAATTGAAGAAGTATTTCAAAATCTTGTTTCTAAAACAGGAGAAAGTGAAATTAATGAACCTCTTTTAAAACCAAGAGATATAAAAACAGTAGGTATGGTTATTATTACTTCTGATAAAGGTTTGTGTGGAAGCTATAACTCAGGTCTTATCAGATTTGCTAACGCTGAAATCAAAAAATTTGAAGAACAAGGCTATAAAGTTAAAGTTTGGTTAGTTGGTAATAAATCATTTGGTGCATATAAATATACCAATATTGAAATTATTGACAAATACAGCCAGTTACCTCAAATACCTACATATACAGAAGCTAGAATGATTAAGGAAAGTGTTATTGAAAACTTTCTTAATGGTAATGTAGATAAAGTTGTTTTTGCTTATACAAAGTTCATTTCTATGATGAGTTTTAAGCCTTCAATTTTAGAACTATTACCAGTAAATAAGCCTGAAGCTAAATCAATCTCAATGGCTGAGTATGTATTTGAGCCAGATCCAGCTACAATGATTAGTTCAATCTTACCTCAATATGTTGAAAACCAAATTTTTAAAGCTTTGATTGAGTCTTCAGCGAGTGAACTTGCTTCAAGAATGACAGCAATGAGTTCAGCTTCTAAAAATGCAAAAGAAATGATAGACAGTTTAAGTCTTGTATATAATAAAGCACGTCAAGCAGCAATTACCAAAGAAATTCTTGAGGTTGTTGGTGGTGCTGAAGCTCTTGAAAAATAAGTTAAGGCAATCCCTTGTGGTTGCCCTGATAAAAAATATTGATATAAAAGTTAAAAGCAAAAATAAGATAAAATTATTTAAGCTCTAAAAGGAAGGTATATTATTATGACAACCGCAGTTGGTTTGGAAAAACAAACAGGTGAAATAGTTCAGGTTAAATACCCCAGTAGTTGACGTTAGATTTGCTCCTGGACAACTTCTGAAATATATAATGCTCTTACCATTAATGAAACAACAGATTCAGGTGTTCAAGTAAGCTTAACTGTTGAAGTTCAACAACATCTTGGAGATAATATGGTAAGAACAGTTGCTATGACAACAACAGATGGTCTTGTAAGAGGAATGAAAGTAGTTAATACAGGTGCTCCTATTAGTGTTCCTGTTGGAGAAAAAACTCTTGGACGTATATTAAACGTATTAGGTGAGCCAGTTGATGAAGTTGGCCCTGTTGGAACAGATATGAAAAGACCTATTCACAGAGCTGCTCCAAAATTAACAGATCTTGATGTTACACCAAAAATATTTGAAACAGGTATTAAAGTACTTGATCTTCTTGCTCCATATTCAAAAGGTGGTAAAGTAGGTTTATTCGGTGGTGCTGGAGTTGGTAAGACAGTTCTTATTCAAGAGCTTATTCATAATATCGCAAAACAACATGGTGGTGTATCCGTTTTTGCTGGTGTTGGTGAAAGAACTCGTGAAGGAAACGACTTATGGCACGAATTTAAAGAATCAAACGTTATTGATAAAGTTGCTCTTGTATATGGTCAAATGAACGAGCCACCAGGAGCAAGAATGAGAGTTGCATTATCAGCTCTTACAGTTGCTGAATACTTTAGAGATGAACAAAAGCAAGACGTATTATTATTCGTTGATAATATCTTTAGATTTACACAAGCTGGTTCAGAAGTATCTGCATTACTCGGACGTATGCCTTCAGCGGTTGGTTATCAGCCAACATTAGCTACAGAAATGGGTGCTTTACAAGAACGTATTACATCTACAAAAGATGGTTCAATTACTTCAATTCAAGCAGTTTATGTACCAGCAGATGACTTAACTGACCCTGCTCCAGCTACAACATTCTCACACTTAGATGCAACAACAGTATTATCAAGACAAATATCAGAACTTGGTATTTATCCAGCAGTTGATCCACTTGCTTCTACATCAAGAATCCTTGATCCACAAATCGTTGGAGAAGAACACTATAAAGTAGCTAGAGGAGTTCAAGAAGTTCTTCAAAGATATAAAGAACTTCAAGATATTATTGCTATCTTAGGTATGGATGAATTATCACCAGAAGATAAAATGACAGTATCAAGAGCTAGAAAACTTCAAAAATTCTTAAGTCAGCCATTCTTTGTTGCTGAGATATTTACAGGTTCACCTGGTAAATATGTTAAATTAGAAGATACAATTAAGAGTTTCAAAGAAGTTCTTGAAGGTAAACATGATGATTTACCTGAACAAGCATTTTATATGGTTGGTGGAATTGAAGAAGTTAAAGCAAAAGCTTCTGACTTAATGAAAAAATCTTAATTAAAGGATAGGTAAAAAACTATGGGTAAACTGACATTAGACGTTGTAACACCAAATGGTGTTGCTTTCAGTGATTCAGTTGACGCAGTAACTGTAGAAGGTATAGATGGTGAAATTGGTATTTTACCTGATCATATTCCTTTATTTACTGCTTTAAAGATTAGTGTATTATCCTTTAGAAAAGAGAACATAACTGACTATATAGCAGTTATGGGTGGTTTCGTAGATGTTAATCATAATAAAGTTTCTGTATTAAGTAATGCCGCTGAACATGCAAGTACAATTGATGTTATCAGAGCTAAACAAGATAGAGAAATGGCTGAAAGACATATTATGGAAAAAGCAGGGGAAGAAATCTTCCAAAGAGCAGAAAGAGAAGTTGTTAAATCTGCGACAAGACTTAAAGCAGTTGAACTTCTTGAAAAAGCTGGTGGAAAGTTAAGAAGACACTAAAAAACTGATTACTAAAAATAGCCTATTAAGTTAATAGGCTATTTTTTATGAAAAAAAAAGATGTAGTAAATAATTAATTGAGATATCATATAAAACCTTTATCAACTCTTATTAAAATTATATTAGACTATAAACTAAGTAATGATAATATATTATAAATTTATTTAGATTTTTGTTATTAGAAAGATAAAAGTGTGAATCCATACTTAAAAATTTTAGCTGTAATATCTTTTTCTCTAAGTTTACCTATAATTGGTAATTCCTATGCTGATACTTATCAAATAAGTTTGGCAAGTCCAACTCCTAAGAAAACTGCAACTCCAAAGCCTACAAAAACTCCTATAAAAAAAACAACTGATATAAAAGAAATTTATGAAAAAAAAACTAGTTCAACTCCAAAACCTATAGTTAATACCCCAAGCCCAATTATTACCCCTACACCAATACCTATTACCACAACTACACCTATTCCAAGTCCTACACCAACACCTACTCCAAAAGAAGAAAGAAATGCTGATGAAGTTGATGTATATATATATAATCAAATCAATAATATTGAAGCGAATACAGCTCTAATTTTAAAAATAGTTAATAGCGATTGTGCTAAATCACCTGATAATTGTAACTCTAATGACTCTCTAAATAAATTAAGTTTAAAGATGTATGAAGAAATGAAATTACAATATCCTTTATTTACTCAAAATCTATCACAAGAAAAAATAAAATATATGTTAATTAACTCTGTTAGTATTAAAGATAGATTGGGAGAACAAAACATTTCAAAGTTAAATCAAATACAAAATGATACTAAAAACTTAAATTTAGGTTTATATAAAGATAAAACTGATGAAATTATAAAATTAGCTACATTACCTAAAGATACTATTATTACTCCTACTCCAGCACCAACTCCTTCTGTAAATCCTTTACAAGATGGAAAAATAGTTTTTGTATCGGAAAGAGATGAAAACCCAGAAATATATTTAATGTCACCTGATGGAAAATATACTCAAAGATTAACTCAAAATAATTCTTTTGATATTATGCCTTCTTTCTCTCCTGATGGAACTAAAATTGCATTTGTATCAGAAAGAGATGGAAACCCTGAAATTTATGTTATGAATAGTGATGGTACAAGTCCTATGAGACTTACAAATAACTATTCTTATGACTATTCACCTAGTTGGTCACCTGATGGTTCTAAAATAATATTTGTTTCTAATAGAGGTGATACTAATATTCAAGGTCAAGGAACAAGTCCTGTTAGTAAAATAAGTTTTAAAATATATGTAATGAATGCAGACGGAACAAATCAAACTAAATTAACAGAAAACTCATTTGAAGATGAATCCCCAAAATGGTCACCTGATGGTTCTAAAATTGCCTTTGTTTCAAAAAGAGATGGAAACTCTGAGATCTATGTTATGAATAGTGATGGAACTAGTTCTATAAGACTTACAAATAGCCCAACATTTGATATTATGCCAGCTTGGTCACCTGATGGCTCTAAGATAGCTTTTAGGTCTGATAGAGATGGAAATCCTGAAATTTATGTTATGAGTAGTGATGGTACAAATTTAAAAAGAGTAACCAAAAATCTTAGTTCAGATGAATCTCCTGCATGGTCGCCTGATGGAAATAAACTTTTATTTGTTTCAAGGAGAGATAATATAAAAAATGCTAATGAAGACTTTGTTAATGAAATTTATGTAATGAATTCAGATAGTTCAAATATTACAAGATTAACAAATAATAACGAAGATGATAATTCACCTTCTTGGTCTAAATAAAGAGAGAGAAAGACAAGGTGTAAAAACACAGTAATAAGGATTTTAAATATTTTTTAACTTCTTAAAAAGCTTTTCAACTTTTTAGTGATACTCCAAGTTATGCTGTTATAGGCATTTTTCTTAGAAAGAGATTAATATGATTGTATTCATCGCGATTATGAATGTTAATATCAAGTATTTCAAACCCAGCCTTTTTAATTTCACTTTTTATAATTTTGGAAGTTGGTATATAACGATAAGGTTCTCCATCTTTAATTATAGTGTGCTCTTTGTTATCTTTACTGCACAAACTACTAACAAAAAATATACCATTGTCAGATAAATTTGAAAAAGCATTTTTCAGAAAAAAATGCCTATTATTGCCTATAATACAATGTAAACAATTCCCATCAACAATTAAATCGAAACGCTCAATTAACTGAAAACCTGGCTCAGAAAAATCTGCATGATAATATTTTATTTCTGTCTCATTGGTTATGTTTTTTTCATTTGCCCACCGAATTGCAACTGATGATATATCAACTCCACTTACTTTATAACCTTTTTCATAAAAAAGTCTACAAAGGTTACCTTCACCACAACCAAGTTCTAAGATTTTACCAGAAAAAGGGACATAAGGTTTAGAAAGAATAAGTTGAATTTGTTCATTAGCTTTTTTTAGTCGTTCATTACCTCCCCAACCAAGAAAACCTTTATTAATTGCTGATTCATAAATCGAATCATATATTGCTTGTTTTTTATACATTTATTTTAATTTCACTTTTTATAATATTAGATTGTAATATTTTATTTTCTTAAGACTTGCACCAAATGGAGGCGTACAAACGAAGTTTGCATGATCAATATAATTATAATGCATATTTAGTGAAGTTCACCTCGATTCGCACCATTTCTATTTAGATCGTGCTAATTTTTCTCTCTAACAACTAGTGAACTTACTTCATTTGTACGACCGTTAAAGAAAATACGAGCGAATCGAGTTAATTTTCTTTAACGGATAGCTGTATATGATGGATTGGCAAATGTGTGTTTACACCATAATATTATTGCCATGTCTGTCATATACAGCATGTTAGTGGCTGTTTTTATTTCATTTATTACTATTTTATTTATTTTTCATCTGTTTGCTCATGGACGAGCATAACAGATTTACTTTATTTCAAATTTTTCTTTAATTCTTCTACTTCTGCTATTGGTAAGCCTGTTACTTCTGAAACAAATTCAACATCAGAACCTTTTTTTAATAAATTTATTGCTATTTTTTTACTATTTTCTTTATCTCTTTTTTCAAGAGCAACTTGTTCATAATCAGTTAGTTCTAATTTGTAATCTTTAACTGTTGACATTTTATTAACCTCCTCATAAAACTTTTCCCTTAATTCTCTATCCTTTATCTCTAATATAAAGTTTAAAAACTTGAATACTTTTCTTACTTCAAATTCTGAATATCCTACATCAAATAATAATTTTGATAACTCAAGTTTGAAGTTAAAGTTTTTTTCATCTGTTTCTTTATAATCAAATCCTTTTATCAATGTTTGAACAACAAAAGAAAAAGGATTTTTAGATTTTTGTAATTCCTCTAAATTTTGTTCTGCTATATCATAAGTTCTAAATTCATAAGTTATTTTAGTTTCTAAAAACTTATTTTCATAAAAAACTTATTTTCATATTTTTTATACTTATGCCTATCTGCTTTGTATGTATAAACAACTATAGCTTCTATTTCTTGATTAAATTTATCAAAAATTCTAAAGTAATGTTGAAACATACGTTTTGCAAACTCTGAATCTTCATAACTTTGTACTTCAATATTTAAAAGAATCCATTTTGTCTGCCTGTTTTTTAAATTTACTTCAAACAGTTTATCAACTCTTCTATCTTCTGATACAGATTCAGGAAACAAACTTGCAAATTCATTATCTAAAGCTTTAGGTTTTATTGAAAAATCTACAAAATCATATAAATCAGGCATGAAAAATTCTATGAATTGTTCTGTCAACTCATCAAGAATAAATTTCCAGCCTGTATCTGTTTTCAATACTAAAATCTTTTAAGTTAAAATATTATATATTTATATTTTAACTTAAATTTTCTTTTTTATTACATAAAGGACAATCAAAATACTTTTTACCAAAACCCAAGAAACTTATCTTTATACTTGTCACAGTACATATTCCACACAAGTTCTGATTACAACATTTTGTATTATATCTCAAGTTGTCATAATAATATTAAAAGGCTCTCAAGTATTTAAGTATAGGGTTGTTTAAAGTCTGAAACGTCGATTTTTCGTTAAAAATATTTTTAATAGACTTAAATATAGGATATAACTTTCGTTCAAGAATACTTTTTGATAAAGTTTGAATATACATAAAAGTTTGAAAAAATGTCATCTTAATTTTTTAGAAAATAATTCTACAAAATGTAAGAGATACAACATAAACTTATATGATTATCTATTTTATCCTGATTATGAATATTAAATGAAGTTAGACCAATATAACTCTTCATATTTCTAAAAAATGACTCAATATGAAATCTTGTTTTATATATTCTAAATATTTCAGTATAAGTCTTAGATTCTGTACTTATTAAACAATAAAAATCTCTGTCTATTAGCTTATTTCTGTTATTCGCAACTACTACAAGAGTTGATTTAACATCAGAATATTTTACAAATTTTTTGCTCATATATCCAACTTTCTTATAAAAGTAAAAAGAAGCATTTTTTACATTTTTAAATAGCTCTTTTGGTGTATATTTTTCTTCCCTATAGATAAATTTCTTAGTTTTTGCAATTCTACAAGTAAAAGGAATCTTTTGCTCATTTATAAAATTAATAAGTACTTCTGAAGTGAATCCTGCATCAACAATATTCTATCTATCTTTAAAGCATTGTCTAATAAACATTTAAGCATATTTTTAGCAATTTCGTTTTTAGTTAAATAATCATCAGTTCCAATCATATCTTTGCATATCCAAAAATCAAAATTAATAGGATATTTGATACCATTTACAAGAACTATAGCAAATAAAATAACTAAACAAGGCTCATATCTTCTTGTACAATGATTAAATATCAAATTATATGGTCTATCTATTATTTTCATATCCTTATTTATTAACACATAATCCATTATTAATGATTTATCACCTACTGTATTATTGATTATATTTATTATTTCAGGTACGTTTATGTTAAATAAATCCTTTAATTTCTTATATTTTCTTCTATCCTTTTCTGTTAAGATTACTTACTTGATTATCTGATATATCTCTTTTTGTTACTGATAAAAAATCCATTATTGATTCAAATTGTGCTAATATTTTCATTTAGACCTCTTTTACTGAAATTACTTTTATATCTACGTTTCAGTTTATATGAGCTCTAGAATATTTAACACATAATAATTTTATTTACTTTGTTCAACTTAAGTTGTAATAATGGATAATTTATCAGTTCATAAATGTCCAGAGGTAAGAGAATTAATAGAATCAAGAGGTGCATTTTTACTTTATTTACCAAGGTATTCACCAGATTTTAACCCTATAGAATTATGTTGGTCTAAGATTAAGAGTTATTTGAAGAAAAAAAAGGCACAAGATTACGAGCTTTTGGAAACATATATTAAAGAAGCTTTAGATACTATTACTATTGAAAACGCTAAAGGATGGTTCTCTCACTGTGGATATTTTGTTACTTAATTGGAAAATGCTATATAATAACTACAATAACATATTGTTAACTTTTGTCACAAGTTAATTTCAATTGTGAGTTATGCAACATATTTTCAAACTATTAAAATGTTTTCATTATAGCTAAAGATGTTATGGTGAAAAGGTACGAATCCGACTTTCATAAAAATTGAGATTATAATTAGTGAAAAGTAAAAGGTAAAAAGTGAGAAGATAAAACCAATAACAAGGTTTAGATAGATATTATTTTCACAATCAGTTTACTTAGATAAATTAAACTAATAGAAAATCTCATACATAGTTTTATTGATAAATTTTTTATCATGCATCATTTTAATAACTCCATAGACGGATACGGATAAATAACATGGAATATGATTATATAAAAAGTTTAAAAGATACTAATCCAGCTTTAAAGCTTCTTAAAGTTGATAATAGTCCCCTTATTATTAGTTTTCTTTTTAACGCTTTTAAAAGAGATAATAACTATACTATCATTGAAGAAGAGTTAGAAAATAAATTATCAGATTATCTTTATCATATTAATCATGAAGAAGAAATATATACAGGAGAACCTAGAGCTTATCTTAGAAAATGGTCTGATGATGGTTTTTTAAGAGCTTGGTATGAGTCAGATAATGATACTCCTACTTATGAATTAACACCAGCAACAGAAACAGCTTTTGAATGGATTATCGACTTAAATAAAAAAGAGTTTATTGGTACAGAATCAAGATTACTTAGTATCTACTCAATCTTAAGAGAAATAACTGTTAAAACAACACCAGATCCAATTAAAAGAATTAGAGAATTAGAGAAACAAAAGAAAAAAATTGATGCAGAAATTCATCTTATAAGAGCTGGTAATCTTGAGGTTATGGATGAAACTAAAGTAAAAGAAAGATTTTTTGAAGTTGAAGATATAGCACGTAAACTTTTATCAGACTTTAAACAAATTGAGCAGAACTTTAGAGAGCTAGATAATGAAATAAGAATTAAGCAAATAGGAACAAATCTTTCAAGAGGAAAAATACTTGATGAAATATTTAGCGTTCAAGATTTAATCTGGAACAGTGATCAAGGTAAAAGTTTTAAGTCATTTTGGGAATTATTAATGTCTCAAAGTAAACAAGAAGAATTAAATGAATTAATAGAAACAGTACTAGAACTTCCTGAGCTTAAAGAATTAAGAGATGAAAATATTATTGCTCGTCTAAAAGTTAACCTTGTTGAAGCAGGAGATAAAGTAAATAAAACAAACTCAATAATAATAGAGCAATTAAGAAAATATCTTGATGATAGATTATTTATCGAGAATCGCAGAATTATGGATATAATAAATAGTATTGAAACCCAAGCTGTAAGAGTTAAACAAAATGCTCCTACAACAAAAGAGTTTGTCACAATAGATGATAAAATAAAAATGGATTTCACAATGGATAGACCTCTGTTTAGTCCTCCAAAAGTATTGGAATTAAAAACAACAGACTTTAATGAAGGAAAGGCAGAAATTAGTACTAACTCTTTATATAATCAACTTTATATCAACCCTGATGAGCTTAGACTCAGAATTAGAGATATGCTTAAGCATCGTCAGAGAGTGAGCTTAAAAGAAATAACAGAAAGATACCCAATAGAAAAAGGAATGGCTGAAGTTATAACTTATTTTAGTTTAGCTACTAAGAGTGGAACTGCAATAATAAATGAAGATTCACCAGAAACTATTATTGTTTTTAGTCGTGATAGTGGGAAATATCTTGAAGTTGAAATGCCGCAGACAATATTTTGTAAGTAAGAGAAAGAAAATTAAATGTTACCTTATTCACCAGTAATTATCAGTTTATTTAAAGGAGTTGTGTATCGCTCTAACTCTGATAATTGGAAGCAGTTAATTGAATATGAATTAGATATAAAGAAGTACTTTGATGTAATTAATATAGATGTTTTTGTTGATGATAAAGAAGGTTTCGCATTTTTAAAACAAAAAGAAAATGAAGATGAAGATCAAAATCTTCCTAAATTAATAGAAAAAAGACAACTTAGTTACCCTGTTACTCTTCTATGTGTTTTATTACGAAAAAAACTTATAGAGGCAGATTCAACAGGTAGTGATGTTAGAGTTGTAATGACCAAAGACAAAATAAAAGATATGCTTAAAGTCTTTTTACCTGATATTTCAAATGAGGCGAAAATCATGGATAGAATGGGTGAGTATATTAATAAAGTTGTTGAATATGGATTTTTAAGGAAATTAAAAAATAGCGATGATGAGTATGAAATAAACAGAATCATCACTGCTCAAATAACAGCCGATAAATTACAGCAAATTGAAGAGAGTTTAAGAGAATATGCAAGAGACAATGACTAATTTAGAAACTGAAGTATCAAATGTTAGTATTAATGCAGGTTTTAGATTTGTAAGGCTTGAGGTACTTAATTGGGGTACTTTTAATGATAGTATCTGGAAAATAGAACCTAAAGAATTTAATTCATTACTAACAGGAGATATTGGTGCAGGTAAATCAACACTTGTTGATGCTATTACAACTCTTTTAGTTCCTCATCAAAAAATTACATATAATAAAGCAGCAGGTGCTGAAGGTAAAGAACGTAATATTTACTCATATATTAGAGGAGAGTATAAGAGTGAAAAAGATGAAGTAAATAATACTTCTAAATCTGTTTACTTAAGACCTGAAAATACTTATACAGTTTTACTTGGATATTTTCATAATGGTGGTTTTAATACACATACAACAATAGCTCAAGTATTTTGGATAAAAAATAATAAGCCTGAAAAAATGTTTATAATAGCAGATTCAGAGCTTAATATTAAAGATGATTTTTCAAATTTTGGAAAAGAAATAATAAACCTTAAAAAACTTCTAAAACAAAAACAAGGCGTTCAAATATTTGATAGTTTTAATGAATATAGCAATAAGTTTAGACAAATATTTGGTATCAGATCTGATAAAGCATTAGAATTATTTTATCAAACAGTGTCAATGAAGTCTGTTGGAAACCTTACAGATTTTGTTCGTAATCAAATGCTTGAAAAAACAGATGTTAAGTCAAAAATTGAAGAATTGAAAAAAAGATTTGAAGACTTAAGCCAAGCATATAATTCAGTTCAAAAAGCTAAAAAGCAAATTGAGTTTTTAAACCCTCTTATTAATGATGCTGAAGAATTTGAAAAAATTAGTGCTGAAATATCACATCTTAATAAGTGTTTAAATGCTTTACCTATATATTTTGCTGTTGAAAAATCAGATAGGTTAAAAGATGAAATAATTTTCCTTGATGGTGAATTAAATGTAATTAATAATAAAATCAAAGAACTTGAAGAAGATTTAGAAAAACTTAGAGAAGAAGAAATAGAGCTTTCATCATTATTAAAAGGTAATGAAGCAGGAAAAAGATTATCTAAAGTTGTTGAAGAAATAAGATTAAAAGAAAAAGAAAGATCTAAAAAATTACATAATGCAGAAAAATATAATAATTTAGCTTCTGAACTTGATTTAGATGAAGTTGAAGATGAAAAGTCTTTCTATGCTAATTTAACCAATGCAAAGAATAAAGAAGAAAAGATGAGATTCACTCTCAAAAAAATTGAAACAGAAAGAGATGAATTAAAAGAAAAAATTAGACCTCTCAGAAATTCATTTCAAGATCAATTTAGAGAACTTGAGTCTTTAAGAAATAGAAAAACTCAAATACCAGAACAAAATCTTAAGATTAGAGATGTAATATTAAGAGCTTTGGATTTACAAGAAAGTGATTTACCTTATGTTGGTGAATTATTAAAAGTTAAAGAATCTGAAAGTGAATGGGAAGGTGCTATAGAAAGAATATTACATGGTTTTGGTCTTAGTTTACTTGTAACAGATGATAACTATAAAGAAGTTAGTGATTTTGTTAATAAGACAGATTTAAAAGGTAGAGTAGTATATTTTAGAGTTCCAAGAACTTTTAATACATCATCTAGAGGTGTTTATTTTAGACCAGAATCACTTTTAAATAAAGTTGAAATTAAACCACAAACAAAGTTTTATGAGTGGTTAGAAAATGAGCTATTTGAAAAATATAATTATATTTGTTGTGATTCTATTGATATGTTTCAAAGAGAAAATTACGCTCTTACAAAACAAGGTCAAGTAAAGAGTGGTAAATTCCGTCATGAGAAAGATGATAGAAAAAGTATTAATGACCGTAGAAGTTATATTTTAGGTTGGGCAAACGTAGGAAAATTAAAAGCTATTCAAAACTCTATGGATGAATTAGAAAATAAAATAGATGATATTGAATATAAAATTAAAGAAGTTGAAATACAACGTCATAAAACAGAAGAAATGAAAGATTTTTTACGTGATTTTATAAAATATAATGATTATGCAGAAGTTAATTGGAGCAAAGAATCTCAAGAAATTAAGCGTTTATTAGCAGAAAAATCTGAGTTAGAAGGTAGTTCTGATGAATTAATGGTTTTAAAAGATAAACTTGAAATTTTAAAAATGGAACAAATAAAACCTAAAGAAGAAGAAATAAACTTAAAACGTGAAGAAAAAGGTAAAAGAGCTAGTCAAAAGAAAAGATATGAAGAAGAAATAGGGGAATGTACTCAATTAATGGGTGATAGTGAAATTGAGGAAATTAAAGCCTATTTTGAAAATATCAAGAGTTTAATTGTAGATCAAGAATCAGAATTTAATTTAAAAAATGCCGATAGAATACAATTAATAATCAGAAATAAAATAGAAGAAGAAAAAAGAGCTAAAGATGAAGTAGAAACAAAACTTAGAGATAGTGTAATTAATCGTATGATTACATATAAAAAAGAATATCCTAGTGAAACAACAGATGTTGATTCTACAATTTCTTCTATTGGTGAATTTAAAGCATTTGCTGAAAAATTACAACATGATGATTTACCAAGACATGAGCAAAGATTTAAGCGTTTATTAAATGAAGAAACTATTAATAGTGTAGCTTTATTTAAAAATCAATTAGAAATTTTTGAAAAAGAAATTGAATCAAAAATTAAAGATATTAATAAATCTCTTGTTGAAATAGACTATAACCCTGGAACATATATAAAACTTGATAATCAAAAGAGTAATGATCCAGAAATCGCTAAATTTAAAAATGATTTGAAAAACTGTCTTGAAAATACTATAGGTGATACAGATCTATATAACGAAGAAAAATTCATGAGAGTTAAAGTAATACTTGATAGATTTACAAGTGGAGATGTATTAAATATCAATTGGACAAATAAAGTAATTGATGTACGTAATTGGTTTACATTTACAGCTAGTGAAAGATGGCGTGAAGATGATGTTGAAAGAGAATTTTATAGTGATTCATCTGGTAAATCAGGTGGTCAAAAAGAGAAATTAGCTTATACAATTCTTGCTTCAGCGTTAGCTTATCAGTTTGGATTAGAATGGAATGAGAAAAAATCTAAATCATTTAGATTTGTGGTAATAGATGAGGCGTTTGGTAGAGGTTCAGATGAAAGTACTAGATATGGTCTTGAATTATTCAAGAAATTAAATCTACAACTTTTAATTGTAACTCCTATGCAAAAAATTAATATTATTGAAGACTATATTAATTCTGTTCACTTTGTTTCTAATCAAGCAGGTCAACAATCTGTTGTTAGAAACCTTACTAAAAAAGAATATGTTAAAGAAAAAATGGCTTATTTAAATATGGTAAGAGGTATTGATCCTGTGCAAGAAGCAGAAGCTGTTTAAAACATATATTTGATTAATATCAAATATAGAGTTGTTTTTAATCATTACTTATATTCTAAGGAAGTATTAACCTTTAATAATATTTAGGAATCCTAACAATATAAGGTGTTTATGAATAGATTATATATAGTTTTTTTTACAGTTTGTATATCAATTCTTTTGACGAAAAATGCTCTATCTTTTCCAAAAATTCAAATTGATGAAGAAAAAGATATTGAATTTATTCAAATGATTCAAGTTTTTAATACAACAAGTTTAAATTCAATAAGAAATGACACATTAATAAGAAGAGGTCGTTTAGGTGTTCAAGGTCATATAAAAAAATATATAAACTATAGAGTTTGGTTTGCTTATGATAATATTGGAAAAGATGGTAATACAAAATTAATAGGATTAGCACAAAATACAGATAATTCTAATTTTTCATTATTTGATGCTTATTTTACTTGGGAATTATTTCCACAAATTGCAAATATAAGCTTCGGATATTTTAGACCTCAAATTGGTAGAGAAAATATTACATCAGCTTTTGAAGTTAATTCTTTAGAAAAAGCTATAACTAACTTTTATATAAGACCTCATCTTGTTGGTAGAGCAAATGGGAGAGAAACTGGTTTAAATTTTGGTGGTTTATATTTGGGTGAGTTTTGGAGTTTAAATTATAATTTTGGTTTTTTTGACTTAAATCATGAAAAAATTACTGGTGGAACAAATGATTCAAAAAATGGGAGTAAACTATGGTCTCCTTTATTAAGTAGTAGAGTCTCATTCACTTTAGGTGAACCAGAAATGAAAAATTATAAACTTGGTTATAATATAAATTATTTTGGTAAAAGAAAAGGTATAACATTTGGTTTAAACTATGCAAATCAAGGTAATACTGATTTATTTAAAAATAATTCAACTTTAGGATTTGATTTATTAGCAAACTATAATAATTTTAATTTTGATGCTGAGTATGATGTTTTAAATAGGAATAAAAATGATAGTACTAGTTATTCTGATTATATTTTTCATCTTAGAGCAGGATATAACTTTAATATTACAGAAAATTGGATACTAGAGCCTGTAATTATGTACTCTCAAGCTTTAATTGATCAAAAAAGTACTTTAGGTTTACCTTCAGAAAATCAAATTGATATTGGATTAAATTGGTATATTGATAAAAATAATATGAAACTAGGTACTCATTATATTAAAAGACAAGAATCAAATAAACAAAGTAATGATATGCTTAATTTCTCTTGTCAATTTATTTATTGATAAATTATTAGATTTGTATAATAACTTTTCTGAATATTAAGATTACAATTAATTAAAGGATTGAGTAATGATAAAAAAAACTATTTATTTTATATTAACTATATTTATTATTGTATTTAGCAATAATAGTATTGCTTACTCAGAAACTGATTATATCACTGTTGCAACTGCTTCAAATATTCAATTTGTTATGAATGATTTAAAAGATGAATTTAAAAAAGAAAGCTCAATAGAAATTAAAACTATAATAAATTCTTCAGGAAAATTAAGCTCTCAAATACAAAACTCTGCTCCATTTGATATATTTATGTCTGCTGATATGGATTATCCAAGGACATTATATAAAGAAGGATATGCTATTACAAAACCACTTATTTATGCTTATGGAAATCTTGTTTTATGGACAATGAAAGATCTTAATCTATCTAATTGGGTAGAAACTTTAAAAAACAGTAAAATTAATAAAATAGCTTTAGCAAATCCTAAAGTAGCTCCTTATGGAGAAGAGTCTATTAATGCTTTAAAATATTATAAAATCTATGATATTGTTAAAGATAAGCTTATTTATGGAGAAAGTATTTCACAGGTAAATAATTATATTGTTTTAAATACAACAGATATTGGTTTTACATCTAAATCAATTGTTTTATCAGAAAATATGAAAAATAAAGGTAAATGGATTGATTTAGATAAAAAATCTTATAATCCTATTGCACAAGGAGTTGTTATTTTAAAATATGGTAAAGAGAATAATTATATAAATTCTAAAAAGTTTTATGATTTTTTATTTTCAAAAAAATCACAAAAAATATTTGAAAGATATGGTTATATAGTAAAAAAGTAATGAATAGACTAGATGCAATAATTAAAAATATAGAATCACAAGATGATATTTCACTTATTAGTTTAAAAGTTAATGAGAATATATTTTCATCTGTTGTAATAAATTCTAATGATACAAATTATTCAATAAATGATAGGGTAATTATATTATTTAAAGAAACAGAAGTTTCTATTGCAAAAAATTTTTCAGGTCAAATAAGTATTAGAAATAAGATAAATTCAAAAATTAAGGATATTAAAAAAGGTAAAATCTTATCAAAAGTTATGTTAGATATTAAAAATAATTTTATTGAATCTATAATAACTACAAAATCTCTTAATGAACTTGATTTAAAAATAGATGATGAAGTAATTGCTTTAATAAAAACAAATGAAATAACAATAATGAAAGCTTAATTTTATGAATATTCAACCATTATTATTAACTTTAAAATTAGCTTTAATAACAACATTTATTTTATTAATAATAGGATTACCAATAGCATATTTTTTAGCTTTTAGTAAATTTAAACTTAAGTTTATATTGGAAGCATTAATTAATACTCCTTTAGTTTTACCACCTTCAGTTTTAGGATTTTATCTTTTAATTGCTTTTAATCCTAATAATTATTTTGCTAAGTTTTTTAAATATTATTTTGATATAAATTTATTATTTAGTTTTGAAGGATTAGTTATAGGTTCTATTATTTTTAGTCTTCCTTTTATGGTTCAACATATACAATCAGGATTTCAAAGTTTACCTATCTCTTTAAAAGAAGCATCTTACACTCTTGGTAAATCTGAACTAGAAACTTTATTTTATGTTCTTATTCCAAATATTAAACATTCTATATTATCAGGAATTGTTTTAAGTTTTGCTCATACAATTGGAGAATTTGGTGTTGTTTTAATGATTGGTGGTAATATTCCAGATAAAACTAAAGTTGCATCTATAGCAATTTATGATGAAGTTGAAGCTTTAAATTATAGCTTAGCTCACTTTTATTCTTTAGTAATGCTTATTACTTCAATTCTTCTATTATCTTTAGTTTATTTTATAAATAATAAGTACAATATTAAAAAATCATGATAAAAGTATCTTTAAAAAAAACTCTTAAAGGAAATAATAATAAAATAGATTTTGATATTTCATTTGATATAGAAGATAAAAAATTTATTGTTATTTTTGGAAAATCAGGAGCAGGAAAAACAAGTTTTATTAGAATGTTAGCTGGTTTATTAAACCCTGATTTTGGATATATTTCAGTAAACAATAATATTTGGTATGATAGCCAAAATAAAATAAATTTACCAACACAAAAAAGAAAAATAGGTTATGTATTTCAAGATTATGCTCTTTTTCCTAATATGACAGTAAGAGAAAATTTAGATTTTGCATTAAATAATAAAAAAGAAAGAAATTATATAGATGAAATTCTTAATATAGTTAATTTATTAGAGCTAAGTGATAGAAAACCAGATACTTTATCAGGAGGGCAAAAACAAAGAGTGGCTTTAGCAAGAGCATTAGTTAGAAAACCAGAAATCTTACTTTTAGATGAACCTTTATCTTCTCTAGATTTAGAAATGCGATTAAAACTACAAAATGAATTGTATAAAATACATAAGACATTAAATATAACAACAATAATGATAACACATGACATAGGAGAAACTTTTAGATTAGCTAATTTAGTTTTTTGTATTGATAATGGTAAGATTATAAAACAAGGTAAACCATCTGATGTTTTTGTTTCTGATAATATTTCAGGTAAATTTAAGTTTACAGGCGAAATAATAGATATAAAAAAAAGTGATGTGGTAAATATTGTAACAGTATTAGTTCAAAACAATATTATTAAAGTTATTGCTACAGATGAAGAGTTAGAAAACATTAAAATTGGAGAAAATGTTATTATCTCATCAAAAGCTTTTAACCCTTTAATTTTAAAGATTTGAGTAATTAGAGTTTATTAAATTAAAATGAATAAAATAAATAAAAATAATATAGATTACATTATAAAAAATGGTTTTGAAAGTATATCTATAGAAGAAATTAAGTTTATTCTTAATAAGCTTTTTTATATCAATAAGCTTGATATTTTAACTAATAATTATCAAGAAAAAATAGATTTTGATTTATTAGAGAAAATTATTAATAGAAAGTTAAAAAATGAACCAATACAATATATTTTTAATCAAGCATTTTTTAGAAATTATGAGTTTTATGTTGATAATAGAGTATTAATACCCAGACCTGAAACAGAATTATTAATAGATGAAGTAATTAATATATATAATAAAAACTTTAGCCTTAGTGAGTCTATTAATATTGTTGATATTGGCTCAGGAAGTGGGGCTATTGCAATTAGTTTAGCTCTAGAAATAGATAAATCCAAAATATATTCTGTAGATATTTCTAAAGATGCTTTAGAAGTTGCTCAAAAAAATAAAGATAAATATAAAGTTAAAAACCTAGAATTTATACATGGAGATAAACTAAAACCATTTGATAATAAAGATATAAAATTTGATATTTTGGTTTCAAATCCTCCATATATAAAATATGATGATTATATAAATCTTGATAAAAATGTATTAGACTTTGAACCAAAACTAGCTTTATTAAATGAAGATGAAGAAGGATTAGGATTTTATAAATACTTTGCAGAAAATGCTAGAAAATATTTAAAAGAAAAATCTTTTGTTATATTTGAGATTGCATATCACCAAGGAAACCAAGTTGCTGATATACTTAAGAAAAATAGGTATAAAAATGTAAAAATTATTAAGGATTACGCTAAAATAGATCGTATGGTGAGTGCAAGTTTTAACTTATGAAAATATTACAAGTAAGTGCAGACTATTTTAAAGATATTTATCTTGAGGAAGCAATTACTTTACTTCAAAAAGGTGAAGTGATTTGTGTTCCAACTGATACTCTATATATAGTAGCAACAGCCTTAGATAATCAAGAAGCTGTAGAAAAGTTATATAGAATAAAAAATAGAGATTTAGAAATACCACTAACTCTAGTTGGTTCATGTAAAGAAGAAATTTTACCTTATGTTTTAGATTGGACACCAATAGCAGAAAAATTAAGTCAAGATTTTTGGCCTGGTGGACTTACGATGATTTTAAAAAAATCGTTTAAAGTTCCTGATTATGTTGTAAGTGGTCTTGATACTGTTGGAGTAAGAATACCAAATCACCCAGTAATTTTAAAAATATTAGAGGAATATGGAAAACCTCTTGCTGTTTCAAGTGCAAATCTTTCTGGAAATGCAGGCTCTATAACAGGTCGTCATGTAGCAGAAGAATTATTTGATACAGAATTAGCATTACTTCTTGATGCTGGTAAAACTCAATTATCAGAACAAGCAACTATTATTGACTTAAGTGTTGAAACTCCTGTTATAATAAGAGAAGGAGCAATTACAAAAGAAACAATTGATTTAGATTTGGCTAAGATAGCATGACAATATTTTCAGCTATACAAATTAATTCAACAAATGATTATAAATCTAATGTTGATAAAACAATAAAATTTATTGAAGACGCATCAAAAAATGGTGCAAAAGTAATATCACTTCCAGAAGTCTTTACTTTTATTGGTGATGATTCAGAAACAGATTTTACTTATATACAAAATTTAGAAGGTGATTTAGTAAACCTTTTATCTAAAGTATCTAAAGAAAATAATATATATTTAATTGCTGGTAGTATTCATGAATTAATACCTAATAATAAAAAAAGTTTTAATACTACAATTGTTTTTTCACCAAATGGTGAAATACTTGATACTTATAGAAAAATACATCTATTTAATGCAAGTTTTTTAGGACAAGATAAAGAATCGAATAAATTTGAATTTGGTGATAGTGAACAGGCTATTACTATAAATTCAGAATATGGTAACTTTGGTTTAACCATTTGTCATGATTTAAGATTCCCTGAAATGTTTAGAAAATTAACTCTTAAAGGTGCAGATATTATTTTTGTTCCTTCTGCTTTTGTAATGAAAACAGGTAAAGATCATTGGGAAATATTACTAAGGGCAAGAGCTATTGAAAATCAAGTTTATATAGTAGCACCAGCACAATTTGGTAAACATAATTCCAGAAAAGAATCTTACGGAAATAGTATGATTGTTGATCCTTGGGGAAAAGTTATTTCTAGAGCAAGTGATAAAGAAGGAATTATATACGCTGATATTGATTTGGAATATTTATCTTATGTAAGGAAACAACTTGAAACAGTAGAGCAAATGAAAATATTTAAGATATAGATTTTAAATGTTATGACAGCTAAGTATAAAACCCCAGGAAAAAAAGAATTTAAAAAAATAAATTATCTAAAAGAAAAGCTTTTAGATTCAGATCCTTATGTAAGAAAACAGGCTTTATTTATATATAATCAAATAATAAAAACCTCCTATGATAAAGAAATTGAAGATGTAGAAAAAGAGATTTATCAAAAAGAAAAGTTTTTAAGATTATCTGATAAAAAACGTGAAAAAGATAAGATTCTAAATTCTTTAAAAAATCCTAAAAATGAATATGAGGATGAACAAGAAGATGAAAACGAAGTAAAACCAGATTCTAGTGATAATTATGTTAATAGTGAACTTACAGCATTAAAATTTAAACTTAAATATCTAAACCAATTAAAAGATATTGAAATTGATAAAAATATTGATAAAACTAGAGTTCTTATAAAATGACAAAATTAGTTGATAGAATTAAGCGTTTTTTTAGAGCTTTAAATGCAAGACTTGAAGAAGAAGATATAAAAATAATTGATGAATATCTAGATTCACATCATAAAAAAGTATTTTATTCTATGAGCATTGTTGATCAAAGACATTCTTTAGATGTTGCAATAACTCTTTTAAAATCTAATAAAAATTTTAATAAAAATACTATAAAACTTGCTTTATTACATGATATAGGTAAACAAGTTCAAAAGTTTTATTTACTTGAGAGAGTAGCAGTTGTTGTATTTCCAAGAAAAAACTTAAAACAAGAAGCTTACCCATATCAAAAGAGTTTATTAAAAAAAGCTTGGCAATTAAAGTATTTTCATCCAGAATATGGTTTTAATATTGCAAGAGATAATAATTTTGAAAATGATTTAACAGAAATGATAAAATATCATCATCATTTACCTCCAAGATGTATGGAGATAGAACATTTTCAATGGGCAGATAACTTAAATTGAAATATTGTATTTTTATAGGACAACGCTTACACTGATAGTAAGAATGAATATATTTTTTTTGTAATAACAAGGTAATAAATGAAGTACTTATTAGTTTTAGCTATATTAATTCTATTCCCTCTTAAATCTTTTGCAAATGAAAATGTTTTCCCTCTAGGAGTTGCATCTGGAGACCCTTTAACAGATAGTGTTATTATATGGACAAAGATAAATGAATCTAAGTCAGATGTCAAAATTAAATATGAAGTTTCAGAAGATATTGATTTTAATAAAATCGTTTCAATTGGCGAAAGTGTTACAAATTCAGACAAAGATTATACTGTTAAAGTAGATGTAAAAGGTCTTAAAGCTGATAAAACATATTATTATAGGTTTATTTATAATCAAGAATTTAGTGAAATAGGAAGAACTAAAACTTTACCCTTAAACACAAGAAAATTTAAAATTGCTTTTACTTCATGTCAACACTTTTCAGATGGCTATTTTTCTGGATACGAGCATATTATGAAAGATAATCCTGATTTAATAGTTATGCTTGGCGATTTTATCTATGAATATGCTAGAGATAAATCAGGACAAGTACGAGAGGATAATTCTGGCTATGCAAAAGATTTAGAATCATTTAGAAAAAAGTATAAAATATATTTAACTGATAAATCCTTAAGAAAAGCTAGACAAAATTTTCCTTTTATTTCAATATGGGATGACCATGAAGTTATGAATGATTATTCTGGTGTTGATTTAATGAAAAAAGATCCAAATAAGTTATTAAGTGGATATAAAGCATATTTTGAATATATTCCAATAAGGGAAATAGATAAGTATAGAATATATAAAAATTTTAAAATAGGGAATCTTTTAGAACTCTTTATGCTTGATGGTAGACAGTATAGAGATGAAAATGTTTGTCATGATATTTTTAAGATAGATGGCAATTGCACAAGACACGCTCATGATAAAGAAAGAACATATTTAGGAAAAGAGCAAAAAGAATGGTTGATTTATAACCTAGAAAAATCAACAAGTATATGGAAAGTCTTAGGCAATAATACAGCAATGCTTGAAATATCTTTATGGGGAAATTTATTTAATTTTGATCAATGGGATGGATTTTATACAGAAAAAGAAGAATTTATACATTTTATAGATGACAAAGTAAAGAATTTACTACTTATAACAGGTGATATACATACATTTATTGAAGCTGATATAAAACATAATAGTAAAGTTATAGCTAAAGAAGTTACTGCAACTTCTTTAGCTACTAGAACACATAATGTTCTAAAAATTGCAACTGCAATAGTTCCTTTCTTTTTATCTCATGTAAAATATGTAGAAACTAATTATAGAGGTTATATTTTAACTGAGTTTTCAACAAGAAAAACAGATATATACCTTTATGCTTTGGATTCTGTAAAAACACCTGAGAGTAATAGATTTTTATTAAGACATATAGAATTAATAAGCAAAAAAAATTAACAACCTTCCTTACCTTCTATCATTTCTTTTAGTACTCTTAGCATATCAGAAGGTGAAGTATTAGTAAAATAATCCTTTAAATTAACATCTGAATATTGTATCCCAAATGAGTAATTATTTTTTTGTTCAGAGTTTCCAGAACTTACATTTTTTCTTATTTCATCTAATACAGTAGTTTGCTCTTTATCATTGCCAATTTTAGATGTTAACCTATCAATCATTGCTTTTATTTCTTGAGAATCCAATTCAACCTTCATCTCATTCATTAAAAATCTCTTTAAACTGTTAACAACTGAATTTGCCTTATCTGTATTTTCTTTAACTTTATTAAATTGCTCTGCAAAGTCTGATATTTTATCCAAAAACTTTATATTTGACATACCAGATAAAACTTTTCTTATATTCCAACTTTCGCTAGTTTTATCTGCTCTATCAGCACTATTTAAAGTCTTTATTGAATCCATTTTATCAAAAGGCTTTATTATACTTTTTTTATCAAGGACAGCATTTGTTCCATCTTTATCATTAATAGTTCCATCTCCTTTTCCTAAAACATAGACTACAGCAGCAGGATTATCTTTATTAATGAATCGAATTTTATTGTCATCGGATGGGTCTGTAACTTCAAGTTTTCCATCCTTAAAACCCTTAAATACAAAAGTATGTGTACCAACAACCACTAAAGCTTTATCTTTATGAGGATTTAATAAATTTTCAAGATTTCCTTTTTTATTTTGCTCAGCGATGTTAATTCCATCCCATTCTTTTCCAGTAGCTTCTTTCAAAAATTTTTGAGATAATTTTCTTTCAGGCATATCTTTAACAGAAAAACCCGCTTTAGTTGAAATTCCTTCTAATGCGGTCTTTATACAACCATTTTTTTCAGCAGAACCCAAAAGATAATCTTGAAGCATTGATATACCTTTTTGTAGATATGATTCCGAAGCTTGTTCTGTGGTATTAACATCTAAAACATCAGGTTTTTTTATACCTTGAGTCATAAAAAGGACATCAGATATAAAGTTAATAGGTTCTGCATATGCATCTCTTAAAGCAGATAAAATACTATTTTCTTCTCTATATCTATTTTCTGAACCTAATTTTTCTGTAAATCCTTTTTCTAATAAATCAGATATTGTTGAATTTGTAGGATCTTGTTCTGAACTTTTATGACTTGAAGTTTTTGTTTTATCCGTTCCTAGAGCAGAGATAAAATTATTTAATTTTCCTCTATTATCTACTGAAGCACCTAATGTTAATAATAACTTTCTGTCATCTTCATTAATAGTAAAATCATTTTTATTATTTATTATAAGTTCTTTGAGTTTTTGGGCAGATTCTGGATCTATATTCCCACTTTTTGCCATTTCCTTAAGTATATTTAATTCTTTCTCACTTAAGGCATTATCATCACTCAGTGTTTTTCCTTTATTTGTTTTAAATTGAATGTATTTATCAACAAAATTTTTATCAATACCTGTCATGACTTTACCTCAAGATTAAAATAGGTGTTAACAAAAATATATATAGATTAAATTTATAAAAGGATTCGTGATTTAACCATAACTTAAATTTTATAATTTCAAATTGTTGCAAATAAAAAAACCAGTCAATTGACTGGTTTTTTTATTTAATCCTTAATGTTTTTGTCTTTTTGCTTCGTTACTTTTTCTTTTTCTTTTAACACTAGGTTTTTCATAGTGCTTACGAGCCTTTATTTCTTTAAAAACACCTTCTTTGACTAATTTCTTTTTCAAAAGTTTTAAAGCACTATCAAGATCTTTATCCACTTTTACCTGCATTAAGACAAATCACTCCTCACAAAAAATTCATATAATATATTTTTAATTGGTTAAATACGCAAACAATAAAATTTTTAAACTGTTTTAGTTTTTTCAGTTCAATTATTTTGTAAACTCAATAAATTGGATTTAATCAAGCATACTCACCGATAAGAATATTATACTTGATAGTTAACTTATTGTATAGATTATGTAAATGTTAACTTTTTTTATAATCCTATTCTTTATCTAATTAAGTGAGTTTTATGAAATATTTTATAAAATTATAATGCTGAATAAGATTTATAATAAGTAAAAAGAGAAGACGTAAAAACTACTGAGAAAAGAATATAAGAGTTAGTAATTTCAATAATTTTACTTCTTAAACCAATTTTGTTTAAACATAATAAAATATTTTAAAATAGTATGAATGTTAAAATTATAATAATCATTTATATTTTAGGAGTTTTCTAATATGCAAGAAAGATATTTAAATCCTTTTACAGATTTTGGTTTTAAAAAACTTTTTGGAGAAGAAGCAAATAAAGATTTACTAATAGATTTTCTTAATAGCTTACTTTATGAAAAACATAAACAAAAGATAAAGGATTTAACATTTAGAAAAACAGAGCATTTAGGCTCAACAGAGTTAGATAGAAAAGCTGTATTTGACTTATATTGTGAAGATGAAATAGGTCAAAAGTTTATAGTAGAGTTACAAAAAGCAGAGCAGAGATTTTTTAAAGATAGAACAATATATTATTCAACATTTGCAATCCAAGAACAAGCCAAAAGAGGTGATTGGAGTTATGAGTTAAGTCCTGTTTATTGTATAAGTATTTTAGACTTTATATTTAATAAAGAAGAGATAAATAAAGATAAATATCTTTCTTATACAAGATTAATGGATGAAGAAACAAAAGAAGTATTTTATGACAAATTACTTTATGTATATATAGAGATACCAAAGTTTAGTAAGACAGAGAAAGATTTAACTAATAATATAGACAAATGGTTATATTTTTTAAAGTATTTATCAAAATTAGACGAGATACCAAGCCCACTTCATACAGAGATGTTTATAAAAGCATTTGAGATAGCAGAGATAACAAATTTTACCCAAGAGCAAAGATTAGCTTATGAAGACAGTATTAAATATTATAGAGATTTAAAGAATGTTCTTGATAAGTCTTTTGATGATGGTAAACAAATTGGAAAGATTGAAGGTGAAATCATAGGTATACTAAAGACTCAAAAAGAAACAGTATTGAATATGAATAAATTAGGAATGAGCTTAGAAATAATTTCTCAAGTCACAAGTTTATCAATTAAAAAAATAACAGAAATCTTGAGGGAGTAAGAGTAATTAACAAACAACTCTTAGTTTAATAAATCTCCCCAATCTTTCTTTTTAAACATTTTATAATTTTGATTTTTTTTAGATATGGTAATATTTTCAATACCTTGTTTTGTACATAAAGTAAAATCTATATGACCTTTATGTATTTGAGGGTGTCGAATAATACGGCTATTTGATGAATTATCTATAGGATGTTTTGAAGCTATAATATAAGAATATTTTTCATCTTCATAAGATTCTTGACCTATTTTGAGATATTTTTGATAGCTTGTTCTCTCTATTCTTTGATAAAAGTGACACCAGTCTTCTGAGCTAAGTGGGCATTTATTATCATGAGGACATGGAGCTATAATTGATAACCCTAATGAAATTAATATATCTCTTGCTGTTATTATATTTTTATATCCTGTTGGTGTTCCTGGTTCTATTAAGATGATATATTTATCTGCTTTTGTGAATATTTTATTAATAAAATAAATTTGTTTTTCTGAGGATAACTCATTTAATACATAAGATGATATAACTAAGTCATGACTTGAAATAGTATCTATATCTAATATGTCTTTATTATAGAAAATAGTATCTTTTAAAACTCTATTATCTGACTTAGAAATAAATTCTTTAAATTGTTTTATAAAAGATACTTCGTGTTCTACAGCACTTATTTTTCTTAATGAGTGTAAAAGTTCAACACTAGCGAGTATTGCTGTTCCAGGCCCTGAACCTAAATCTAAAAGAGATTCACACTCACTAAAATCAAATTTTTTTAAAATATTTAAAACAACACTAAATGTTGCAGGAAGCCTACTAAGTATATAGGCTATCACTTGTTTTTCAGAATTAATAATTTTATCAAAGTTTTTATTATTTTTATATTTATAAGTTAACTCTTCTCTTGTGCTTAGAATATCTTTGAGTTTATTATTTTTAACTTTATCTTCTAGTATTTCTTTAATATAGTCAGGTAAAATCATTTTTTGAATTTTCTTCTTAGGGAATTTTTTAATTGATAGTATAAATTATATCCAATCTCGTATCATAACTGCCAAGTTATTTTTATTAAGAAATATTAAAGTTTATTTATCCTTCTTTTCCATCAGGTCTTGGACTTATTAATATTCTAGAGTATTTAAATACAAATAAACTAAAAGCAATAATCCATAATAAAGATGAATCAAGTATTGCTAAGCTATATCTCTCTATTGATATTAAAGGAATAAATACTCTCAAAATAGTAGCTAGGTTTAATAAAATATAAGATAAAATAATAGTTTTATCAGCTTTGATTATTCTTCCTGTATGCCCAAGAGAAACTCTTGTAATCATTCCATAAATTAAAATACCTATTGAACCTATAGTGAAGAGATGGCTTGAAGGACTTACAGGAATTTCATAAAAAATTGAAACCCCTTTTAAGATAAAAGCTAATGTCATCCAAAAATAACCAATAAATAAAATCCAAAGAATAGGTACTTTCCTTGTCTGAATAGGATTCCAAAAATAAAATCTAATAAGATGTAAAAGACCTGTAAATATACAAATAATTGAATTAATATAACTCATTTCAAAAAATGTATTTGTTAGTATAAAAATAAATGTTGAAAAAAATACTAACTTTTCAATGACTGGAATAGTTTTTACTGTTGAATTTTCCACAGCTTTTTGTTTAAAGAATGGAAAAACTCTACCACCTATTACAGTAATAATCATTATGATAGTACTTAATCCTAACATTAATCCTTTTCTAGATACATCATTTAATAAGCCTAGCGTTTCTAAATGAATAAGTGAGTTTCCTGTAAAAAGTAATCCAAAAAGTATAAAAAATACTTGATTCCTCTTTTGCTCTTTTATTCCAAGATATGGATATAAATAATATATTGCTAAAGGAAAAAATGATAAATCTATTAATGAAGCAAATAAATTAGGCGTTTTAAAAATAAAAGGAACCATTCTTCCTAATACCCAAGTAAAAAATAATATTTGCAATTTTTTATTATTTATACCTTGCTTACCTACCCAATTTGCTGAAGCTGTAAATAAAAAACCAATAATAATAGAAGCAGAAAATCCATAAATCATTTCGTGAGCATGCCAAATTACAGGATTATAATATCCAACTAAATTAAACCAAGATCTTTGGAAGCCTAACCATATAAACATTAATACTATGCTTGAGATCGCACCAAAAAGAAAAAAAGGTCTAAAACTTAATCCCCAGATTGCTAAATATTTTTTATTGTTATTCATATTGTATTTGTCTCTAATTTTTTATTAATAGTGTTTTTATTTAATTTTATAGATGTAATTGTATTGATCAAAAATATTAGTAAAGCTATAGCATTTAATAAAGTCGAAATTTTAAGTAAGTAATTTAATTCAAAAATTTTAGATAAAATTCTTAAAAATAAAGATAGGTGTAAAAATACTAAATGAATATAAAATCTATTACTAAATATTATTTGAGTTTTTAATACAGCAGGAAAGATAATAGGAGCATGACCAAATATCATACTAAATATAAACCCTAAAAAGAAAGAATGTAAAAAAGGGTCATAATAGTTTTCAATTAAATTTTCTCCTGAGTATAAGGCAATTAAGCCATTAATACAAAGCCAAAAATATCCAGAGAGTAAACATGATGCAATAAATTTTGTTAGCCCTTTTGATTTAATTGTTCTTTTTGCTATATCGAATCTAATTAACCAGATACTAAAAAAAATGTTAGCTAATCCAAATATTTTAATTCCATAATCAAAATTTATTAAAGTGATTAATAATCCTATAACTGAAGTTAAACAAGTAAAAATAAAATAGCTTTTGGAGTCTTTACCTAAATTTGTTAGTCTTGCTAATTCAAGTCTTTCCCCTGATATTGTTAGTAATAAGAACAAAATCCACCAGAAAACAATTTGAAAGATATTATAATTAAGCATCCATAATAAATTACCTGTTATCCAAGATAAAACACCAACTAACATTATAAAAATATTTATTGTTTTTTCTTTATTTAGGAGATATAAAAATATAGCTAAAAGACTTATACTTGATAATAAAATAAAGCTCTTAGCTAAAAATAAATTGTTTATTAATATTAAAGTGATAATACCAATTACAGAAAAAAGAGGAGAAATATACGCCCAAATCTTATTAACAGCTACAGCTCTTTCTATACAAATTAATGTACCTAAAAAGCCACAAACCATAATAGCTCCATGTAAAGGAATAAGATGTAAATTTATAACAGGTAAAATCCAACCTATTCTTAATAATCCTCCCCAAACACCTAAAAATAATGATAAAATAGCAATAATTAATAAAGGAATTGCTTTTATATTAAGATTCACTTTTAATTATTCCAACCTAGTTCTTTTTTTGCTTCTTGAGATAACATATCTGTTCCCCAAACAGGACTCCAAACTAATTTAAGCTCTACAGATTTAACCCAATCTAGTTCTTGAATTTTTTCATTAGTTAAATCTGTTATTAACCCTATTAATGGACATGAAGACGTAGTCATAGTTATATCTATATTAACTATAGAATCATTTTTAATTGATAAAGCATAAACTAAACCAAGTTCAATAATGTCAATTCCTGTTTCAGGATCGATAACATTTTTTAATACTTTTACTATCTGCTTAATTTTATTTGTAACTATATTTTCTTCAGATATTTTTTCATCTTTACTTCTTAGAAAATCAAGTAATCCCATACTATATATACTCTTTATTAAATTAAAATTTAAAAACAATTATATTGTTAGGTATCCTAACAATATAATTTAAACATTAAATAGTTAGGAAAAAAATGATCTAAATCAATTTTGTTTAAATATATTTAAGGTAAGTAATAAATCCTCAGAAGGGAACCCTGTTAGTAAAACTCCCAGAGGGTCCCTGATTCGGAGTACCGAATTTAACTCTGGGTTAAAACCCAGCCCCAAAGAATTTGGGGGAAACCACGGATTAAAAATCCGAGGTATTCTTAATACTAATAAAAGAACTATAGATAATCTTCTTGAGGCATAAAACTTGTATAAGGAACT
Organism: Candidatus Sericytochromatia bacterium; assembly: GCA_046328075.1. Taxonomy (GTDB): domain Bacteria; phylum Cyanobacteriota; class Sericytochromatia; order UBA7694; family JACMQJ01; genus JAXLXG01. The sequence goes on from JAXLXG010000008.1 coordinate 82,713, forward strand.
ATACAATTTCGTCCATCTTGTTTAGCTTGATATACAGCAGTATCAAGAAGTTGAATCATTTGATTAATATCCATTCCTTCTTTTCTAATATATGTAACAATACCAAGACTAATTGTTAAATGGATTTTATTATTTGAATCTCCAAAATCTTCATAAACTTCAACTTTGCTTCTAATTCTTTCTGCAAAAACAAAAGCATCATCCAAGCTAACTTCTGGTAACATCACAACAAATTCTTCTGCGTTTTGTCTTGCAACAACATCAGAGCCTCTAGTAGTTGAAGCACATAAATCAGCTACTTGTTTTAAAATAAGATTACCAAAGTCAAATCCAAAATTGTCATTAATATCTTTAAAGTTGTCTATATCAAATCTAACAATAGAATATGGTTTACCATATCTATTAGATCTATCCATTTCATTTTTTATTTTTTCATAAAAGAATTCTGAATTATATAAACCTGTTAACTCATCTCTAACAGATGTATTTATTTCCATAAACTACTCTTCACTATCTTCCAATTCTACTGAAGGACTAGCCCCTGAAACTAAATTAATATTAGATAACATATTTTGATCTATATTTTTAGTATTAGATGTTTTTAATAAAGTTTCTAAATTCATACCTTTAAGCATAGGATTTGATGTACCTAAAGTTGAAACCATTTGATCTAAAAGTTTAGACTTATGGTCTTCCTCTTTTTTACTTGCAATTGACGGATTTAAAACAGTAAATTCTGTAAAATACTTTTCAACATTTGGTTTCCAGTCTTTTGTATAATCCTCACAGTATTTATCACCTGCATAATCTAAATATGATAACTTTGAATTTTCAGGTCTATTAACAGCCCAGTTATACATAGTATTAACAGCCATATTTAAACTTTGTTCAAATGATTTTACATTTTCAAAGCTACCATTAATTCTTATATTAAATGGATTATTTTTATGTGTCTTTTTATCAGTACCGAAGCTTGACTCTGCACCCATTATAGATATTATTAAAGCTGGATTTAAAGTATTAGACCCTTTTTCAACTGAACCAGCTTTGTGACACTCATCATAAATAAGTTGTCCAATAGATTTTCCACCTTCAAAAGTTTGGTAAGCATAAGGTGAACCTTTTTTCTTAAGAATCTCTGTTATCTGATTTGGAGTTAATGCTTCTGCATCAAAAAATTCTTCATCTGTTACTAATGAAGTATTATTGCTACTTCCAATATTTTTAAGTTTATCAATTAAATTTTTATTTTCATTTCCTGCAATACTTGCAAGTTTTGAGCTTATTTCAGGACTAAGATTTTTTGCTAAATCTCCTTTAAGTATAGAGTCATAGGCCTTATCAACTATTTTTGCTTCTGGTAAAGTTGGTGAGTTTAAGTCTTTTTTTCCTGTCTGAAGTTCATTCATTAACTGTTGATTTGATAATCTAGTTGTGTTTCCAGAAACTCCAGGCATAGAATCGTAAGCGTTTTTGGAATATACAACACCATCATCAAAACCAATATCACTAAAAGTTGATGACATATCACCAATAGCTGATTCAAGAAAAGAATCAAAATCTTCCTTTGCTCCACCGATACGTAAATTATCAGCCATGACACTTTTTAAATTATCTTGTATCATTGACATATTTTGTAAAACGTAACTAGGTATTCCTTCTATATAAGCCATTTTATAGGTTTAAGCTCCAAAATACATAATCAAAAATTAGGACTTTAAGTATTAGTTTATCATATTTGAAAGTTATTCTACATATAAATGTATAAAATGTAAAAATATATTTACAAAATTTTCACTAAAGCTCTAAATAATATTAAATTCATTATTTTAAATTTTATAAAAAATATTTATTAGCATTAATTCTGGGTTATTTTTTAGAGATTTATTTTTTGTAAAATCTGTTTGGTATATTTATCCCAATCTTTCTTAGAGGTATCAATTTTAAAGAAAGGTATTTTGGTTAAGCTCAGCGAGGAAAGTCTCTTATCTTTTGATTCTTTATAAGCTTTTATTGCATTCTCATGAGAACCAAAATATTTAATTAACTCACCCTCCAATTCATTTTTTATAACATCATTATGATTTAAAGCTCTATCAAATAATAAATTATCATCATAGTCCAGCATTATTATTTCAAAATTTAACTCTTTAAGTTTCAAATCATAATTTTCTAATAAACTCCAGTCATTTATAAAAGGGAAATAAGATAGGTGAAATCTTTCTAGTATATAAAATTTATTTCTATCATTAATAATTCTTTGTATTACTTTATCTAATCTATATAAAAGGTTTATATCTTTTTTTTCTATATCCTCTAATAAATCACCAAAAGTTTCTTCTTCATATATTATTTCTAAGGAAGTTTCTTTTAGTAATTCTTTTAGCTTTTTTATAATAATTGACTTACCAGCACCAGTTATGCCATCAATAATTAAATTCAAATTATCTCCTTATTTAAAAAATCACTTACTATTTCTTTTCTATTAATCCTAAACAATATAATATAGTTAAAAGTAATTGGTTTGCAAAAAATATTTATCTATAGCGTTGTTAGTGAAATACTCTTATCTTTTTACTTATTGTCTTTTCACTTTTCAATTTTTTCTTTTCATTTATTATCTTTATAAATTACTATCTTTAATTTATAGTTTTTATTAAGAAAATCTAAATCTTTTAAATCTAATATATTTCATATGTTAAAATATTTTGAAAAACTGATATTATTTTTTTTGAAATAATTATGGAGGTTAATCTGGTAACAGAAATAAAATCTAAAACTGATGTGGAAGTAATTGATGAGATATTTATACATTTAATAGAGTTTTCAAAAAAGCATCTTTTAGAAGAAAGCATTAAAAGTGAAATATCTTATGAACAATTTAAAGTTCTATTTCAACTTTATGGTAAAGAAAAAGTAAATATGAATGAAATTGGTGAAAATATATGTATAAGTAATTCAGCTTGTACAGTCTTAATTGATAAATTAATAAAATTAGACTTAGTTGAAAGAAAAAGATCTGATAAAGATAGAAGAATTGTAGAAGTTTCTATCACTCCTAGTGGTAAGGAACTATTAAGTAAAATAATTGAAAGAAGACATAAATTAATTGGTGAAATTTTAAATAAGATGACTTCTGATGAAAAAGAGTTGATAAGTAAAGCTCTTATTATTTTCAACAAAGGTATTCAAAATTTCCAAAAAGAACAGGATAAACTATGAAAACAAAAACTAAAGTAATTGCTAGTGTTTTAATAACTTTAATATTATTTGGTGGTCTAGTTGGCTATAGAATAAAAGAAAGAAATAAAAAACAAGAAGAATTAAAAAATACAAAACCACCCACTACTGCTGTTTCTGTAATTTTAGCAAAAAAAGGTAATATAGAAGAAACATTTTCAACAACGGGTACTGTTATTTCACAAGCTGAAGTTAATATAATACCTAAAGTAAGTGGAAGATTATTAAGCCTTAATATTCAAGAAGGGTCTTATGTTAATGCAGGGCGGGTTATAGGACAAGTTGAACATAATGAAATTGATGCTCAGATTGCACAAGCTAAAGCACAAGCTTCAATTGCTCAATCAAATTTAGAATTACTTCAAAATGGCCCTCTTAATACCCAGATTGCACAAGCAAGTGCTTCTGTTAATCAATCACAATCTATGGTTACTCAAGCAAGTGTTTCTATTAGACAAGCTGAAGCAGGTTTATCACAAGCAAGAGTTAATTATAATCATGCAGAATCTGAATATAAAAGATATAAATCTTTAGTTGATCAGGGTGCAATCCCAGCTCAGCAATTATCAACTTTTAAAACTCAACTTGATGTTTCAAGAGAACAAGTTAAGTCTGCACAACAGCAAGTTGCGGCTGCAAAGCAACAAGTAAATACTTATAAACAACAGGTTGCCTCTGCTCAAGCTGCTTTACAACAATTAAAAGATGGTAATAGGCCAGAACAGATAAATAGTGGTAGAGGTCAAATTGAACAAGCAAATGCGGCTATAAAACTTTTACAAGCTCAGTTAGCGAATTATACAATTACAGCACCAATAAGTGGAATTGTTACTAAAAAGAATGTTGAAATTGGTTCAATGGTTAGTATGAGTAATCCTATTGCGACAGTTAGTAAATCTACAAATCCAGACTTAGAAATGTATATACCAGAAAAACAAATTTTAAAAGTAAAACTTGGACAAACTGTAAATATAGATTCAACAGCTTTTCCTGATAAAATATTAAAGCTAAAAATTAGAGAGATTAGCCCTGTAGTTGATCTGCAAACCAGATTAATAAAAGTAAAAGGTTCAATTGCTTCAGATTTACCTTTAAAAATAGGTATGAGTTTTGATTGTAAAATAGTACTAAATCAAAATAATGATTCAATTATTTTACCTGCTGAAGCTATATTAATTCAAGATAATAAAAAGGTTGTTTATGTAGCTGTTAATAATAAAGTACAAGAAAAAGTTGTTTTAATCGGTTTACAGACACCTAGTGAAGTTCAGATTAAAAGTGGAATTAATATAAGTGATAAAGTTATTACAAAAGGTAATACATTTGTAAAACCAGGGGATAGCATTCAAATACAGCAAGATATTGCTATTTAGAAAGGGTAATCATGAAAAAAGCTCAAGAAGATCAAATAATTAAACATGGTTTTAATATATCAGAATTAGCTATAAAGAGACCTGTATCAACAATAATGATGATAATGACATTAATAATTGTTGGTTTAATGTCTTATAGACAACTTAATATTGAATTATTCCCTAATGTATCATTTCCTATAGTTGTTGTATCTACAAATTATCAAGGCTCATCTTCTAAAGAGGTTGAAACCCTTATATCTAAACCAATAGAAGATGCTTTAAGTAGTATAAATGGAGTTGAACATATAAGATCTTCTTCAGGAAATGGTTTTTCATCAGTTATTATTGAATTTAAGCTTGAAAAAGATATTAAAGATGCAGCCAATGAAGTAAGAGAAAAAATGGCTTTAATTAGACCTACATTGCCAGATGGTATTGATGAACCTGCTGTAATGAGGGTTGATCCAGATGCTGCACCAATCATTAACTATGTAATAGGTGGAAATTATCCATTAGAAAAATTAACAGATTATGTAAGAGATATTATTAAACCAAGATTAGAACAGGTTGATGGTGTAGGTAGTATAAATATGCTTGGTGGAGTTGAAAGAGAAGTTCAAGTTGCTCTCGATTCTGTTTTATTAAAGAAATATGGTATTAGTCCTTCACAAATAAGTGATAGAATAAGACAAGAGAATTTAAATTTTCCAAGTGGTTCAATTAAAACATCTAATAGTGAGATTACAATAAGAACAACAAGTGCTTTTAAAACAGCAGATCAAGTTGCAAATCTTTCAATAAAATTAAATAACGGGAAAACAATTTTACTAAGTGATTTAGGAAAAGTAATAGATGGAACTAAAGAAGTTAGAAATAAAGCATGGTTAAATGGAAAACCAGCTCTAGCTTTAGCTGTTCAAAAACAATCAGGAACAAATACAATAAAAATAGTTCAAGAATTAAATAAAAAGTTTGAAAAAATGAAACCTCTTTTACCTTCAGGTATGACAATAGGTGTTTCTTTTGATACTTCAAAATTTATTATTGAGTCAAAGGATGCAGCTATGGAGGAGTTAATTGTAGGTGCATTACTTGCTGTAGTTGTAATTTACTTATTTTTAAGAACATTAGGTGGTACTCTTATTGCAGCAACTGCAATACCAGCTTCAGTTATATCAACTTATACTTTAATGTATATACTTGGTTTTTCATTAAATATGATGAGTTTACTTGCTTTATCTCTTGTAATAGGTATATTAGTTGATGATGCTGTTGTTGACCTTGAAAATATTTATAGAAAAATGGAATTAGGTGAAGATCCTTATTCCGCTGCTATAAATGCAACAAATGAAATAGGTTTAGCAGTTGTAGCAACAACTCTTTCAATAGTGGCAGTTTTTGTTCCTGTAGGTTTTATGAGTGGTATTGTAGGTCAATTTTTTAAACAATTTGGTTTAACTGTATCATTTTCAGTATTAATTTCATTACTTGTTGCAAGAACTCTTACACCAACACTTTCGGCATATTTTTTAAGACCACCTAAACATAAGCATGATGAAGAAGTTAAAGGTATTGCTTTAACTTATCAAAATATACTTGAATGGGCATTAAGACATAGAATTGTAACAGTAATTCTTGTTACATTAGTCTTTATAATTAGTATTCCTATTGCTGGATTATTACCTAAAGGATTTGTTCCTAAAAATGACAGAGATGAGTTTTCTATAGCTGTTCAAATGCCTTCTGGTAGCACCTTAAATCAAACTTCAAAAGTTTTAAATGAAATAGCTAAAAGAGTTAGTACAGATAAAATGGTAAAAGAAACATTTGTTACTGCTGGTAATAGTAGAGGTAAAACAGATGTTGGAAGTGTTGGAGTTACTATGTTTAGCCGTCATGAGGGAAGAAAAGAAACTGTTTTTAAAGTTCAAGATAGATTAAGACCAATGGTTAATACAATCCCAGGAGCGATAATAAGTTTTAAAGAAATGAGAGCTGTTGATGATGGTTCTGGAAACTATGCAATGAACCTATCAATAAGAGGTCAAGACTTAAACGAATTACAAAAAGTTGCTGATAAGGTTATAACAAAAATGCATACTATGCCTATTGTTGCCGATATGAATACTTCAACAGGTACTCCTCAGCAAGAGATAAATATAACAGTTGATAATTCAAAAGCAAGTTCTTTAGGCATTTCATCAGCTATAATTGCTTCAACTCTTAGAGCTGCGACTTTTGGAGATGTAGCTTCACAAATCAGATTACCAAATACAGATGTTGATATAAGAGTTAGATTAAACGATGAAAGTAGATATGATATTAATAAATTAAAAGGTTTAACAATTACAGGAACTCAAGGTATAAGTGTTCCTTTAGAAGCTGTGGCAAATGTTAAATATACAAATGGTCCAACAAATATTGATCGTTATGATAGACAACGTCAAATCATGGTTTATGCAAATACTGTTGGTGGATCTTCTATGAGTGAATTGATTGATCCAATTGAAGCAGAACTTAAAAAAATGAATTTACCTTCTACAATTCAATATTCATTTAAAGGTGATGCTGAAAATATGATTAAAGCTTTTAATTCTTTAGTTACAGCTTTGTTAACAGCTATTATCTTTATCTATATAATATTAGCTTCACAGTTTGAACATTTTGTTCATCCTTTCACAATTATGATGGCATTACCTTTATCATTTGTTGGTGCTTTTTTAGGACTATTTATTGTAAATGAAGAATTAAGTATGATGTCAATGATTGGTATTGTTATGTTGATGGGTCTTGTAACTAAAAACTCAATATTATTAGTTGATTATACGATAACATTAAGAAAATCTGGTTTAACAAGAGAACAAGCTCTCTTAACAGCAGGCCCTGTAAGATTTAGACCTATTATTATGACTACTGTTGCTATGATTGCAGGTATGATGCCTATAGCAATGAGATTAACCCCAGGGTCAGAAGGTCGTGCTCCGATGGCTATTGCTGTAATTGGCGGTCTAATTACATCAACAGTTCTTTCATTAGTTGTAATACCTGTCTTTTATACAATAATGGATGATCTTGTTGCATGGCTTGGAAAGGTTACAGGTTTAAAAGTTAATAAGGTAACAACTAATATACCTGAAATTGAACAAATAAGCTCAGATGGTAGTATTTCTTTGAAAAAAGAATTATAAATGGAAATAAAAAAATTATCTAATATTCACTATAGTGATTGTGAAAAAATACTAAGAGATTTACCTGATTGGTTTGGTATTGAATCTGCTATAGTTGAGTATTTAGATGATATAAAAAAGATGGAAACCTATGGCGTATTTGATAATGAAAAAGTCATAGGTTTTTTAACTTTAAATTATCATAATCAATTTACTGCTGAAATTCATGTTATGGGTATTTACAAAGAGTTTCATCATAAAAATATAGGTAGTGAATTAATAAAATATATTGAAAATATTCTAAAATCAAGAAATTATGAATATTTAGAAGTTAAAACATTAAGTGATAGTCACCCAGATATAAATTATAAACAAACAAGAGCATTTTATTTTAAAAATGGTTTTAGACCAGTACAAGAATTTAAAGAGTTATGGGGTGAACATAACCCCTGTTTATTAATGATAAAAAAAATCCTTATTTAAAAATTAGTTATTTTTATTCAATATACTATAAATCTTTCTCCAATAGATATGATAAAGTTGTTTGGCGTTCTTTAATATCTATTTTCTGAACAGCCATTGCCATTGCCTTTCTTGAACCAACAAAAACAGCAAGTTTTTTGGCTCTTGTTAAACCTGTATAAACTAAATTTCTAAATAACATATTAAAATGTTGAGTTAATATTGGTATTATGACTATTGGAAATTCGCTTCCTTGTGATTTATGTATAGTTATTGCATAAGCTAAAGATAATTCAGTTAAATCACTTTTTTCATAATGAACTATCTTTCTATTTTCACCTTGCCCAAATTCTATTTCACAAGATAAAGTTTGAGTATCAATATTTTTTATATATCCAATATCCCCATTAAAAACACCTAAATCATAATTATTAACATTTTGAATGATACGATCTCCAACTCTTAAAGCTCTTTCACCTATTAAAACTTGTGCTTTCCCTTCTTGAAATGGATTAACTTTTTCTTGTATTGCTTTATTTAAATTTACTGTTCCTATAGTACCTCTAACCATTGGTGCTAATACTTGTATTTCTATATTTTTTCCATATTTTTCTGGTAGAGTTTCTGAAATTAATCTTACAATAGATTGAGATGCAGTAAAACCATAATTTAAAGTTGAATATTGTGGAATCCTTTTCATAACACTAGCTAATTCTTCTGCTCCACTTTTACTACTTACTAATTTCTTAAGATCCGCATTTTCAAGCTTTCTTGGAATTGTAAATGTATCATAAGGCTCTTGAATATCTCTAACTGTTTGATAAACACTTAAATCTCCTTCATCACTTTTAGATATTACATTTTTTAATTCACTATTCTCTTTCATAAAAACTTTTAAATTACCATTATCTTCATTGATAATATGTTTTACTCGTTTTATAAACTTAATTTGGTCTTGTGTTGCTTCTTCAGAATCTATAAAAAGACAATCTTTTTTACTATTAAAAAGATTTCTATCTTTTATTGGTGTTGGTATATCAGGTATTTCTCCTGTATTTATAGCATGAGCATAAGTAATAATAGAAGATTCTTGAGCCTGTCTAAAAATTTTAGTTAATTTATAATGATGTATTTTTTCACAACTTAATAAGTCATGCAATACATTTCCTGCTCCAACAGAAGGTAATTGGTCTGCATCTCCAATAAAAATTAATTGGCAATTATCTGGTACAGCTTTTAATAAAGAAGATGCTAATGAAATATCAAGCATAGATGTTTCATCAACTATTAAAACTTCAACAGGTAATTCCTTATTATCTCCAACTTTAACAGATAATTGATTTTCTTCATTTTTATCAAATTTACCTTCTTTGGGATTCCAAACTAATAATCTATGAATAGTAACAGCTTCTTTTCCAATAACTTCTGTCATTCTTTGTGAGGCTCTGCCTGTTGGTGCTGATAGTAATATTCTTTTTTTCATTGCCTCAAAAAGTTTAACTATTGCTTTAGTTGTTGTAGTCTTACCACAACCTGGACCACCTGTAATTATTGCAAATGAATCAGCGGAGATATTAACAACAGTATCAAACTGCTCATCTGATAATTTCATTCCAACTTTTTGACAATAGTTCTCAACCCAGATTTTTACTCTCTCTTTATCAACACTATGCTTATTTTTTATTATTTCTTTTAGTCTTTTTGATAGATTTACTTCATCCCAATATAAGCTTTTTGCATAATAAAATATTTCCTCATTTTCCATTTCTCTTACACAAATTTGATTTTCAACCATTAGCTTTCTTAATGGTTCTACAAATAGCTCAATATCTTCTAAGTTTAATAATTCACTAACTTGTTTATCTATCTGTTCTTTTGTTAAATAGCAATGTCCATTTTCTCTTGAGGCATCTAAAATATGCTTTATACCAGCTGAAATCCTTTCTGGGCTATCTTCTGCAAAACCTAGATTTTTTGCTATTCTATCAGCAGATAAAAAACCTATTCCATAAATATCTTTTGCTAAAGTATATGGATTATCTGTAACTTTTTGAATTGCATCATTTCCATATTGCTTATAAATTTTTACTGAGTAAAGAGTACTAATCCCATAAGATTGTAAAAATATCATTACATCTTTTATCGCTTTATGCTCAATCCATGAGTTTTTTATTTGTTCTAGTTTAGTTTTTCCAATACTAGGTACTTCCATTAATCGTTCAATATTACTATCAAAAACCTCTAATGTTTCATTTCCAAAGTATTTGACTATTTTATATGCTGTTTTAGGGCCTACACCAAATATTAATCCAGAGCCTAAATATTTTTCTAAAGCATTAATATTTGCAGGTTTTTTGGATACAGCTTTAGTGGCTTTAAATTGTTTTCCATATTTTGGGTGTATATGCCATTCTCCATAGAAGTCCATAGAGTCACCAGCTATTATTTGAGCTTGATAAACTTCAACAGGAATAATCTTATTAGGTGTGTCAAATGGAGAAACCTTTATAATAGACCAACCATTTTCTGGGTTAGTATATGTTACTCTTTCAATAATCCCTGAAAGTTTTTCATATACTTTATTATCGTTATCTTGAAATATCATTATTATTTAAGCTTTTATATATGTAATAGTATTAATTTTACCTAACTTTTAAGATAAAACCCTTATAAAAGCTATAGTCTTAATATGAATTATTTCAAAGATAAGATACTGATATATTTTTTATATTAATCAAATTATAATTATAAATTAAGTGTAAATTTCAATTTTTTAGAGATTTAAATTTATAATTTTCAAAATCCCATCTTATTGATGTTCCCCGAAATTTAAGATACATTTGATAATCTAGAATAAATTAAAGCATAATTATTTAAATTTTCAAACTCATATGGAGATAAATAGTTTAAATAATAATGACTTCTTTTATGATTACAGTAAGCCTCAATATATTTAAATATAATACTTTTAGCTTGTTAAAAAATAATATCTGTTAATAAAATTTTTAGAATCAAAAAACTAAAAGATATTATAAAAATAGTGCACCATTACTTTCTTTAAGCAATTTAAATGGCTCATCTTTAACTATTAAAAATCCATCTAAATCTAAGTAATCTACCTTATCAGATAAATTATAAGCAGAATATATACCTAATGATGTTTCAATCATACATCCTATCATTGTTTTTAAATCATTTTTTCTAGCTTCATTTAGTATTTTTAAACCGTTAATATAACCTCCTGCCTTCATTAGTTTCATATTAACGCCATGAAATTGCTGTTTTAATTCACTAAAATCACCTTTATCTTCTATAGATTCATCTGCAATTAAATCAAAAGGACATAGCTTTTTAAGATATTTATATTCTTCAACTAATTTACTTGGCATTGGTTGTTCAATAAATTCAATATTATATGATTTTATATTTTCAATAAATTTTATTAGCTCATTTACATCGTTCCAAGCTTCATTTCCATCAATTCTTAATTTTTGATCAGTGTATTTAACTACTTCTTTAACCATTTCTAATCCAGTTTCTGAATTAACTTTTATTTTTAAAGACTCAAACCTTTTTAATGAACTTATAAACTCTTTTATTTCAGATATTTCAACTATTGGAACAGAAAAAGAAGTATTAAGCTTATTAGGTAAATTTAATCCAAAATACTGAGCTGGGTGTATATTTTGTTTTTTACATATAAGATTTATATAAGCAGATTCTAAACCAAATCTTAAAGAATGAAATAAATTTAGAGAATCTAAAAAAATAGTAAAATCTTCTATAGTTTTTATATTTTCATTATATTTACTTTTAAAATTATTAAATTGTGATAATATCAATTCATGTGTTTCTCCATATCTCACATTAGGAGCAATTTCACCTAGAGATTCTAAACCATTATCATTTAATCTTATTAAAAAATTAGTTTTTTCATCTGAACTATTACGTGATATTTTCCAAGTAAATTTTAAGGGTAGTTTTAGTTCTTCTATATTCCAAATCATATATTTTTTATCTCCTAAGTTTCTTTTAAAGTATTTTTATATAAGTTATAGATTTTAATAAAAGTTTCATTTGCATTTTTTAAGTATTTTACTATATCTTGTTTATTATTATTTTTTGAAAAAGAATAATCACTTAATAAGAACTTATTAAAATTATTATTCATTACTTTATAATCATTATGTTTTAATAATTCAAAATTTTGTTTATTAAGAATAGAAACTAGAGAAAATATTATATTATTTACTGTTTCTATAATATTAAAATTTTCTATTTTGTTATTAATAAAACTATCATTTATATAATTTAAAATATTTAATAAATTAGTAATTGTATAATCTATCATATACTCATCACTTAATTTAAATATTTCTATATTCTCTTTAATAAAAAGAACTTCTGAATTATTAGATAAGCTTATATTATTAATAGTATTAAATAAATATAAATCTACACTATATCTTAGATCATTATTTTCAATATAAAATGTAATATAAGTATTTGGAATATTTGTAATTACATAAGTATAAGCATTAAGGTATTTTTTCATAGACTCTAAAAAATCTTCGCTTATATAATTTTTATAATTATCAGTATGTATTCCAAAAGAAAAATTATTAAGTGTTTTTATAAAATAAGTAGATATAAAAGGTTTATATTCTAACAAATCTATATTTTCATTAGCTTTAAAAAATTCATTTATTTGATATTTTATTTTATTTTCTAAATCTAAAATATTTTTATCAGAAAATTTTAATGCAAAATCTAAAAAACTTATATTTGGATCTTTATTAAAATAATTCCATGTATAAACAGTTTCAATAAATTTAATTCTATCTTTTTTAAACTTATTTATATCTTCTTCAAGTTGTAAAATATCATTACTTCCTTCTTCTAAGGTATGCTTACAATAATCTCTAAGAAACTCTCTTTCATGTAAACTCCACATTACTTGATTATCAACTTCTCTGATAGTAAAAGGCCATGTCTTACAAATTAAAGGTTTGAATGTATGAATTGAACATTTATTATCTTTTAAAAAGACACATTCTCCATTGTTTTTTTTCTTAAAAACCATAGAAACTCTATTATTTTGATAATTAATATTGTCACAATCTTTATCATTTTTATCTAACGTTTTAAAAGAGACAAAGTCACTAATATCAAGGTCTGGTTTATTATCCAAAATTTTTTGTATATCATTATGAGTTATATTTATTGATTTAAATCTGCAACAGTTACCACAGGTTTCACATTTAAAATCAGTATCTTTACTTTTTTCTTTATTTTTAGAAAGAAAGTTTTTTATCTCTTTTATTAAAATTGTATTATTAGTTATATTTAAACACTTTTCGTATTCATAAATACAAGAATCTAAATTACCATTTCTATTATAAAGTAAAGCTTTTATATAATGAATCTTATAATCCAATAATAATTTTGGGGTTGATGTATATTTATGATAATTTTTCTTTAAAGATAAGACATCATTTAAGGTTTTTATTACATCTATATATTTATCTATACCTCTATCATTCTTACTAATTAATAAAGATTCTATAAGAAGTAAATTTATATTAGTAGGAAAGAGTTTTTTAGTTTCTATAAGTAGTTCATCTAGTTTAAGAAAAGACTCATTTTTTAAATAAAAAAATAGCTCATTAATGACTATACATAAATACTCAGAGGATTGCTTATCTAAACTAATCTTTATTTTATTTATTAAATTTATATCTAATATAAACTTTAAATCTTTTAGATTGTAATTATTTAATATTAGCTCTTGGAAGCTTTCATAAAATATGTTTAAGTTATAATCTGTTAAATAAAATATAGATTCTGAATTATAATCACCACGCTCAATTAAACTTATACTCTTTTTTAAATAGTATTCTGAAATATCATTGTAGTAATTTGAGTAGTTATGAATTATTATATTTAAATTTGTTTGATCTAAATCTATTATCTCTAGACCTTCTGATAAAATTTTATCCTTATTATATAGTCTAATTTCATTTCTTAAGAAAGATTCATCTTTATAATGATAATTTATAGTGAATGTATAATATTGAAGTTCAAAGTTATTATTATAAGGGATAAATGGGATTCTTTCTTCTGCTCTTAAATATATAAAGTAATTAGTTTTTATTTCAAAAAATATATCTCCTAAAACAGAGTTAAGATATCTTTTATCAGTCAAAAAAGTATTTTTATCAAATAATTTAGGTTTTATTTGACTATATATAATAAATAAATTATCAGTATCATTTTTATGCTTTAAGTAGATTAGTTTCTCTTGAGAATAATTTTCTACAAAATATAAAATTGTTAAATCATTAATATTCATAGATAGATATTATATAAGAATTTTAATAAAATGATATAATGTTTATTTGTTATTAGAAATAAGGATTGTTTTTAAATAAATAATAGTTTGAGTTAAATGACAGAAGAAAGTTTAGAAAATAAAGAAGAAGTTAATAAACCTAAGAAAAAGAAACATAAGTTTTTTGAAACATTAGAAACGATTGTAATTGCTTTGATTCTTGCAATTTTTATAAGAGCTACTGTTGCAGAAGCTCGTTATATTCCATCAGAGTCTATGGTTCCAACATTATTAGTTCAAGATAGATTAGTTGTTGAAAAAATATCAAATTATATGGGTACACCAAAAAGAGGAGAAATATTAGTTTTTTACCCTCCAAAAAGAGATACTGTAACTTCAAGCGGAGTTGCTAATGGAGTTGCAAAAGAAGACTATGACAACTTACTTTCTAGAACTTATTTATGGCTAGGTTTTACAACTAAGGTCGCATATATTAAACGTGTAGTTGGTTTACCAGGTGAAACACTTGAAGTAAAAAATGGAACAGTTTTTATTAATGGTAATCCTTTACAAGAGGATTATATTAATGAAAAACCTTTTTATGATTACGGCCCTATTAAAATTAAAGATGATGAATTATTTATGATGGGCGATAATAGAAATAATAGTTTAGATAGCCATGCTTGGGGACCTTTACCAATGCAGAATATAATAGGTCATGCTGTTCTTAGGTTTTGGCCACCTCAAAGAATAGGCTCAATAAAGTAGTAAATAGAACACAGAATTTAAAATGATATTTAATTAAAATGTAGATTATAAAATTAGCTTTAAAGGAGAAATTAATGGACTATAAACACTCTAAAATGATTGGTGATGATTGTATAAGAATACCTTTTAGCTGCGATCAAGGATTTGAAGAATACTATTTAGTTTTTGTAGGTAAAAGTCCTTTTGAGCATGAAAGACACTTAGATAAGGTTGTATGTGCTAGAGGTCCATTAAGCCCTGATGATCATGAAAAGTGTAAAAAAACAGGTAAAGATACTTGTTGGAAAGATTTAGTTCAACAAAATCCATAATATTTATACTAGATAATAAGTGAAAAGAAAAAAGTAATAAGACAAGAGTATTTGACTAACAAATCTACACATAAATATTTTTTGCAAACCAATTACTTTTAAGTATAAACAAAATTAATTCTGCGTTTTCTGTGGTTAATTAGTTATATGTGATATATGCAAAAAAAATATACGTTTTATTATATATATGTGGTAATTAAGAATTTTGTTTAAACATAATTTGATTAATCTTTACTTTTGATAGTTCTAGATTTTATGTTAAGCTAAGAACTATTATTTTTAGCAAAAATTATACTAGAATTGAAAGAAATTTATTTAGCATTAATTGTTTTACTTGCAAATATTGTAGAAGCTATATCAGGTTTTGGAAGTGTTATAATAGCTGTTACTTTAGGGGCTAATCTTTATGATATAGATAAACTTATATCAATACTTTTACCTATAAGTTTATGCTTAAGTACTTATATAGTAACTAAACATCATAAATTTATCAGATTTAATTTTATTATGAAAGAAATATTACCATTTATGACTAGTGGTCTTATTGTTGGTCTTATTATTTTAAATTATTTTCCTGTTTCATCTCTAAAAAATATATATGGAGTTTTGGTATTAATTCTTTCAATAAAAGAATTATATTTTATGTTAGTACATAAAAATAAAGAGAGAAAAGAATTACCAAGTTTAATATCAGCTATATCAATATTTTTAGCTGGAATTGTTCATGGGTTATATGCTTCTGGTGGTCCACTTTTAGTATATGGCTTAAGTTCGAAAAAACTTGATAAAGATGTTTTTAGAGTTACATTATCAACTATATGGCTTATATTTAATTTAACGCTTTTTATAGTTTATTTATTTACTAATAGGGTGAGTATAGAAAATCTTAAAATTTCTGCTTTTTTGATTCCTACACTTATACTAGGAATTTATGTAGGAGAAAAAGTCCATCATAAAATAAATGAAAGAGTTTTTAGAATCAGTGTATTCAGCATACTACTTATTGCAGGTTTAAGGCTTAGCTTGGTATAAAATGAAAGTTTTTTTATTAAAAGTTAGCGATTTAATTTTTAAGAGAAAAAGAATTATTATTTGTACTTGGATTATTTTAATATTTATATCAATACTTGTTCTTATTTTTAATAAAAATGATAATTCTGAAACTGAGTTAAAAGGTGTAGAAAATACAGAAGCTTATAAAGTAAAAATTATATTAGAAAAAGAATTTAATCTAAAGTTAGGTAATTCCTCAGCAATTGTTATAAACTCTGATATAGATATAAACAATTTTAAAAATTCGATAAAAAAAACTTTTCCAGAAATATCAAGAATATTTGAAGTTACTAGTTATGTTAAGCATAAAAATAAATTGGTTTATATAGAGTTTGACGCTAAATACAGCCCTATTAAAATGCAAGGTTTAACTCCTAAAATAAGGGAATTTTTAAAACAATGGTCTATAAAAAATAATGTAGAAACTTATTATACGGGTTCAACTGCTTTTCAATATGATTCTAAAAAATCAGGAAAAAAAGACTCTAATAAAAGTGAGTTAATTGCTTTATTAATATCTTTAATTGTATTAATTTTAAGTTTTGGAAATATTTTAACAGCTTTTATACCTATTATCATAGGAATAACAACTATACTATTTTTAAATTCTTTCCTAAAGTTTTTTAATTTACCTGTTAACCCTGTATCTCAAATATTAACTGGATTAGTAGGATTAGCACTAGCAATTGACTATTCATTATTTATAGTTAGTAGATTTAAATTAGAGAATAAGATAAATGATTCTCTAAACTCTATTAGAAATTCTCTTATAAGTTCAGGAAAAACAATAATCTATTCAGGACTAATAATGATAATTAGTGTAAGTGTTCTATTAATACCTGACGTATCTATAACAAGAACAGTTGTTTTAAACCTAGCTATTGCCATATTTATTTCTATTATAAATTGTATTTTTTTATTACCATCTCTATTATTAGCATTAGAGACACATATCAAGAAAGACTCATTTATAAAAAAATATATTAATTTACCAGATACGACTTCATTTTGGATTAAATTATCAAAGCATATTGTTAAATTCAATAAAAGATATTTTTTTATATCTTTAATACTACTATTATTACTTTCAATGCCTGTTTTTAGTATTAAAGTTTGGTCTCCTGTAATAAATATAGCCCCTAAAGATGCTGAATCACTACAAGGATATAATATTTTAAAACAAGATGGTTGGGGTGGTGAACTTGTTCCAATAAATTTAATAATAACTACTGAAAATAATGGGGTTTATAAAAAAGATTTTATTGAAAAAGTTTATAAAATTACAAAAGCACTAGAAAAATATCCAAAAGTTAATTCAGTTCAAAGTATAACTTCATTAGATAAAAATTATAATGTAAATGATTATTTTTCAATTTATAATACTGCGTATAATTTAAAATTATTAGGTCTTAATAATACTTTGAATCCGTTGATTAATGAAAAATTCAACGCTAATAAGACATTAATTAATATATATCCTAAAGACTTGATAGATTTGAATGATACTTATGAAATAATTGATTTTATAAAAAAGTATTCAAAAGAAAATAATATTGAAAACTCTGTTTTAGTTGGTGGAATAGTAGCAAGAGTTAATAATTTTACAAAAGAATTATATTCATATATTCCAGAGATGCTATTGATAATATTTATAGGTATTTACTTTTTATTATTTTTACATCTTAAATCTATATTTTTACCAATTAAAGCTGCTATTATGAATTTTTTACCAATTATTAGTGCATTTGGGATTTTAGTACTAGTTTTTCAATATGGCTATGGTCATAATATTTTGGATACACCTTTTAACAAAGCTATTACAAATATAGTGCCTATAGTTCTTTTTTGTATAATTTTTGGTTTAAGTATGGATTATGAAATTTTAATTCTAAGTAATATAAATGAAAGTTACGAAAAAAGTAACTATTCTCCTAATATAGAAGAAAATCTAGATGAGAAAATTAAGATTGAAAATGCAATAATAGAAGGTATGTCAAAAAGTAGCAAGATTATAAGCTCAGCGGCTTTAATATTAATTGGTGTATTTATACCTGGAATTTTTTCACAATCACCACAGATACAAGAAATTTGTATTGGAATTACAACAGCTATTTTAATTGATGCTACAATAGTTCGATTGTTTTTAGTACCAAGCTTTATAATGCTAATGGGTAAGTGGAATTGGTGGAACCCTTTTTCTTTTAAATGAAAAGACTTAAATCAATAATTTTATATCTTATCTTCTTCTCTTATCACTTTTTACATCTTCTCTTCTTTTCTTGTCTTTTCTTCTCTTCTCACAGATTATTATGTGATTCTTTTACTATTTCAGATATTTTATTAATTACTGATTCAGTATAACTTTCATTATTAATATAAGCTAAAAACTCTATATTTCCAGATGGCCCTTTAATTGGTGAAAAATTTATATCTACAAGCCTTTTATTTATAGATTCTAAAAACTTTGTAAAATTAATCAATACTTGTTCATGTATGCTTGATGAAATTACAACACCTTTTTTTAGATTTTCTTTTCCTGCTTCAAACTGAGGTTTTACAAGAGCTATAATAAAAAATTCGTCTTTTAAAAGGTTAAGTAGATTTGGTATTATTTTTTCCAAAGATATAAAAGAAACGTCTATCACAGCAGCATCTGCTTTTTCTTCATTATTTATATATAATTCTTCAGGTTTAAGATATCTAGCATTACATCTTTCGATAACTTTTACTTTTTCATTTTGTCTTATTGCCCAATCAATTTGACCATAACCAACATCTATTGAATAAACAAATTTTGCACCATTTTTTAATAAACAATCAGTAAAACCACCTGTTGAAGCACCAATATCAAGAAAAATTTTATCTTTTACGTTACAATTAAAAGATTCTAGGGCTTTTTCTAATTTAAAACCACCACGACTTACATATTTACTCTCTAAGTCCTGAACTAATGTTATTACTGAATCTGGTTTTATCATAGTACCAGCTTTATCAATAATTTTATCATTAACCTTTACAAGCTTTGAAATTATTGCTGCCTGAGCTTTTTGTTTAGAATCAAAAAACTTTTGTTCTATTAATAATGAATCTAGTCTTACTTTTGTCATAAATAGTAAACTTTAGAGCTAATTATAAAAATAAATATTTAGCTCTAAATTCTTTCAATCTATTTTAACTTTTTTAATAGATTTAATGTTTTTGCAGCATTGACTCTACCTGCTCCAAAGTATTTGTCAAAACCAGAATCACCTAAATCATCAGAAGCTTCTTTAAGTATTTTTGAGGCATCAGCAGGTGATAAATTTTTACTTTGGCTTCTCATTAAACCTACAAGACCTGTTACAAGTGGGGCTGCCATTGATGTTCCACTCATTTTTCCATAACTAGCAGGAGTTGGTAAAGTTGATAAAATAGCTGTTCCTGGGGCAGAAACTGTAATCCAATCACCATAATTTGAAAATGTTGATTTTTTATCATTTTCATCTGTTGAACCTACAGCAATCATTCCAGGAAAACCAGCAGGAAATCTTCTTTTTTCCATATTGTCATTGCCCATTGTTGCAACACAAACTACATTTTTACTAAGAGCATACTTAACAGCTTCACCTAAGGTTTTTTCTTCTGTATAAGTTCCTAAGCTCATATTAACTACATCAGCACCATGATCTGCTGCCCATATTAAGCCATCTGAAATTGTAGCTATTGAACCAGTTCCATTTCCTAATACTTTGACAGGTAATATTTTACATTTTGGTGCTAATCCTGAAACTCCAATTCCATTATCTCCTATAGCTGATGCAATTCCAGAAACGTGTGTCCCATGTCTTACATCATCTTTCGGTGGTGTTCCTGGGTTTACTGCATTATATCCTTCTAATAATTTTGCTTTTAAATCTGGATGTTCTAAATCAACTCCTGAATCAACTATTGCTATAATTGTATCAGAGTTACCTTGATTAACTTCCCAAGCACCAAAAGCATCAACCTTTTTTAAAGCATATTGATCTTTTATCATTGGATCATTAAATTCATCTAATTCAACTTTTACATCAGGCTCAGCAAATAATACATCTTTATCTGACTTTAATACTTGTAAGAAATTCTGACTTGTTTTAGACTCAGGAATTTCAATAACCATAACATTAATTTTAGGGATTATATTTTTAACCTTAGTTTGATATTTAGTTGAAAAGTTTTGAGCTTTAATAGAATTATTTTTTAACTTTACTAAAACATATTTTTTTGATATTCCTTTTGTATCAAATTCATTATTTGATGATATTTGTACATTCTCTTGTACTGGTTGAATATCATTTACTATATTATTTGATGAACAAGAAAATAACTGAGAAATAGCTAAAATACCTAAAGTAAGTTTAAAACTTTTCATGAAAATACCTCTACTCTAATTTTTTAATTATAATATCATTAAGTTATATCGTAGTAAAGGTTTTATCTTAATCATAAATAGGAGCATTTGAAATTCTCCATTTATCCATATTAATAATTGAAGCCTTATTCTTATTTGTACTCAAGTCAGTTGTGGTTTCATCTCTACCTTCATCAAAAGGAAAATATACATTCAACCCTTCTTCATTTCCTTTTAGTTTAAAGTGCATATTAGATTTAATATCTTTTTCTGTTAGAGCTTTATTCCAGATTCTAAGTTCGTCAATCTCACCATCTGCATATTTTTCAACAGCAGATAAGTCTGCACCTATATAAAAGTTTGCATTTTCTCCACTAATTAAAGAAGCAACATTATATTCACTTTGACCAGATAAATTTCCATTTCTATAAACATAAATATATTTTCCATCCCAAACTATTGATAAGTGATACCAAGTTCTTGTTAAAAAGTCAGCTGAATCTTTTATAAGAACTTTTTGATTATTCATTTTAACTTCAATAATAGATGGGCTTTTTATAGAAACACCATATCTTACATCTTTTGAGCCTTTGAAAAGTATAGGAAAATAATCTCCCTCACTACTTTTATGAAAAGAATTAATCTTTACCCAAGCTTGTAAAGTAAATACATTTTTTAAGTTAAAGCTATCAGATGATGAAGCACTAGCATAAGAATTAGTACCCTTTAATTTTAGAGAATAACCAGCACCTGTTAATTTTGTTGGCTCTTCTTCAGGCTCAATTGTTGGTGTAGGAGATGGTGTAGGAGTATCTTTAACACCTTTTATTATATCCTTTATTTCATCACCTACATTTACAGCAACATCAACTTTTTGCTCTGTAATCTGTGTAGGACAAGCACTTAAAATAAATATAAAAGGTATTAATAAAATATATTTTTTCATCATTTATTCCTAAAATTTATAGCTTTATTTATTTGTTATACGATCAGCTTTTTCAATAATACTAATAAACTCATTAAATTTATCATCTTTTGGTAAATTCTTAGTATAGTTTAAAACATCTTTGAAAGAATTATCAAATGACCAATAACTTTTTCTAAGAATTTCACCAAATAAAGCTATAGTTGCGGCTTTTTTAAAAGATGGTGAAGCTAAGTCATAAGTACTTCTTACTTCATTACTATTTACTTCTTTACTTGTTTCAAGTGGTAAATTATTATTATTTATATCTTTATATCTCATATAAACATCTGCGATCTTACCACTAAACTCTGGATTTAATTCAATTTCATAAATAGCAGTAACACTATGATTAGAGCCTATTTCTCCAGCATCAACATTATCATTTCTAAATTCTTGATTTTGTAATACTTTATTGTCATAACCAACTAATCTATATCTTTTTACATTTTTAGGATTAAATTCAACTTGTATTTTTGCATCTTTTATTATTACTTGTAATGTATCAGTAGCACTCTCAACAAATAACCTTACTGCTTCCTTTACACTATCAATATATGAATAATAGCCATCATTCTTTGAAGCTATTATCTCAAGAAATGTAACACATAATTTGTAACCAACACCTAAAGGTAGATACACTAACCTTAGTTTCATATTCTTTTCTTATTTGTTTTACAAGTTCTTCTGGATTTTTATCTCTGTACTATTTATTCCATCTGAAATAAAGTATTATTCTATTAAGATAATCAGATCATAAGCCTCTTGAGCTTCTTTAAAAGCCATTCTCAGACCTTTTTCTATATCAGTTGTGGAAATAGCTTTAAGTGAATCAATAGCTTGTACTATCTTACTTTCATCTCTTACAAGAGTATGTTTTAAAACAGTTCTAGCTGTGAAATTATATTCTACTATTGCAACTCTATCAGTTGGTTTAAGTTGTTTTAACATTATTTTTAAACTGTTTTTTATATTATTTAGTTTATTATCATCTCCCATTGAGCCAGATGTGTCTATTAAAAATGTAAGGATACTATCTTTTCTATTTTTTGTAGATATTTCTTGACCTTGAACTCCTATTCTAAAAATATGTTTTGTTCCTGTTTTATCAAATGGTGATGGTGCAAGTTCTGTATTTATTGAAAATTTAGCTTCTGTTGGTTTTGGATAATTATAATCAAAATAGTTAACATATTCTTCAAGTCTTACTGAATCTTTACTTGGTAAACTACCTGCTCTTAAAATAGAATCTCTCATAAGAGTATAAGAAGCAGTATCTGTATCAACTGAAAATGTAGAAAATTTTTCAAAATCTGTATTAATAAATTTATTAATTGAAGGGTCTAATTCTTGTTCTTTTACATTAGCTATCGCAAAAGGTTTATCTGCATCATTTGTTCCTCCAAACTTTACTTCGTTATAATATAAACCACCTACTGTTGTTATTATTCTTTCTTTTTGTTTTCCATTAGCATTAACTGTTATTTTAAATTGTGTATTGATAGGAAGTGTTTCATTATAACTACTAACCCAATAATTAACATTAGTTAGAATTTTTTGTTGGAAATATTTAAAGTTTGGATCTAATGACTCAACTTTTATGGTAGCATCTTTAACTTCTTGATTCTTATCATCAAATAAAAATACTCTTAATGTTGTTCCATCAATAGAGTAAATGGTACTAAAATCAAATACATTAGCTGTTGGATCTCCTTGAAGATTAGATTTTAATACTTCAGAGCGTGACCTACTCACACCATCTTTTGTTATTGTTATAAGAAGCCTAGCACCAATAGGGGCATTTCTAAAAACATAAGCCCCATCAACAGTCTGCTGGGTTTCACCAACCCAATTAACACCATCATCTATTGCTTTTGCATTAACAGTTACACCATTTAATTTATTTCCATTTCTATCATAAACAACTCCATTAAAAGTTGCTCTTTCTTTAATATCTGGTGTTGTCCCTGTATCTCCGCTTGGTACTGATGTTGCAGTAGCAACTGTGGTTGGAAAAGTAGTTGGGCTAGTAGAAGGAGAATAAGAAGATGAAGCAGATGGTAAAGGGTTTAGATTAGGATTTGTTCTAGGTCGACTAAAAGGCTTTAAACCATTACTTGCAGAAGTTGCTTGAGGGTTAGGTAAAGCAGAAGATTGTGGTTGATTATAAGGGACTGATGGATTTGCTACAGTCGGAGCCATTCTATTTTTACAAGCATAAACACTAAACATCAATGATAACGCCAATGACAATTTTAAAATTTTTTTCATACAATTCTATTCCTTACTTTCTTATTATTTCTTCTGATCTCTCAACTATAGTTATAAACTCATTAAATTTATCATCTTTTGGTAAATTCTTAGTATAGTTTAAAACATCTTTGAAAGAATTATCAAATGACCAATAGCTTTCTCTGAGAATTTCACCAAATAAAGCTATAGTTGCAGCTTTTTTAAAAGATGGTGAAGCTAAGTCATAAGAACTTCTTATCTCATCAGCCATTACATCTTTTTTAGTTTCAAGTGGTAAATCATTATTATTTATATCTTTATATCTCATATAAACATCTGCTATCTTACCACTAAATTCTGGATTTAATTCAATTTCATAAATAGCAGTAACACTATGATTAGAACCTATTTCTCCAGCATCAACATTATCATTTCTAAATTCTTGATTTTGTAATACTTTATTGTCATAACCAACTAATCTGTATCTTTTTACATTTTTAGGATTAAATTCAACTTGTATTTTTGCATCTTTGGCTATTACTTGTAATGTATCAGTAGCACTCTCAACAAATAACCTTACTGCTTCCTTTACACTATCAATATATGAATAATAGCCATCATTCTTTGAAGCTATTATCTCAAGAAATGTATCATTATAATTTGTAAATCCAACACCTAAAGCAGATACACTAACCTTAGTTTCATATTCTTTTCTTATTTGTTTTACAAGTTCTTCTGGATTTTTTATCTCTGTACTATTTATTCCATCTGAACAAAGTATTATTCTATTAAGATAATCAGGATCATAAGCCTCTTGAGCTTCTTTAAAAGCCATTCTCAGACCTTTTTCTATATCAGTTGTGGAAATAGCTTTAAGTGAATCAATAGCTTGTACTATCTTACTTTCATCTCTTACAAGAGTATGTTTTAAAACAGTTCTAGCTGTGAAATTATATTCTACTATTGCAACTCTATCAGTTGGTTTAAGTTGTTTTAACATTATTTTTAAACTGTTTTTTATATTATTTAGTTTATTATCATCTCCCATTGAGCCAGATGTGTCTATTAAAAATGTCAGAATACTATCTTTTCTATTTTTTGTAGAAATTTCTTGACCTTGGATACCTATTCTAAAAATATGTTTTGTTCCTGTTTTATCAAATGGTGATGGTGCAAGTTCTGTATTTATTGAAAACTTTGATTTTGTTGGTTTTGGATAATTGTAATCAAAATAGTTAACATATTCTTCAAGTCTTACTGAATCTTTACTTGGTAAACTACCTGCTCTTAAAATAGAATCTCTCATAAGAGTATAAGAAGCAGTATCTGTATCAACTGAAAATGTAGAATAACTTTCATCATTTGTATCAATAAATTTATTAATTGAAGGGTCTAATTGTTGTTCTTTTATATTAGCTATTGCAAATGGTTTATCTGCATCATTTGTTCCTCCAAACTTTACTTCGTTATAATATAAACCACCTACTGTTGTTATTATTCTTTCTTTTTGTTTTCCATTAGCATTAACTGTTATTTTAAATTGTGTATTTGTTGGAACTGTTTCTTGACTAAGAGAACTAAACCAATAATTCCTTCCAGTAAGGGTGATTTCTTTAGAATAAACAAAATTTGGATCTAATGATTCAACTTTTATGGTAGCATCTTTAACTTCTTGATTTTTGTCATCATACAAATATACTCTTAGTGTTGTTCCATCAATGGAGTAAGTATCACCAAAATCAAATACATTTCCTTTTGGATCTCCTTGAAGATTAGATTTTAATACTTCAGAGCGTGACCTACTCACACCATCTTTTGTTATTGTTATACTAATTCTAGCTCCTACAGGTACATTTCTAAAAACATAAGCCCCATCAACAGTTTGCTGGGGTTCTCCAACCCAATTAACACCAGCATCTATCGCTTTTGCACTAACAGTTACACCATTTAATTTATTTCCATTCCTATCATAAACAGTACCATTAAAAGTAGCATTTTCTTTAACATCTGGTGTTGTTCCTGTAGCTCCACTTGGCTGTGTTGCTATTATTGATGTCGCAGTCGCAACAGGAGTTGCAAAAGTAGATGGACTAACAGAAGGAGAATAAGAAGATAAAGCAGACGGATAAGGTATTGCATTAGGATTTGTTCTAGGTCTGCTAAAAGGTTTTAATTGATTATAAGTAGGAGTGTTTGCTGCTCTTGTATTTGCATCATAATTTGAAGTAATACTTGTTGGAACAGCACAAGAATATAAATAAACTAATAATGATATACTTAAAGATAATTTTACAACTTTATTCATTTACATTTCGTTCCTTAGTATTTATCTCTAATTATGATTTCTAGAGAATTTTTATAAACTATTTCATTACAAACTATTGAAGGAACGAATATATATACGATAAAAATTATTAGACTAAAAATCTGAGATATTCTTAATACTATTAAAAAGAGATTTTCAGTTCTAATTAATATTTTACTAGAACAGCTTTTTTTACTTAATTAAATTACAAAAAATAAATTAAAAAAGTATTTTATTCATTCCTTTTTCAAAACAAATTCAAATATATTTTACAATTCTTAGTTAAGAAAAATCTAGGTTTTAGAACACAGTATTGCAAGTATATTATTAAGTTTATTTAAGGCAAAGTGCACAAAAATAAACTATAATCTTTTAGATATAAATATTTATTAGAGGTAATTCTTTGAATAATAGATGTACTAGTTGTGGTGTTATTGTTGAAAACTCAGAATTAAAATGTATAAGATGTGATTCAGTCAATAATCAAAATAACACAACAAATTTTATAAAACCTTTATTTTATATTTTTGATGGAATAAAGGAATTATTTAAAAGCAAAAAGTTATTAAAATTATCAATAATACCTTTAATTATTACAACAATTTTTCTAGTAATAACATATATTTTAGCTATATATTTTATGATTTCTGGACTTAACACATATTTACCTGTAGAAGATGGTGGAACCCTTAAAACTATATCTAAATTCTCACTTGCTTTTATTGGAACATTAACATTAATGATAATATCTTTATTTTTATTTCTACCATTATCAAGCCTTATCTGTATTCCTTTTAATGATGTAATTTCTCAAGAAACAGAAAAGATGATTTTAGGTGAGGATTCTAATCATCAAGAACAAAATATAATTAATGAAGTTAAAGTTGGAATAAAAGAAGCTTTCAAGCTTTTATTTGTAAAAGCAATTGTTTTGTTTATATCCCTACCTGTCTTGCTTATACCTGTTATTGGTCAAATAACATTCTTTTTCATATTAGCTCTTATAACATCTATTGATTTTTTAGATATTATACTGTCAAGAAAAAAATATACATTAGTTGAGAAATTGTCATTTTTAAATAAAAATTCTACTGCATTTATACTATTTAGTATTCCAATTATGTTGTTATTTTGGATTCCAATTGTTCAGATATTAATAATACCTGCAGGAACTATAGGCGGAACAAAACTATTTTTAAATAGTAAAAAAAGCTAAAATAAAAATCCTATACTTCCACTTACACCATGAACTTGTTCATCAAAGCTTATACTATCATCATCTTTTGGGCTATTAGGCTGATTAGGTAAAGCTTTTGTTGGTGAAAAATTATAGAAGTCAGGGTTAATAATGTTATATCCTATATTTAAAATAATTCTTCTTGTAATATATAAATCCATACCAATTGTGCCCATATATCCAGCTTTAATAGAGTTACTTAAATTACCTGCTTGTATTGTTTTTCCATTGTCATACATATTTCCTAAAAGCATTTTTCCATTAATATATGGAACAAAAGGATATAATTGATATAATTTTGAATATCCCCCTAAGTTTAAACCTAAGTTTGAATTACTATCACCTGAAATATTTCCATTACTTTGAACAAACTGACTAAATATTCCTCCAAGCCATCCAAATTCTATAGTATTACCTGCACTGTAATTAATTGGTGAAGATAAAGTTAAAAGTAATAGATTTTTATTTATTTTTGTAGCTGAACTATTTGGAGCAACCTCGTTAAACTTTAATGTTGTTGATTTACTATTATCAACTACTGTCATATTTCTATCTGAGCTAATCCATGTAAAATTAAAACCAGTTGAACCAAAGTTAAAACTTTCACCATATAAATTTACATTTACAACAGGATTATATGAAACTTTATTGCTATTTACTCCAATAGGAAATAAAAATGAGCCAACAGGACCAACTCTTAAATCTGATTGTGCATCAAAACCCAAAAGATTTTGTTGATTTACTTCATCAGCTTTTACTTCTGTAGCAACTGAAAAACTAGATATTATTGCTATTAAAGTAATTAATTTTTTTATCATTTTTATTTTACACTTCACTTCTTTATAATTAGTTACAATTAATTATAAATTATGTTACAAAAATTTACAACACTTTTATTTAAAATTTCTCTTTATTATTAGCATTATTTTTTATTCATTAATAATACTACATCCTAAAAACTCCATAAGAATTTTTTACATTTTCAAAATTATTATTTACAACAGCTAGACATAATCCAAGATAATTTCTAGTCTCTCTAGGATCTATTACACCATCATCCCATAATTGACCTGTTGCAAAATATGGAGATGATTCTTTATTTATATCTTCTAGAATTTTTTCTTTAATATTTGGATTAGTTTTATCTGAGCTTATAAGCTCAAGAACACCTGTTAATTGTTCTGGTCCCATTAAAGCCATTTTAGACTGAGGATATGAAAAAATAAATCTAGGGTTTAAAGATTTTCCACTCATAGCAAAATTACCTGCACCAAAAGAAGCACCAATAATTATAGTAATTAAAGGGACTTGGCTATTTGCAACTGCGTTAAGCATCTTTGAACCATATTTTATTATTCCTTCTTCTTCGTATTTTTTACCTACAATAAAGCCTGTTATATTTTGTAGAAATATTATAGGTGTATCATTTTGATTACATAATTGTATAAAGTGTGCTGCTTTATTAGCTGAGTCACTAAATAAAACCCCATTATTTGCTATTATTCCAACTTTATAACCATGAATCATTGCAAACCCTGTTACTAATGTTATTCCCCATTCTTTTTTAAACTCTGAAAATCTAGAACCATCTGTTATTCTAGCTATTATTTCACGACTATCAAAAGATATTTTAAAATCTGAATTTATAATACCTAATATCTCCTCTTTATCATAAATGGGTTCATCAACATTTTCAGGATTTTTGTTATTTGAATCTTTTAAATAATAAATAATTTCTCTTGCTATTCTTATTGCATCACTTTCACTTTCTGCTAGATAATCAGATACTCCTGAAACTCTATTATGTAAATTAGCTCCCCCTAAAGATTCTTCATCAATTATTTCACCTGTTGCCATTTTTACTAATGCAGGTCCTGCTAAGAATAATTTTGAGCTATCTTTTACCATAATTATATAATCAGATACTGCTGATATATATGCTCCACCTGCTGCACTATTTCCAAATACTAAAGAAATTGTTGGTATACCATTTTTTGAACGCTCTGATATTTGTTTAAAAATTTGACCTGCATAATTAAAAATCTCAGATTGTTTTGTTAAATTTGCACCTGAAGACTCTATTAAGTTAATAGTAATTAAATTATTTTCTGAAGCAATTTGATTTAATCTATATAATTTTTTTAGTGTTATTGAATCAATAGCCCCACCTTTTACAGTTCCAATATGAGCAATGAGCATTGTAAGTTTATTTTGAACTAAACCAATTCCACCAATTACAGAACTTCCTATTCTATAACAATCTGAGCCCCAACCAGCTAGAGGTAATAACTCTAAAAAAGGGGAATCTTGATCTAAAACTAATTCTATTCTTTCCCTTGCTGTTAATCTATTATTATCTTTTATCTTGTTTAGTATTCTTTCTTCACCTTGATATATAGATTTTTTTATTTCTTCATTATACTCAGATAAAATAACTTGCATTTTAGAATAATTTTCACTAAATTGCTTAGATGATTTATTTATTTTTGATTCAATAGTTGTTAAGTCTTTAATCATAGTTAATTTATATATTTTATTTTTTAGCTAATTCATTAACTTCATCCAAAGTTTTTTGCATTATGTTTCTAACATTATCTACTAATTCACTAACATTTTCACTTGTTAAACCTAGAGTGCTTATAGGAGGTAAAACTTTAACAACCATTTTACCACCTTTAATAATTTTTTCTTTCGCACTCATTACATTATTCAAATTTGAGCTCACTACTGGAACTATAGGTACTTGAGCATCAATAGCCATATGAAAAGGACCTTTTTTAAATGGTAAAAGTTGAATCCCACTAGTATTTCTTGTTCCTTCTGGAAAAACCCATACAGAAACTTTTCTTGTTTTAATCTGTTCAACAACTTGTGAAAGTGCATCTTTAGCTTTAGAAATCTTTTTTCTATCAATCATAATATGTCCAGAAGCTTTATAAAACAATCCAAATATTGGAATCCAAATTATTTCTTTTTTCCCAATAATTACAGTATTACTAGGATAAATTTCACCATATATAGCCATATCAAAATTACTTTGATGATTTAATGTATAGATACATGGTTGTTGTTTTTCTAAGTTTTCTAATCCATGATATTCCATTTGTATATTAGCTGCTTTTAAAGATCTAAAACTAAAGAAACGAGCATATTCCTTACCTAACTCAGTATCACCCCATCTTGTAATAGATTTAAATAGCCCAATAATACAACCAACTATCATCCAAAAAGCAAACTGTAGAATCTTTATATAAAACATATATTTTTACCATTTTTAATAGTTTTAACTTTAAAGAGTATATTTCATAGTTTTAATTAAGTAAAGATAATAAATTTTAGAATGATTAAAGAGATTTTTAAATAAAGAGTAAAAAGCAATTATGTTAAAAATTAATATATAAATATTCCTAAAATATATTGATAAATCTACTTATACTTCCATATGATTTTAAGGCTCATCTAGAAATATTTCTAGATGAGCTTATTTTTTTCAAAAAATATTGACTTTATATTTTAATTGTATTATTGTATTAGTTAAGTAGTACAATAATACAATTAACAAAAGGAGCTAAAAATGTTAAAAACAATCAAATTATCAATTTCATTAGTTTTTATAAGTTCATTATTAAACAACCATGTTTTAGCGGAGATAAATAATAATATTAAAGACAATATTTCTTCGGTAAAAGCAAATATGCACAGATTACAAACAATGGTTGAAACTCATGGTGTTGAGTGGAAAGAACTTTATCCTAATAATATTGAAGATTTAAAAATCGAAGCTGAGAAGATAACAAAATTTGGTGGTTATTGGAAAGAATTTAAAAATCCTTTTACAGGAAAAATAGGGATTAATGGAAGTTTAATTGATTATGAATTTTATAAATCTTATAAGGGTAATATATCTGATTTAAATGGAATGGTTCTATATAAATCATTTGAGTGTGAAAAGACTAATTTAGCAGATAGAAAATTATGTAGAATTTATAAAATTTGGGGAACAGATGAAAAAGGTCAGATAATAAAACAAGAACAGGATTTTTATTTAAGCAATAACTAAATTCTTATTGTTAATCAAGAGGTTTAAAATGTGTATTTAAGTATAGATCAAAGCAGTGGGACACCTGTTTATATACAAATTACAGAACAAATAAAAAAAGCAATATCTATAGGTGTTTTTGAAGTTGGTAAACCAATTCCAACAATAAGGGAAATAGCACTTCAATTAAGAATCAATCCAAATACAGTTGCTAAAGCTATAAGAGAGCTAGAAAGAGAAGGTATCTTAAAAACTTTTGTTGGCAAAGGTTCTTTTGTTACAGAAAATTCTTTAAATATAACAAAAAAAGATAAGGAGGAACAAGCTTTGAAAGTAGTTGAACAGTTCATCAAAGATATTAAGTGGATAAATTTAGATAAAGAAACTGTGATTAATATGATTCAAGAAAACTGGGATAAATTATCGGAGAATAAATAATTATGTCTGACTATATTATAAAAATGAATAAAGTTGTTAAAAGTTATGGAAATAGCTTTGCTCTTAACAAATTGAATATGAATGTTCCACAAGGTTCAGTTTATGGTCTTTTGGGAAAAAATGGAGCAGGTAAAACAACAGCTTTAAGAATATGTATGTCATTATTAAAAATTACTAGCGGTAATGTTAATGTTTTAGGTGTTAACCCTTGGAATATGCCTATAAATATTAAGCAAGATATAGGTTACAGTTCAGATTCTATGCAATTAATTCCTTGGCTCAAAGTTGCAGATATATTAAGTTATAATGGTTCTTTTTACAAAAATTGGGATAAAGAATATGTTAATCAATGGGTGAAAAGATTAAATTTATCTTTAGATAAAAGAGTATTTCAACTTTCAAGAGGAAATAGACAAAAACTAGCATTAGCAATGGCTATAGGTCATAAACCTAAATTATTGATTTTAGATGAACCAGCAGGAGGCTTAGATCCTGTTGCAAGAAAAGAGTTTTTAGAAAGTATTATTGAATTAATACATGAGTCTGGAACAACAATATTAATATCCTCTCATTCTTTAGATGATTTAGAAAGGATTTCAGATTATATTGGAATTATAGAAAATGGTTCTATGAAACTTGAAACAAATTTAGAAGATTTAAAAGATTCAACTAAACAGGTTACTATATTTAGTAGTAAAAGTATTGAAAATTTTTCTAATAATAATTTAATTTACTCTGAATCAAAAAATAATCAATTTACAGGAATATTCAAAAATTGGAATGATGAATCTTATTCTAAATTAAAAGAAAAATTTCCTGATTCAAATATTGAAGTTAATAGCATGAAACTTGAAGATATTTTTCTTGCTTATAATAAATAGGAGCTTAATTTCATGAATAAAATAACAGCCTTTTTTTATAATACTTTTAAGCGTTCATTTTTTATTATATTAACACTTGGATTTTTATTAAGAATAATACCATTTAGCATTGCTTTAATTACAAGTAAAAATAATTTAGATATTAGTTTATGGATAACAGAAACAATATATGGTCTTTTATTAGTGTCTTTATTCTCTTTGGTTATTCCTTGGATTAGTCTTTCATTTTATGGTGAGTATTTTTATACACGTTCTTTAAATAGAAAAGATATATTTAAAATATTTAGAAATGAGCATTTAAAATATTTGTCTATTTTAGTTATTTTATTATATACATCAATTATTTTCTATAATCGAATAGTTCAATATGCTAATGAAAAAATTAATTTTAATACTTCATTATTTTTTATAAGTGTAACAATATTTATTAGTCTTATAATTGCTGGTAATACAGCTACTTTAAAAACAATTCTTAAATATTCAATACCTATATTAATAATATCTCCTTTTTTAAGTTCTTATTATGTAAATGGTTATAATATTATAAATTTAATATTTATAGGTATTTGGTTAATATATTTATTTTGTGTTTATAAAGTTATTTCTAATTATGATAATGATATTGATCTTAATGTAGCTGGTAAAATTGATGATGAAAATAGAGCATTATCTAATATGTGGATCTTTTCTAAAGAATTTGGTTTAAAAAAATCTGAATTATCAAAACCTAATATTTTTTCAAGTTTTAAATTATTAGTAGCTAATACATCAAATATATATATCCAATTATTTTTGATAATAAATTTGATAATATTATATTTTTCTATTAAAGACTTTTATTATAGTTACATAGAATTGTCTAATAAGACTATAAATCAAAATAACGATATAAGTTTATTAAGCATCTTAAGCTTTGCATTTATTGGAATATTTATTTTAATTAATCCTAAATACTTAACATTACAAGTTGAAGAATTTTTATTTAGTAGAGCAGTAAGTAAAACAAAGATCTATTTTAGTAATTTTATTTTTCAAGCATCTTTTATATTATTTTTAATACTTTTAGATTTTATATTTCCTAGTATTAATTTCTTTTCACAGATAAATACAATTAGTTTCATATTAACTTGTATATGGTTTCTTATAGCTGGTGAAATGGGAATATTTTTATTTATTTCACTATTTATTACAGATTTCACTTTTGAAATATTAAAATCAAATATAATAGCAAATACTTCTACAAGTTTATTAGTAAATATATTAAGCCCTAATATAAATGGTCTTTTAGTTTGGTTCTCTGCTATATTATTTAGATTACTAGATTACAAATGGTTTATTAGTAAAGAAATTGGTTTTATAAAAGAAACAAAAAGAATGATAAAAAGTCTTTCAAAACTTTATATAACAAGTTTTGTCATAAGTATAAGCTTATCTTTAGTTGCAATCTATAATAATCCTTATACAAAATTTATAAATAGTACATCTATTAGAAGTAAATATAACTGGAATTTAATAAGCTCTGATACAGTTTTTGCTCTATTTAATAAGAATAGAGATGAATCTCAAGAATCTATATATAAATTTATACAAGAACCTTATAAAGTAGAAAATATTATCAATTTTTCAAGAAAATATTATATAGATAAATTTTATTGTGGTTCTGTGGTTTATGGAAGGTATAAATTAGCAAACTCTTATAGTGATTTTAATGAGAATATTGAATATTTACTTGATTTATCAAAGTCATTAGAGAATACTCCAGAATATAATTATCAAAAATCTGTTCTTTATAAGTTTTCTAATAATTATGATAAAGCTTATGAATTTGCAATAAAATCAGTAAAAAATAATAATGACAATTTTTATTTATTTAATCTTGCTGACATTTATCGACATGAATTAAAAAATAAAGAGGCTATTGATGTATATAAGAAGGTTTCAAAATATAAAAAATCTAGAGATTTTAATCCTTTGAAAGAAATTGGTAAGATTTATTGGTTTAATAATGATTATAATAAAGCTATAGATTATTATGCTGACTCTTTATTAAAAGAAGGTTCAATTCTTGCTAATTATAATTATTATTATTTAGGTTTATGTGATAAATTGAAGGAAATAAAAAATAATCCTAAATATTCTAATATTTTAAATATTAATAGAGATATAAAAAATTATTTAAGAGTATGTTCAAATGAATTAACTTCATTTAATAACACTTACTCAAATAGTTTTATTCTAGATTATGCTAAAAAAGCTGAAAATAATGGGGATCTAATAAGAGCAGAATATCTTTTATCTACAAGAGAATATTTAGCAAATCAAACAAATTTAGCTTATTTATCCTTAGTTCAAGCTAAATTAGGAAAAAAAGAAATTGCTCAAAAATCAATTGATAAATATTTTGAAAGATTAAAGTTTTATAAGGAATATATTAGAAATAGAACATTTTATTTATATAGATCATATTTTGACTCTGATATTTATAAAACTTTACTTATGCTAAATAATAATAATGATAAAACATTAGAATTTGCAAAAAACTTTATTTTAACAAGTAATAATACAGATAAAGCTTCTGGCTTGAAATAAAATCTATTGTTGATAAAAAGTATTTAAAAGATAGAAGTATTTAAAGATAATTATATTGAATTATATTTAAGCTTTGAAAATAAAGGTTTAAGTTTAATTAGTAATAATAAAACTATTGAAAAAACAATTATACTCTTAGATAAATTAGATAATTATAATAAAGATAAATACAGTGATATTTCAGATACTTTAAATAAACTAATTTTATAATTATATGTATATTTTATAGTTTGCATTTTTTACAACAAAGAACTCTTTGAACAATGTGGCTTTCAAAAAACAAACCAATTTTGTTTTAGTATAGTTGATTGGTTTTAAGTTGAAAATTACCTATAACTATTTAAGTTATAATATTCTCTATAGAATTTTTATCAAGGGCTTTAATGAAAGAAGAAATAAATTTAAGTTCTTTACCAGATAAACCAGGTGTTTATCTAATGTATAACTCAGAAGATACTGTTATATATGTTGGTAAAGCAATTAACTTAAAAAATCGTGTAAGATCTTACTTTCAAAATAGAGATCAAGGCGAAAAAGTTAAAAGAATGGTTCAAAATATAGACCATTATGATTATTTCGTAACTGATAATGAAGTTGAAGCTTTGATCTTAGAAAGTACATTAATAAAAAAGTTTAAACCTAAATATAATATTTTACTAAAAGATGATAGAGAATTACCTTATATAAAAGTAACTGTAAAAGATAATTACCCACAAATTCTACCTTGTAGAAAAATGATAAAAGATGGTTCTAGATATTTTGGACCATATCCTACAATGTCTGCAATGTATGAGGTTAAATCACTTGTAGAAAGAATGTTTCCTGTTAAATCATGCGAAACACCTGTATATAAAGATAGACCTTGTTTATATTATCATCTTAAACAGTGTTTAGCTCCTTGCATTTCTTGGGTTTCTTCACAAGAACATAAAGCAATGATAAAAGATGTTTGTGATTTTTTAGATGGTCATATTGATGGATCTATAGAAAAACTTAAGGAAGAAATGCTTAAAGCAGCTGAAAGAACTGATTTTGAAAGAGCTGCAAATTTAAGAGATACAGTAAAATCATTAGAAAGATATAATGATAAACAAAAAATAGTTACATCACCTGAAACAGAGCAGGATATTATAGGAACATTTATTGAAAATGACTTAATATGTTGTCAGGTTTTCCAAGTTAGAAATGGTAAGCTTACTGGAAAATTAAATTTCCACTATGAATATTCTCAAGAAAAAAATAAGTTAGAAGATTTTATAGGGACATTTTTAACAGAATATTATCAAAAAACAGAGTCTATACCTCAAGAAATAGTAGTAGAAAAACTTCCATCTGACTTAGAAATTATAGAATCATGGTTATCACAAAGAAAAGGAAAAAAAATAAAATTAATTGAACCTAAAAAGGGTCATAAGAAAGATATGTTAGATTTAGTTGTTAAAAATGCTAATGAATATATGATTCGCTTGAAATCAGACCACAATTTTCAAGTTAGTAAAACTGGTATGATTGAACTAAAAAAATACCTTTCTATGGATAGTTTACCAAGAAAAATAGAAGGCTTTGACATTTCACATACTCAAGGGTCTAATACTGTTGCCTCTATGGTAGTTTTTGAAGATGGAAAGCCTAAAAAATCAGAGTATAGAAAGTTTAAAATTAATTTTTCTGAAGGAGAGCCAAATGATTATGCCTCTATTTATGAAGTTGTTTACAGAAGATATAAAAGAGTTTTAGAAACTAATTTAGAGAGACCTGATTTGATATTAATTGATGGAGGCAAAGGACAACTAAGTTCAGCTATTAAGGCTTTAAATGACTTAAACTATCCTTATAAAGCTATAATTGGTATAGCCAAAAAATTAGAAGAAGTTTTTATCCCAGAAAGTAAAACTCCTATACTTTTAAAAGATAATTCTTTTGCTTTAAAACTTATTCAAAGTGTAAGAGATGAGTCACATAGATTTGCTATTACATTTCATCGAGATTTAAGAAATAAACAAATGATTAAATCAGTACTTGATGAAATCTCTGGAATAGGAAAAGTAAGAAAAAAGAAGCTATTAGATGAATTTGGCTCAGTACAAACACTTTCCCAAGCTTCTTTAAATGAATTAATTGAGAAGGGTAAACTTCCTGCTAATATAGCTCAAGAAGTCTTTAATAAATTTAGAGCCTAGTAATTAGGCTAATACTAAGTACTAATAACCCAGTATATAAAAATATAAATTGCTAAAAGGTAAATTTGTTAGTATTAACTCTGGTTTAAAATCCATTTCCGAATTATTTGTGGTATACCACGTATTAAAAATCTGAGGTATTCTTAATACTAATAAATACAAAATTTTAATTAAATAGTTTACAAATAAATGAACATTGCTAA
The DNA here is from genome assembly GCA_046328075.1 of Candidatus Sericytochromatia bacterium. Classification (GTDB taxonomy): domain Bacteria; phylum Cyanobacteriota; class Sericytochromatia; order UBA7694; family JACMQJ01; genus JAXLXG01. The sequence continues at coordinate 120,837 of JAXLXG010000008.1, forward strand.
AAATTATTATAAAAAAGAATCTAATTCAGAGCGATTTTATCAAGTTTGTGAAAAAATATCACCTCCTTTTTGTTTACAAATGTTGGTTGAAGGTAAAGGAGATTTAACTCTTGAACAATTAGAAGAAGCTGTGAATCAAGTTTCAAATGTAAATCAAGGAACTAGACTAATATTAAAAAAGGTCGGTTTAAAAAAATTTTGGTTTGATAGCAAAACTCCTCCACCAGTTAAATTAGTAGATGAAAAGTATTTTTATGATTTTGATATAAACAACACTATAATCAATAATTCTAAGAATATATATTTTTATAATAGATTAAATGTTGAAAATGGTAATACCTGTGAGGTTTACTTAATAAAAGGTAAAAAAATAAAAGTTCTATTTCGTGCATTACATTCTGTCATGGATGCAAGAGGACTATTATTTTGGGCTGAAGAAGTTTTTAGATATTTAAATAATAATCCATTATTAGGAACAAATACAAAAATTAGTGATATTGATTATTACAAAAAATTTTTTCAAAAAGAAAAGATAAAAAAAGTACCTCTTGAATCTCGCAGTCCTTCACCTTTAGGAAAAACTAAAGGAAATGATAAGCATTATGTTTGGGCTAGAAAAAAAATATATGGAAATTATTCTACATTAGTTTCACAATTAGCTTATCTTTTAACTCAAGAGTCTTATAAACATTCAGATAGACCTGTTTCTTTTATGATTACAGCTGATATGAGAAATAAAGAAAATAATTTTCAAACAACAGGAAATCTAAGCTCACCTATCTATTTAAATATTAATAAAGATTTATCTTGGTTAGATATATATAAACAAATAATTTATAGTTTTAAAGAAAATATAGATAAACAAGTTGATAAAATAGAAGATTTAATACATTTTATGCCTGTTAACTTATTATCTACATTGTTAAAAAAATACCTTGAGGTCTTATATAAAAAAGATTCTTACTTATTTTCTGTTGCTATATCAAATGTAGGAAAAATAGACACAAATAACTTTTGCTTTAAAGGTTTTATTTGTGAAAATATTATATTTTTACCTGTTGATATACCAGCATTTTCAATATCTTTAATTTGTGTTGAACTTCCAGATTCTATAGAGCTTTTATTATCTGCTCCTTCTTTTATTGCTAATGATGGAAGGCTTGAAAATTTGATAAATAATCTAGAAATAGGTTTAAAAGAATTAAATTCAAGTCTTAAAGTTGGTATTGCAAATAAAGAAGAAAAGGAATTAATAAATAAATTTAATGATACTATTACAGATTATCCAAAAGAAAAAAATGTTATTGATTTATTTCAAGAACAAGTTAAATTAAATCCTGACAATATAGCAATTTCTTTAAATGATAGAAAAATTACATTTAAAGAATTAGATGAAAAATCAAATATTTTTGCAAATTACTTAAAAAATTTTGGAATAAAAAAAGGCTCTATAGTTGCATTATTAACAAAACACTCCATTGAAACAATTATCTCTATAATTGCTATTTTAAAATCTGGAAATTCTTATTTACCTATAGATCCAGAACATCCAAATGATAGAATTTTGTTTATGTTAGAGGATAGTAAAACCCCTTGTTTAGTAACTAATTTAACTAATATAGATTATTTCCCCAATGATAAAATAATTTATCTTGATAGTAATATATTTGAATCAGATTTAAAAAGCTTCCAAAATGAAAAAAATGAATTAGCATATATAATGTATACTTCAGGCTCTACAGGTAAACCAAAAGGAGTTAAAGTAACTAATAAAAATCTATTAAACTATATTCTTTGGGTAAAAAAATATGGTCTTTTAGAAAATAAAAAAACAATATACCCTTTTTATACTTCTCTATCATTTGATTTAACTATAACATCAATATTCCTTCCTTTGATATCTGGAAATCAAATAGAAGTATATAAAAATGAAGATCATAAATTTGCAATAAAAAAAATTATAGATGATAAAAAAGCAAATGTAATTAAATTAACTCCAAGTCATTTAAAATTAATGAAAGAGTTTATAAATAATGATTGTATTATAGAAAAAATAATCACTCTTGGAGAACCTTTAAATACTGATTTAGCAAAAGAAATATATAATAAATTGAATGGAAAAGTTGAAATAATAAATCAGTACGGCCCAACAGAAGCTACTGTAGGTTGTATGTATCATACATTTAATCCAGATAAAGATTTAAGAAAATCTATACCTATAGGAATACCTGCTGATAATACTTTTATTTATTTACTAAATGAAAATCTAGAAGAAGTTGCAGTTAATAATAGTGGTGAAATCTATATATCAGGTGATTTTGTCGCTCAAGGGTATCTAAATAGAGATGAACTAACTAAAGAAAGATTTTTAAGAGATCCTTTTAGAAAAGATTATATTATGTATAAAACAGGTGATTTAGGATTAAGATTAGAAAACTTTGAAATAGAGTATTTAGAAAGAATTGATGCTCAAGTAAAATTTAGAGGTTATCGGATTGAGCTAGGTGAAATAGAATCTTTATTATTAAAATATAAAGATATAAAGGAATGTATTGTCCTTTTAAGAGAACAAACTTTTTCTAATAATGATACTTTCAAATATCTTATTGCTTATTATAAATCAGATTATGAGTTAGATACTCAAGAAATAAAGAACTTTTTATCAAAAGAGCTTCCATACTATATGATTCCGTCAAAATATATAAATATTAAAGAATTTCCTTTAACTGTAAATGGAAAAATAAATAAAAAAGAATTATTAAAATTTGATGATAATGATAATTATATTTCTGAAAATAATTTTATAAATGTAGATGATAGTTTAGTAAAAAAACTAAAAGAAAGTATTTCTAAAGTTATATCAATAAAAGAAAAAGATATAAAAGAAGATTCAAATATATTTAACCTAGGTATAGACTCACTAAGTTTAACTATGTTATTTTCTATACTTATAAAAGAAATACCAATTAAAGATGAAAATTATTTAATAAATAATATTAGTAATATACTCAAAGATCCAACAATTAAAAATTTACTAGATATTATAAAAAAGGTATAGAGAATGGAAATAACTTTTAGAAAAGCGACAAAAGAGGATACAGAAGAAATTTTACCTCTAATGTATTCAGCAGCAGAAGATTTATTTGAGTTTTCATACACTGTTTCTGGTAAAAATGTAAAGGATTTTTTAAGATATGTACTTTCAAAAGGTAAAGGTTATTATGGGTATCAAAATCAAACAGTTGGTGTATATAATAATCAAATAGTTATTTCAGGCACTACATATAAAGGAAAAGATATATTAAAAGAAACATTAGATACATTTGCTTTAATATTTAGTTTTTATGGTTTTATAGGTAGTTTACCAGTTATTTATAGATCAATAGTTTTATCTAAAATTTTTATATCACCTAAATCTGATAGTTTATATATAGGAAATTTAGGAACAAAACCAGAGTTCAGAAGCAAAGGTATTGCAAGTAAATTTTTTGAATTAATACATGAAAAAGCTAAAAAAGAAGATATTAACCGTTGTGAACTTGATGTGTCTTTAAAAAATCCAAGAGCAGAAAATCTTTATGTAAGACTAGGATATGTGATAACAAAAAATCTTCCATATAATGGTAAATATAAGCTTATAGGTATGAAAAGAATGGAAAAGATATTATAAATTGAAAGAATATAGACTAATTGTGTTATAGACTTGCATATAAAAATATATCTATAAACCTTTTAAATTTATTTCATTAGAATTTTAAGCTTTTTCTTTATATATAATTCTATTGGTTTAAATATAAACATTTTAGAAAAAACTACAAATAAATAAATACTTAAAATATTATAAAAATAAGAGCCAAAGAATATATTTATCAGAACTAGATAAATATATTATAGAAATTAATAAGGAATAAACAAAAGAACTAAATAATAAGTTTTTCCATAAGTTATTTATAACTAATTCATTATATTTTAATTCATTTTGAGAAATATTTTTTGATAATATTATACTTTTAAATGTATTAAATAATTCTTTAGGGGTAAAATTTATTAATGTTAAAAATAAAGTTGTAATTATATTAAAAAAGCCATATTTACTACTTAATAATGTTAAATATAAATCACTAGGTGATGCAATAAATAATGCAAAAGCGAATAATGATAAAGATATTAAATAAAATATGGCTGAGAAGATTTTCATTTTATTTTACAATTTGAACCATTTTTTTATCTAATGATGTATTTAAAGGTATTACAAAGAATAATTTAACTATCATAGCATATAACATTACAATTAAAATTATTGCTATTGAAACACCGAGTTTACTTGTATCTGCTAGGTTTCCTAAAACTATAATTAAAGCAACAATAGTAGTTAAAATTGCAGAAAATAAACTATAAGATCCAATTGCATTAATTATTATCTTATTTAGCTCATATCTTTCTTCAAAACCTTCTCTTTTATTTTTAGAAATAGCATCTACTATTGCATTATATACTTCTGAAAATTTGAAATTAACTAAAATTATAAAGAAACTTGCTACTATTGCTAAAACTGAAGATAAATCCCAGAATTCTAATAAATTAAATCTACTACCTTCTGCAATATAAAAACTCATATAAAGCAATAAACCACTAAGTAAATAAGAAAAAACTGACAATAATCTCATATATAATCTCCTTTATTTTTGAATAATATTTTTAAAATCTTTAATAACATCTGTTATAGTTTTTTGACTATAATCTTTTATCTTTGTTTCAACTTTAATAGTGTTTTCTTTAAAAAAACTTCTTTCAGTTTTTGCATAAGATAAATTATTTGATAATGTAAATACAAATATAAATAATGCTGTCATTGGTATTCTAAATATTGCTATTATTGAATCTACTTTAAACCAAAAAGCTTTTTGCTTTTCTTCAAGTAAAACAATTTCACGTTGAAGTTTTGCCATGAAATTATTTGACGGGTTTATATCTGTATTCCATTTATCCATTAGATTCCAAGTTAATTCTAATTCTTTAAAATCTTCATTATTTTTACATTTATCACAAGATTTTAGATGATTAGAACAAAAGATACTATCTTTTTCATCTAAAGTACCATTAATATAATCAATGAAAACTTTTTCTAAATAATTACAATTATCTTTCATTTTCATATAACTCCTTAAACTTTTTTACGAAGCTTTTTACGGCTCTAAAGACCCTCACTTTTACTGTCTCCGGAGAACAGTTAAGTATTTGAGCTATATCTTCGTAAGGTAGTTTTTGATATTTGCTTAAAATTAAAACAGATTTTTGTTCTTCACTTAGATTATTAATAGTATTTATAACCATTTTCTCTTCATCTCTTTGAATTAGCATATCTTCTGTTTTTTGATGGTTTTCAGATTCAATTAAAATAAACTCTGGATTATTCTCAATAGAAACTGTTTCATGTTTTTTCTTTCGATGATAATCAATAAGTTTATTTCTAGCTATTTTATATAACCAAGAATAAAAAGGTGCTTTAGGGTTATAATTCTTACTTTTCCAAACACTTATAAATACTTCTTGAGCTAAATCCTCTGCTATTTGTTGATCTGATACACTCTTATAGAAGTAATTTATTATTTGCTTATTCCAACGATTAACGAGAATATAAAAAGATTTCTTATCTCCGTTAATAGATTTAAGCATAAGCTCCTCATCAGTAACTTTAAGCTTATCTGCGGAGTTTAGCATAAGTACTCTTTCATTTATATCTCTACACTCTAAAACAATCATAAAAATAGTTCATTTATATTATATTTTTTATTCTATATATATACAAACGAACTAAATTTATAAAGGTTACAGTTTTTTGAAAATTATTTTTTATTCAATCTTATTTTACTTTTGAGAAAGATATTAAACTACTATTTTTGTTTCTTGAAGTATCTGTTCTATTCATTCTCTCTTGTAGCTTTTCAGGGCTCCATACATCTGGAGAAGTTCCGTTTTTATCTTTATATGAATCTGATACTAAAATATTTCCACTTTTATCTATACCTATAATAGTTACATAATGTCTAGGTCCATCTTCTTTTTTACTAAAACCTGTACACATTACAAGAAGATTTCCGTTTTCAAGTTCTGATTTTATATCACTTAATAAACGTTGAAACTCTGCTTTATTGTTTGGTTTATAATCATTATCAACGATTCTTCCATCAACTTTTCCTTGTGTGACACTTTTTACACCTTTAATTACTTGACTTTCGTCTAATGCACCAACTTTTTTTCCTGCTTGATCTCTAACTGCAAGTACAAAATCATTACGACCTTTTGAAATTCCAGGAACAAATAATTCAGCTACTGTTGCACCAGAACAAGGGCCACAATTAGATTTAGAACTCCTCATATTTATAGGTTTGCTTTTAGTTCCTTGAAAGAAAAGATTTTTAGTAAAATTTTTTACAGGAGTAAGAAACTCTAAACCATCATGAATAATCCCTCCAAAAGTATCTACAACTTTTCCAGCCGTTTTCTTAACATCTTTAAATACTTCCTCAGCTGTTTTCTTTGCATCTTCAACAACTTTTTCTGTCTTTTGTTCCACATTTTCAATTACTTTGTCTAATGAACTACCTTGATATTTACTTATTGCTTTATTGACAAAAGATGCATTTTTATTTGTTATGATTTTATCACTACCAGAATTTTGTTTAAGTGAAAATTCTATTACAGATGCACCAAATTCAGCAGAAGGTTTTTGCTCTACTTTATTAATCTCAGAGTCATCAAGCTTTGTAACTGTATATGTTCCATCTTTTTCTCTTGTAATAAACTCATTACCATCATTTTTTTTAGCAATTTCTCTTGCTTTTTCTAATGAGTTTGCTGTTCCTATTAAATTAGGTTTACTTACTACTCCACACATAAAATACAATCTCCTTATTTTAAAATGATGAATATATTTTCTATAATTTTTATAGAAAGAAGTAATAAAAACATTCGAACATTTATTAAAGTTTTTTTTCTATTAAAATTTATATTGACATAATAGTTAAAAAATCATAGATTAATAAAATGTATCTCTAGTTTTTTAGTGGTAAATTATGAAAAAAATTTCAAAGTTAGTTAGTACCTTAATATTTAGTACTTCCGTATTTTTTACAGGTTGTATTGATGATAATCCAACATCTCCTCCTATACAAAGTCCTACACCTATTTCAAGTTTTACTCCTAAACCTAGTACTACTCCTACAGTTAGTCCAACACCTTCAGCCACTCCAACTTCAACAATAACTCCATCTATAAGCCCGACTCCTACAAGTTCTCCTTCTTCTGTTTCAGAATATCCTAGTTGGGCAGAGGTATTTTTTAGCCAAGTTAGTTTAGTTGAAACAGTTCCTGCTGAAGAAAATATTGATGCAAAACTAGTTGAGAAATTATCAAAAGCCCAAAAAACAGTTGATTGTGCTTTATATGAACTTGATAGTATTGTTATTGCAGATGCTTTAATTGCAGCAAAAAATAGAGGGGTTCAAGTAAGAATAGTAACTGATACTGATTATATTCTAAATGAAGCAGTAAAAAAAGTAATTGCTCAAGGTATACCTGTTGTAGAAGATAATAGAAGTGCAATAATGCATGATAAGTTTATTATCATTGACTCTGAATATGTATGGACAGGTAGTTTTAATACAACTGATAATGATGCAGGAAGAAATAATAATAATGCAATTATGATAAAATCAAAAGAATTATCTGAAAACTATACAACAGAGTTTAAAGAGATGTTTATTGATAAAAAATTTGGCCCAACATCTCCAGCATATATTCCTTATCCAAATATAAGTATGCCAGATGGAACTGAGTTGGTAACTTTATTCTCACCAGAAAATGATGCAGATAAATTTATCATTCAAGAAATAAATAATGCTAAAAAAAGTATTCATTTTATGGCATTTAGTTTTACACATGACAAAATTGGTGATGCAATGATTGAAAAATTTAAACAAGGTCTTGATGTAAGAGGTGTTTTTGAAACAAGAGGTGCAAAAACAATATATTCTGAATATCCTAAGATGAAAACAGCAGGTTTAGATGTTAGGCTTGATGCTAATAAATATAATTTACACCATAAAGTTATAATCATTGATGATAAAGAAGTTTTAATGGGTTCATTTAATTTTAGCGAGAATGCAACAAGTACTAATGATGAAAATTTATTAACTATAAAGAATAATGATTTTATTGCAAAAAATTATAATGATGAGTTTAATTCACTATATTCAATAGCAATTAAAGAGTAAGAAAAAATAGTAACGAGATAAGACGTAAAAAGTAAAAAGATAGGAGAATATTCAGAAGTTTAAATATTTTATCCTATTGATAAAATATTTGTCTAGAGCCTTTCTATCCTTATAATTCATGTTTCATTTATAAAAAAATAAGAATCAAGAATTGTTTTGAGAACTAAAATTATTAGATGTTGTCTTTTTCTCTCGTCACTTCTTACTTTTTGTCTTCTTCTCTTTTTTGAGTTTTGTTAATTCTTCACATTAAATGTGTAATTAAGTATTGACTATAATCTTAGATTGTTAGATAATGCTTAGGTTTATATTAAACTAAACTTAAATTTAAAAATAAATTATAAAGGGTGATATTTTATATGAAAACTTTTATACCAACCGTTGAAAATAGCGGGAGAGAGTGGATTCATATAGACGCAGAAGGTAAAACCTTAGGACGTCTTGCCACAACAATTGCTGATATATTAAGAGGCAAACATAAACCGACATACACACCGCATATGGATTGTGGTGATTTTGTTATTGTAACAAATGTAGATAAAATCAAAGTTACAGGAAATAAATTAAAAGACAAGATTTATCACTGGCACTCAGGTTTTCCAGGTGGACATAAGCAAACAAATCTTGAAAAACTTTTAAATAAACATCCTGAAAGAGTTCTTGAGAAAGCTGTTAAAGGAATGCTTCCTCATACAAAACTTGGCGATGCTTTATACAAAAAGTTAAATGTTTATACAACAGCTACACATCCACATACAGCACAAAAACCAAGAACTTTAGAATTAACCGCACAAGGGGAAATGATTAATGGCTAATAAAACATATCACTGGGGAACTGGTAGAAGAAAAACTGCTATAGCTAGAGTAAGACTTAAAGCTGGTAGTGGTGAAATAAAAATCAATGAAAGAACAGCAGAAGATTATGTAGGTAATCGTAGAACTCTTACAAAAATGCTTACATCACCATTAGTTGCAGTTCAAGAAGAAGGCAAATTAGATGTAATCGTTAATGTAAAAGGTGGTGGTATATCAAGTCAAGTTGGTGCAATTAGACATGGTATCTCAAGAGCTTTACTTGAAGTTAATGATGAATACAGATCAACTTTAAAATCATTAGGTTTCTTAACAAGAGATGCAAGAGTTAAAGAAAGAAAGAAACCTGGTCAAAAGAGAGCAAGAAAGAAATTTCAATTCTCAAAAAGATAATTTTTTCAAGATTATTTTCGTTTACTTAAATATCACAACTAATGTGATTTTTAAAGTTAAGTTTTGCAGGAGTTAAAATATTTAGCTCCTGTTTTTATCTTAAAAAGATTCTTTTAGTTTTATAATAGTTATAGTTCATTAATTTTATAAAAACAATTTTGTTTACTTCTACTTAAAAGTAATTGTTTTGTAAAAAATATTTATCTGTAGCGTTGTTACTGAAATACTCTTGTCTTGTCACTTTTTTCTTTTCACTTAAATAATAACTTTAAATTACTTTTTAATTTTTTCATTCATCATTAATATTTCGTCATTCAATTTGATTCTTCTACTAATTCATAAGCTTTTTTCTTTCTTCTTGTTCTTATGAAATTTGCTATAAAAGCTAATAATGCAGCAATAACAATCAAGGCATTTGTAATATCACTAATATGAGTACTTAGATAGTAATCTATCGTAAAATTTGTTGTTCTTTTTTCTGATAACCACTCTTTTTCTATATCACTAAAATCTATAGAATATGTTTTATTAAACGCTCTATAGAAATTATTCTCCTCTTTTATATTCATAATCAAATCTTTTATTTTATCAACACCATATTTATCAACCAAAAACTGCACCATACTTATACTTTGTGCATAAGCTAAAGTAAAAGAATCTCTTGTATTAGGAAAGTTATCTATAAGTGATGAAAAAGGTAATACTTTATTACTCATAAAAGCTGATTGTAAACTATTTTGATATGAAAAAGAAAATAATTCACTTGTACCTCCTGAAACATATTGAGCTATACCTTCATTTAACCATCTTGGGAAACTTATATCTGAACTATGCGAAATATAATCACCTAGGTAAATATGAGCAAATTCATGTTCTAATAATTTAAAAATATCATCATTACTATTTTTAACTATATTTTCAGAATTGATAATGACTAATCCAATATCAGATATAGCAACACCTTGAACATCAAGATTTTGAATACCTGTTTCTTTATCAAATACCTTTTTACTTGGTGATATTTTAATATTTAATTGTTTATTGTAGTCTATACCTATTTTATCTTTAATGCTATTTTTTACATCTTGAGAAGTTTCTAATATATATTGTGCTAATTTTTCATTCTTTTTTTCAAAGGCGACATTAATTTTATTTTTTGATAGATATTCTTCAGAATAAGCATTCGTATTAAAAAACACAAAAAAAAGAATAGGAAATAAGACTCTTAAAAGTTTTTTCAAAATAACTAAATCTCTAACTTTAATAACTAATAGTTATTTTATCTTGTTATTGAAAATTTGTTCTTGTAAGAATTAGTTTTAAATGTTTAAGCTTAATAATATAATAAAAGAGTGTAATGGTTTTAATATTTTGTATAAAATTCAAATTATGATAAAAAAAATCTATAAGTTTTTATTTGTTTTTCTATTTGTATTTATCAGTAATATCTCCAAAGCAGAAGACAATCTTGAACTTATTCTAAAAAAAGCTAATCAAAAAGAAGAAGTAAAAAATACAGGTATTTATAAAAATATAAAAATACCTAATGGAGTAGGAATCGTTAATAATGATGGTAAAGTTATATTTAAAGGGGATTATGATGATATAAAATCTTTAGGTATTAAAATTAATGCTTTGAACAGTATTCATAATAATTTTTTTACTTTTTCATTAAATGGTAAAGAAGGTTTAATAGATGAAACTGCAAGAATAATAGTAAAACCTAAATATGATAAAATTACAGATGTTTTACCAGATAAAGACTCATACTGTTTTAAGTTTATACAAAATAATAAATTAGGTATCTTTGATTTTTATGGAAAAGAAATATTAGCACCAAATTATGATCATATAGAATCAGTAAGACATAATAATGAAATAAACTCTTTTTTTGTAGGCAATAAAGGAATTTACAGTTTATTTAATAAAAAAATTAAAAAGATTATTTTAACTAATATAATGGATTTTAAAGGTATTGGTTTTAACTTATTTAAAATTACAATAAAAAATAAATCAGGAGTTATTGATTCTACAGGTAAATTTATAGTTAAACCTATTTATGATGAAGTATGTTTATTAGAAAATTCAAACTTTATAATATATGGTAAAAATAATAAATATGGTCTAATTGCTGTAAATGGGAAAATTATCACAAAATCAATTTTTGATGACATAAGAGTATTAAATATTAGTAATCTTATTAAATATAAAATAGGTAATAAGTATGGTCTTATAAATCAATATGGAAAAGTAATACAAAAAGCAGTTTTCGATGATATAGGTTATATCAACTATTTCGATACAATACCTTATTATTTTGAAAAAAACACATATGAAAGTAATATACCTGTTTTAATTAATAATAAATGGGGCTTTGTAAACCATTTAGGTAATATTATTATAAAGCCAAGATTCGATAAAGTATTAAATTTTTATAATGGTTTGGGTTATGTAGGTATTAAAAAAAGTAATTTAGAGTTATCTAAAAGGAAAAAAATATATAACTTAAGATTCTATTATAAGTGGGGAGTAATAAATAAGTTTGGTAAATGGATTATAAAACCAGAATTTGATATTATTAAAGAGTTTTCAGAAGGTCTTGCTTTTGCAATAAAAGATAGAAAAACAGGATTTATTGATACTCGAGGGAATTTCGTATTTACAAAAGATGTTGGTAATGAGTATGTTGATCTATCTTTAAATGAAGAATTTTATTATTTTAAAGAGAATTTCACTTCAATACATAATTTCAAATATGATTATTACCATTTAATAGATAGTTCAGGAAAAGAATATTTAAAATATGAAAATGCCTCTGTTTATTTTCCTCGTTTAAACTATCCTAATATTCCTGACTCTATAATAAAAGAAAGTAGAGAGCAGAAGAATAAAAAACAGATATTTGTAAACCCATCAAAATTTTTATTTGATAGAATTGATTTTATAAATAAAGATTATATTCAAGTGACATATAATAATTTACAAGGATTAGTTAATAGAAAAAACAACTTTATAGTTAAACCTTTATATAAAGATTTTGAAATTATAAAAAATAAATACAATAATAAAAATTATTATATATTTTTATCTGATAATAACGGTAACTCTAAAATATTTGATGAAAATCTCAAACTTATATTAGATTATAAATTTGACCACATAAATGAAAATGGAGTTGGTTTTACAATAGATTCAGAGGATAAATTGGGGTTGCTAGATAAAAACTTTAATGTATTACTCAAACCTACTTTTGATAGAATAGGAAATTTTAGTAATTCTACTGCGTTTGTATCTCTTAATGGTAATTACTCTTGTATTGATGAAAAAGGTCATTTATTGTTAGATTTAAAATATAAACTTATTGATGATTATTCTGGTAATGTTGCTTGGGTTAAAGATGGAACTAATTATCTATTAATAAGCAAAAAACAAGATATTATTTTGAAAAATATTATTAAGCACGAAAACTTTGAAAATAAGCTTTCAATTTTTTATTACACAAATGAATAATATTTATAATTGATTTTTAATTTAGGTAATATTTTTATAAAAAATGGTATAATAACTCACTGTTTTATTAAATTTAAGAAGATAAAAGATATTTATGAATAAACCTTCACCATTTAGTTGTACTCATACTCCTAATTTACCAGAGATTTTATTTAATCTAAACTGTACTCTTGCTATTAGTACATATCAAGCTGGTAAACTAATATTTATAAGCCCTTTAAATAACCAACAACTGATACAATTACCTAGAGATTTTGAAAAACCTATGGGTATTACTGTTTCTGGAAATAAATTAGCTGTTGCAACTAAACAAGAGGTTGTTATATTAGCTTCTTCCCCTTCTCTTGCAAAAACATATCCTCCTAATCCTAATACCTACGATAATTTTTATTTACCAAGAGCAACTTATTATACAGGTTTTATTGATCTACATGATATTCATTGGGGAAATAAAGGTTTATTTGCTGTCAATACTTCTTTTTCATGTGTTGTTTTAATTGATGATAATTATAGTTTTACACCATATTGGAAACCTAGTTTTATTACAGAATATGAACATGATGATTACTGTCATCTTAATGGATTAGCTATGATAGATGGTGAACCTATTTTTGTAAGTGCATTAGGTGAAACAAATAAACCAAAAGCTTGGAGAGAAAATATATTAGATGGTGGAATTTTAATTCATATTACATCAAATCAGATAATTAGTAAAAATCTTGCAATGCCACATTCTCCAAGAATTTATGATGGAAAGTTATATATGTTATTATCTGCTAAAGGTGAATTAGTTCAAATTGATCCTAATAATGGCTCATATCAAGTTATCAATAGACTTGGTAGATTTATTAGAGGTATGGTTAAACATGGCGATTTTTTATTTATTGGAAGATCTAGGTTAAGACAAACATCAACTACATTTGATAAAATTAAAAATACTGATGTAGGAAGAAATTCTGAATATGCTGGAGTTACTGTTTTACATCTTCCAAGTGGAAATATTGTAGCGGAATTAAACTATTTAGATTCTGTTGAAGAAATTTATGATATTCAAATAATCCCTAACTCAAGACGACCAGGCATATTAAATACTTTAACACCAGAGCATACTTTAGGTTTACATATTCCTGATAAGGTTTATTGGGCAGACTATCCAAAAGATAATCAAATAGTTAGTTAGGATTCTTTTATTAAATAGACTAATTCATTAACTTCATCTTTTAATAATACTTCTTAATATTTCTTAGTTTATATATTGCAAATTGTAAATAAAATTTTGTGTTTTATTGTTAGATTTATCTTAACTATTTTTTATAGACAGTTTATTATAAAAGCTATAAATATAAAAAAATAAATTTAATCATTTATTAATAATATATTTTAAATAAATAAAAATTATGCTATGATATTATTTTAATAAAAATGTTTCCATTATAAGGATAAAAAATGAAAAAGCCCATTTTATTTTTGTTTGTATTATTGTATTCATGTGCAACTATTAATAATATTAGTCCTGACAAAATAATATTAGAAAATAATAAATATACTGTAAACTTATCTCCAAATACTGGTGCTAAATTTTCTGTTAAAATTAATTTTAATAATGGTTTTAAAGTAAAAAATAGCCTTAACGGAGTTCCTGCTAAATTACCAAGTGATATAACTAAATTAGATATTTATTTATTAAAACTTCCTAACGGATTTACAGGTACAGATCCATTTGGAAATAATAATTCTAATATAATTAAAATGTTTAATGATGTTTCCAAAATAGGCTCAACTATTTCTATGACATTTAAGAATGTACCTGCTCTTGATAGTCCAAATGAATATTGGATTGGTGTTGTAGCTAAAGATAATTCAGGTGTAATAAGTAAAGCTCCTTCTATAGCATGGACAGGAAGTACAGCTAGTACTCCGGCTCTTTCCCTTAGTTCAAGTGGAATAGCTGTAAATCCGACAACATTTGCTGTAAGTTCGACAAATGATATTCTTGTTAATGTACCTCTTCTTGATGCTGTAGGTGCACAAATTGGTACAACAGTAGATGTAGCTAGTGGTAGTCAGTCTTTACCTGATTCAAATATTGCAGCTAACTAAAGGACTAAATATGAAATACTTGTTTTTTGCTTTGCCATTTTTTGTTATAAGTTGTAGTTCATCTATTAATAATAAAATTATTGATAGAAACATTAGTACTATAAGTCTTTCACAGATGGATAAAAAAATAGGTGCAGATTTAAAAGTAAATATAGACTTTAAAAAATTTACTACTAAAGCTAGTAGTGATGGTATTCCACCAAAAACTGTAAATGATATTAAAGCAGTTAAATTATATTTGATTACAGATAATAATACAAACCCTTTACTTTCTACTAATGTTAAATTTAATTCTGATATAGTTTCTTATCCTACAGGTAGTTTAAATAAAACTTATACATTTTTCAATGTTCCAGAAGGTAAATATTATGTTGCACTTGAGTTATTTGATGATACCAAAGGTACTAATAATATTATTGAACCTATTAGTTATGAATATACTAATAATGGAGATACAGCTTTTGGAATGTTAGATGGAAAAAGAGGATTAACTATTTCAACTAATTATGCAACTGTTACAGCTCCTTCAATGAATTATACATTTAGTGATAACTCAAGTTTTTTTAATGTATATCCAAAGCTCCTTAATGCAATTGGAGCAAGTATTGGTACAACTATAACACCTCAAGCGGGAACTAATACCCTTACAGGTGATATTATATTGCAACAATAGGGTACTATTAATTATGAATAAATTAATTATATTTTCAACCATTCTGATTTTATCAGGGTGTTATTTACCTCAACAAAGTAATATGACTAAATCAGTTACTAATAATACAATTAAACCAGAAATAAAATTTACTTTTTCATTAAAAAACTCTAATGAAGTAAGTTTAATTAAATCAGTTAATGCTTACTTGGTTACTGACCCTAAAAACCCCTTAAACTCGATTGTTGCAAAATATCAATCTGATGTAAGTAATAGTAGAATCTTTATTGGTTTTTCTAATTACCCTACTGGGGGACCTTATTATTTAGCACTACAAGTTTTTGATGACATAAATTCATCAATAAATAAAAAAAATATAACTGCAATTAATAGTTCTATTAATTCAACTGATAAACAATTTGATATATCCTTAAATAGTGTTAATTATTCTAATAATCTCATTTATTCAGATGGTTCTAATTCACTTAAGGTTGAAATTAATATTATAAATTATAATGATTTACCCCTAAATGTAGTTCCAGAAAATGGTAGTAAAACACCTACAAAAAATATAGAGTTAGGTTAAAATATGAAAAAAAAGATACTTTTATTATTACTCTCACCAATATTTTATAGTTGTATTCCTCAAGCTCTAATACCAACTCAAAAATTAAATAGTGTAATTAAATTTAGTGAACTTCCTAATGGAATAGATAAAGCTGAAATCATTATTAAAGATGCTGACTGTAAAAATTTAACTAATTGTGAAACTAAAACATTAACTATTAATAAAGGTTCTACAGTTAATCCAGAACAAATTAATGGTAATAAAGTTGTTACTATAAAAATATTTAAAGATGGAGAACTAATTAATGAAACAACTCAAAACATTAATATACAAATTAATAAAGATAATTTAATAGTTATTCCTTCAATTAGTCCTAGTTCTGTATTAACAACTGCAAGTCCAAGTTCTTTACCATCTCCAACTAGCTCTATAACAACAATAACTCCAAGTCCTACATCTAACAATAATAGTTCTTCTGGTCAAATATCAGTTAGTCCGATTCCATCTAGTACACCTAGTGGAACAACTATTTTAACAGGAACAAATGGTGGTACTAGTGGTGGAAGTAACACAGGAGGAGGAGCTAATGGAGGACTTCAAGCTCCAATAATTGAAGTTAGTGCAACTGTAAAACCACGTATTACTGGTGTTAAATAATTATTGATAAAAAGGATAAAGTTTAATGGTATTAAAAAATAGATTATCAATATTATTAGTTTTAGGTCTAATATCATGTTCTACTAATACACCTATTGCAGAAAATAAGCTTTCTAATACTAAAATTACAAATCTTAGTAAATCTGATAATATCAATATTGATATTGGTCAAGCTAATAATGGAGCTTCTTTATCAGTAACAGTTTTGTTTAATAAATTCTCAACTAAAGCAAATATTAATGGAACTCCTGCTAAAACACCTGCTGATATTCAAAGTTATGAGGTTTATTTAATAAAAAATTCTGCTT
Organism: Candidatus Sericytochromatia bacterium; assembly: GCA_046328075.1. Classification (GTDB taxonomy): domain Bacteria; phylum Cyanobacteriota; class Sericytochromatia; order UBA7694; family JACMQJ01; genus JAXLXG01. The sequence continues at coordinate 138,114 of JAXLXG010000008.1, forward strand.
CAACTTATCCAACTAATGGAGATCCTATAGGTGATAAAGTTGCTGGTCCTTTTATTATTAGTAACAATGGTTCTTCATCAAAAACTATTAATTTTACAAAAATTGGTGATACATTAGGTAAATATTGTTATGTCGCAGTTAGAGCTTTTGATGGTGCTAATGCAACAGGAAATAGCATAATTAAGCCTAATCCAAACTGGACAGGAACTACAGCTAATATTACATATAATAAACAAGTTTCTGTTTCTAATGGTTCAGGTATAACTGTTAGTTCAGATTTAGTTGTTAGTTCAAGTACTAGTCTTACTATAACACCAGATTTACTTGATGGAATACCTGCAAAACTTGATACGTCTATCAATGTTAATAATGGAAGTTTACCTCCAAGCTCATTTAATGGTGTTAATAATTTTATTGGAGAATTTAGAGTTAATACTTATACATCTAACTCTCAATTAAATCCATCAATAGCTAGTGATAGCAATGGTAACTTTGTTGTTACATGGCAATCCTTTCAAGAAGGTAGTGGAGGAGAAGGGGTGTATGCACAAAGGTATAATAGTTTAGGCATTCCTCAAGGTTCTGAGTTTAGAGTTAATACATATAGTACTGCTAATCAAAATAATCCATAGATTGGTAGTGATAGTAATGGAAATTTTGTTATTACATGGCAATCACGTTATCAAGATGGGAGTGGTTATGGAATATATGCACAAAGGTATAATAGTCTAGGTGTTCCTCAAGGTTCTGAGTTTAAAGTTAATTCTTATACTACTAATGAACAATTTGTCTCGTCAACATCAAGTGATATTAATGGGAATTTTGTTATTTCATGGGGTTCTAATGGGCAAGATGGAAATAACTTTGGTGTTTATGCTCAAAGATATAATAGTTTAGGAGTCCCTCAAGGTTCTGAGTTTAAAGTTAATTCTTATACTACTAATGCTCAATGGAACCCATCAATAATAAGTGATAATAATGGTAATTTTGTTATTACATGGCAATCTTATGGTCAAGATGGAAGTCGAGATGGTATTTATGCACAAAGATATAATAGTCTAGGTGTTCCTCAAGGCTCTGAGTTTAGGGTTAATTCTTATACAACAGAATCTCAACACTATCCCTCAATAGCAGGTGATAGCATTGGGAACTTTACTATTACTTGGATGTCTAATGGACAAAAAGGTAGTACTGGGTATGGAATATATACTCAAATGTTCAGTAATCTAGGATTACCTAGGTAGTAAGTATGAAAAGCCTAAACTAAAAGGAAAAAAATTAATGAAAATAAATAATAAATTATCAATATTACTTGTATTAGGATTAGTTTCATGCTCTACTAATCCACCTATTAATAATAAAATTGATAATACTAAAATTATTAATATTAGCCAAAATAATATAGATAATTTTAAAATTGATGCAGGTCAAGTTAAAGATGGTGCATCTTTGTCTGTTACATTAAATTTCAAAGATGGATTTAATACTAAAGCTAATACTAATGGGAGTCTTGCTAAAACAATTAATGATATACAAAGCTACGAGATTTATCTTATAAAAAATTCTGCTTCAAGTTACCCAGTTAATGGTGATCCTATTGGTGATAAGTTTCTTGGTCCATATATCCTTAATAATAATGGTGCTTTTACATCTACAATTACATTTTATAATATAGGTGATTCAGCAGGTAAATATTACTATGTCGCAGTTAGAGCTTTTGATGGTGCAAATACAACTGGAAATAGTTTAATTAAACCTAATACAAGCTGGACAGGAACTACTTCTAATATTACTTATAATAAACAAGTAGCTGTTTCTAGTGGTTCTGGTGTAAATGTTAGCTCAACACTTTCTGTAACACCAAGTTCTAGACTTAATGTTACTCCAAATTTAATTGATATAATTCCTGCTAAACTTGATACTTCTATTAGTGTTAATAATGGCACTATTACTCCTCCTAGTTCAACATTTAATAGTATAAATAACATTGTTGGAGAATTTAGAGTTAATACTTATACCACAAATACTCAAAGCTCGTCATCAGTAAGTAGTGATAGTAATGGTAATTTTGTAATTGTATGGAAATCTAATCAAGATGGGAATAGCCTAATAAATTATGGAATATATGCTCAAAGATATAATAGTTTGGGAATTCCTCAAGGTTCTGAATTTAGAATTAATACATATACAACAAATGACCAGAGTTACCCTTCAATAGCATCTGATAAAAATGGTAGTTTTATAGTTACATGGCAATCAAACAATCAAGATGGTAGTGAATATGGAATTTATGCTCAAAGATATAACAGTTTAGGAGTTCCTCAAGGGTCTGAATTTAGAGTTAATACTTACACTACAAATTTTCAAGCTAAATCATCAATTTGTATGGATAGTAATGGAAATTTTGTTATTACTTGGCACTCCCGATATCAAGATGGTGATAGATATGGTGTCTTTTCTCAAAGATATAACAGTTTAGGGATTCCACAAGGCTCTGAATTTAGAGTTAATACATATACTTTAGACACACAATATTACCCATCAATAACTAATGATAGTAAAGGTAATTTTATAATTTCTTGGAATGGTGCAGGTACAGGTGACTTAATAGGTATTTTTGCTCAGAGATATAGTAGTCTTGGAGGTGCTAAATAACAATTATGCAAAACCAAAGCTCAAAGGACATAAAATTAATGAAAATACATAATAAATTATCAATATTGCTGGTTTTAGGTTTAATTTCATGTTCTACTAATACACCTATTAATAATAGTGAAAACACAAGAATAATTAATCTAAGTCAAAATAATACAAATAATATTAATATTGATGTTGGTCAAGTTAAAAATGGTGCATCAATTTCTGTTTCTATTAATTTTAAAAATGGATTTAATACAAAAGCTAATTCTAATGGTACATTATCTAAAAATGTAAATGATGTTCAAAGTTATGAAGTTTATTTAATAAAAAACTCTGCTTCAACTTACCCAGTTAATGGAGATCCTATTGGTGATAAAGTTTTAGGCCCTTATATTTTAAATAGTAATGGTGTTGCATCTTCAGTTTTAACATTTAATAATATACTTAGTTCAGGTGGTCAATATTATTATGTTGCAGTCAGAGCTTTTGATAACTTGAATGCAACTGGTAATAGTTTAATTAAAGCTAACACAAGTTGGACAGGAACTACAGCTAATACTACTTATAATAAACAGGTGGCAGTTTCTAATGGTTCAGGTATTTTAGTTAGTTCTACATATTTAGTAACAAGCACTTCTAGGCTAAATGTTAATCCAAATCTTTTAGATGCTTCTTCTGCTACTGTTGACACATCTATAACTGTTAATAATGGTGTTTCAGGAATATCACCTCTTAACTTTAGTTCTAAAAATAATATTATAGGTGAGTTTATGGTTAATACTTATACTATTAGTAATCAAATTAAACCTTCAATATCTAGTGATAGTAGTGGAAATTTTGTTATTACTTGGCAGGATGGTTCTGCTAGTAGTAACGTTGGTCAAGATGGGAGTAATTATGGAATTTATGCTCAGAGGTATAATAGTTTAGGTATTCCTCAAGGTTCTGAATTTAGAGTTAACACTTATACTACTAATCTTCAAATGTCTCCTTCAATATGTAGTGATAGTAGTGGAAATTTTGTTATTACTTGGCAATCAAGATATCAAGATGGTAGTGGATATGGAGTTTATGCTCAAAGGTACAATAGTTTAGGAATTCCTCAAGGTTCTGAATTTAGAGTTAACAGTTTTACTAATAATTGGCAAATTCTCCCATCAATAGCAAGTGATAAAAATGGAAACTTTGTTATTACATGGCAATCAAGATCTCAAGATGGAAGTTTTGATGGGATCTATGCTCAAAGATATAATAATTTGGGAGTCCCTCAAGGTTCAGAATTTAAAGTTAACTCTTATACTACAGATTGGCAAACTTTTCCAGTAATAGCAATGGATAATATAGGTAATTTTGTTATTACATGGAAATCAACCAATCAAGATGGTAGTTCCGATGGAGTTTATGCACAGAGATATAATAGTTTAAGTGTTCCTCAAGGTTCTGAGTTTAGGGTTAATACTTACACCACAAATGCACAAGTTGTTTCATCAATAGGAATGGATAGTAATGGTAACTTTATTATTACATGGTCTGGTGATGGATCCAGTGGTTATGGAATTTATGCACAGAGATATAATAGTTTAGGTATTCCTCAAGGTTCTGAATTTAAAGTCAATACTTATACAACAAATATTAAAAGAGACTCATCAATAGCAATAGATAGTAATGGTAATTTTGTTATTACTTGGACATCAAGAAATCAAGCAAGTAGTAATAGTTATTATGATATATATGCTCAAAGATATAATAGTTTAGGAGTTTCTCAAGGCTCTGAGTTTAAAGTTAATACTTATACTACTAGTTATCAAAAAAAGCCATCAATATCTAGTGATATGAATGGAAATTTTGTTATTTCTTGGTATTCATTTGGTCAAGATGGAAGTGGATATGGAGTTTATGCCAAAAGATTTAATAATAAGGGTTATGAACAATAATATAATTATAAAAAAAGGAAAAAATAAATGAAAAATTCGATAAAATATTTAGGTTTGTTTTTATTAACATTTGGGTTTTCTTGTTCAACAAATAACCCTATAGTTCTTAATGACTCTAATAGTTCTGTTAATATCAATAAATTAAAAGAATCAGGCATTATAGACAAAAATGCTAAAGAAGCTTTTATCGCAGATATAGGAGTTAAAGGTGGGGCTAGTTTTTCTGTTGATATAGATTTAAAAGAAGGTAAGTTTCAAACAAAAAGTAGTAATGGTAGTGTAGCTAAAACATCAGCAGATATTCAATCTCTTGCAGTTTATTTAGTAAGAAATTCAGCATCAACTTACCCCTTAAATGGTGATCCTATTGGTACTGATAGAGTAGCTGGACCATTTATTTTAAATAGAAATGGTGCAGGGCCTTATACTGTTACTTTCACTAATGTTGGCTCATCATCGGGAAGCTATTATTTCTCTGCTGTAAGAGCATTTAGTGGTACAAGTGGAACAGGTACAGAGCTAATAAAAATCAATAATGGTAATGCTACAGCATGGACAGGTACAACTGCTTCAACTAATCGTGTTGCTGTTTCATCATCAGGGGTTAGTGTAAATTCATCACTTGTAGTATCAACAACAACTTCTTTACCTGTGACAATCAACCTTGAAGATGCGATAGGAGCTATTATTGATGCAAATGTTGCTCCAAATTCAGGTTCAAATACTTTTGGTGCGATTACAGCAAACTAAATTTTAAATAAGATATTTTTCAGGAAAATTAAATGAAAAAAGAATTACTTTTATCTTTTGCTTTAATAAATATGTCGTTAATGACATCATGCAATAATTTTAATAATATTACAGATAATACTAAAATTGTATATCTTAATAAAGATAATGATATTGATTCAAATAATAAAGAATCTCCTTGTTTTAAAGTATCTGAGAAAAAAGGTTCTTCTTTGTCATTTACAATTAATAAACCAAATCTAAGTTTTAATACTAAAGCTACTACAAACGGAGTAGCAGCAAAAACAGCTAGTGATGTGTTGTCATATCAAGTTTATTTAATAAAAAATAGTTCTGGAACATCATATCCATTAAATGGTGATCCTCTTGGTACTGACAAAGTAGCAGGACCTTATATATTTAATACAAATAATGCAGATTCAAATACAGTAACATTTACTCATGTTAGTCCTTCAGCAAATAATTATTATTATATTGCAGTAAGAGCATATAGTGGAATTAATGCTACAGGAACTGAATTAATAAAAGCTAATAATGGTAGTTCTACTGCATGGACTGAAACAACAGCTTTAACAAATCAAGTTGCTGTTTCTACAGGAGTTGGGGTAAATGTAGGTATAGGAGATATTGTAAATCCACTTACACCACTTACAGTTACGCCTAATCTAATTGATGCAATTAGTTCTACTGTAGATGCAAAAATTGTAACTAATTTAGGAGATCCTACAACAATTAATTCTTATGCTTTGAATCTTTGTACAGACCCAACAAGACCCATAGCAACAAAAGTTTTAAGTGCACCAATTATAGTTAATAGGAATAGTAGTCAATTAATAAATAACAGCCATACTGTAACATTTAACAATATTTCATCAGGTTCTTATTATATAACAGTAGAAGCTTTTAGTAATTCTAATGGATTAGGAACAAGTCTTATAACATCTAATAATGGACTTACTCCTTATACCTCACCTGATAATGGAGTTAAAGTTGCTGTTTCCTCTAATACAGTAAATATTACATCAAACCAAGAAGTTATATTTTCTCCTTTAGAGTTTAATAATGGAGCTATCTATATTAATTTTTTTCAGCCAATTGGAGAATTTAAAGTTAATACTTATACAACAGAAGATCAAAAATATTCATCAATAGCAAGTGATAGTAATGGTAACTTTATTATTACATGGCACTCTCGCTATCAAGATGGTAGTGGATATGGTATTTATGCTCAAAGGTATAATAATTTAGGTGTACCTCAAGGTTCTGAATTTAGAGTTAATACTTATACAAATAGTTTACAATCTAACTCTTCAGTAGCAATGGATCATGTTGGAAATTTTGTTATTACGTGGCAATCTTATAATCAGGAAGGAACTAATAGTAGTGATGATATATATGCTAGAAGATATAATAGTTTAGGTGTTCCTCAAGGTTCTGAATTTAGAGTTAATACTTATACTACTAATTATCAACGTAAGGCATCAATAGCAATTGATAGTTTAGGAAATTTTATTATCACTTGGTATTCCAATAACCAAGATGGTAGTGGATATGGTATTTATGCTCAAAGGTATAATAATTTAGGTGTACCTCAAGGTTCTGAATTTAGAGTTAATACATATACTACAAACTGGCAAACTTATCCAAAAATTTCAAACGATATTAATGGGAATTTTGTTGTTACATGGTCATCTTCTAACCAATTAGGTTCTTCTGGTAGTTATGATATATACCCAAAGATATAATAGTTTGGAGTAGCTCAAGGTACTGAATTTAGAGTTAATACATATACTACTAATGCTCAATTTAACTCATCAATAGCTAGTGATAATAATGGTAACTTTGTTATAACATGGCTATCATCATATCAAGATGGAAGTGGCTCTGGAATCTATGCTCAGAGATATAATAGTTTAGGAGTAGCTCAAGGTACTGAATTTAGAGTTAATACATATACTACTAAAAATCAAACTCTTCCAAAAATTTCAATTGATAATAATGGTAACTTTGTTATAACATGGCTATCATCATATCAAGATGGAAGTAACTCTGGAATCTATGCTCAGAGATATAATAGTTTAGGAGTAGCTCAAGGTACTGAATTTAGAGTTAATACATATACTACAGACAATCAAAGTCTGCCTTCTATAGCAAGTGATAGTAACGGGAATTTTATTGTTACATGGCAATCTTACAATCAAGATGGAAATAAATATGGAGTTTACGCCAAAAGATATACTAATCAGGGGTTAGAAAAATAATAAAGACTTGTAAGAAAGTTAAAATATAAGTACTGTCTTTCTAGAATAAATATATAAATATTTGATATAATTTGACTTAGTTTTTATTAGTATTAAGAATAGCTCAGATTTTTAATCTGTGATTTCCTCCAATTCTTTGGGGCTAGGTTTTAACCTAGAATTAATACTAACAAGGACTCCCTTTGGGGATTTATTTTGTTTATATAGTAAAAGTAATGGATTATACAATTTTAAAACCAAGTTTTAGACCTAGAAGATTAAGAAATAACCCTATCATTAGGGATATGATTAGAGAAAATGAAGTAAAAGTTTCAGATTTAATTTATCCTATTTTTATTCAAGAAGGAAATAGTATTAAAGATGAAATTAGTTCTATGCCTAATATATATAGATTTTCATTAGATAATGCCCTTGAAGAAATAAATAGAGCAAAAGAAAAAGGGATTAAATCTTTTCTTTTATTTGGTATTCCAGAACATAAAGATTCTGTTGCAAGTGGTGCTTATGATAAAGAAGGTATTATACAAAATGCAACTAGGGAAATAAAAAGACAAATTAAAGATATTTTAGTTGTAACTGATATTTGTAACTGTGAATATACAGATCATGGACATTGTGGAATTATTGAAAATGGTTGTGTTGATAATGATTTAACCTTAGATTTACTTATAAAAACAGCCTTATCTCATGCAGAAGCAGGAGCTGATTTATTAGCACCTTCTGACATGATGGATGGTAGAATTGGAGCAATAAGAGATGCATTAGATGAAAATAATTTTACTAATATACCTATAATGTCTTATTCTGCTAAATACGCTTCAGCTTTTTATGGTCCATTTAGAGAAGCTGCACAGTCAACTCCTCAGTTTGGAGATAGGAAAAGTTATCAAATGGATCCAGCAAATTCAAGAGAAGCTTTACTTGAAGTGGCACTAGACTTAGATGAAGGTGCTGATATAGTAATGGTAAAACCTGCAATGGCATATATGGATATTATTTCAAAAGTAAAAGAAATTAGTGATAGACCAATTGCTAGTTATAATGTATCTGGCGAATATTCAATGGTTAAATCAGCTTCTCAAAAAGGTTGGATTGATGAAAAAAGAATAGTCACAGAGATTTTAACAGGACTAAAAAGAGCAGGTTCAGATATAATAATTACATATCATGCTATGGATTTTGCAGACTGGGTAAAATAATTTAGTAATGACAGAAAAAAAGTTTAATTATATTATTAGCGATATTCATGGGTGTTATGATGAATTAATTAAACTTGAAGAAAAAATAAAAGATCATTCTGAAGAATACAAGTCAGATGCTTTTATAATATCTGTTGGTGATTTAGTAGATAGAGGAAATAAATCAAAAGAAGTTGTTGAACACTTTTTTTATGGAACTCAAAATAAAACTCATTTAGCAATAATGGGAAATCATGAATTATTAATGATACAAGCTATAAAAGAATTTGCACCATTTAACTTTGAAAATATTGTTTATCCAGAATGGTTATATTCTTATGAAAAAAACTTTAGAGAAAAAAGAAGTGTTTCTTTACTTTCTTCTTGGGAAAATTACAAAAACTCAACTAAAAATATTTGGTTAAATCAAGGTGGAGTGGAAACTCTCTTAAGTTATAATGCCAAACCTAATGATTATTCAACTTGGAATATATCTAAAGAAATTCTTGAATATCTAATCAATCTAGATTTTTGTTATGAAGGAGAGAGCTTTATAATAACTCATGCTCTACCTTTTCCAAAAGATTTAAAAACTTTTAAAGAAACATCTAAAGAAAATTATGATACAGTTGAGTTTAGAAATTCAGCACATTCTTTATTATGGAATAGAATTATGCCTGATGAAGAAATATGTGAGAATAAATTGCATATTTCTGGTCATACTCCACTAAAAAAAGCTTATAAAAACACAAAAGCTAATGCAATACAAATTGATACATCTTGTGTATTTGGTGGAAAATTAACAGCATACTGTATTGAAACAAATAACTTAATCTCTGTTAAGTCTAATAAATCTTATTTTGCTTTATAAAGGAAAAATGATGAAGAGAACTATATTTTCTATACTTTTAATTTTATTGACTCAAAACTCTTATGCACTTGAAAATAAAGATATATCTATAAGTGAAGAAATAACTTCTAAATCTAAGATTGATAACTTAGATAATCAATTAAAGAATTTTTCAAAAGAATTATCTGAAAAAGAAGAAAATTATTTAAGAAATAAGTTAAAAAGAAATAATATAGGTTTCAATTTAACATATAAAAGAGAAGGAGATTTAGTTAAATTTGAAGTTCCTGATTATATAAATAGGGAAACTATATATAATTTGAATTATGCTATAAAAAGTAATTCATTTAGTGGAAAAATTCTTGAAGAAGAGGAGTTATTTTTATTAAACCCTCTTATAAAAAAATATTTTAAAGATATAAAAACGAATAATTTAAGTATCTTTCCATATAAAGAAAATCAAGGTAAAA
>JAXLXG010000009.1:0-138423 GCA_046328075.1 Candidatus Sericytochromatia bacterium
TGGATGGTTAAACTTGAACCTAATAAAATAAATAACTTAAACAAAAAATCTGTAATTGACCTATTTCAAATAAGCTCTGTATCTGTTGACAGGTTTATAAAAAAAATAGGTGAAATTAGTAATAACGCTCTAAAAAAGGCAAAAGAATCTATAAAAACAGTTTTTGATATAAATGAGTGATGAACATTTGTAACCACTGAAAATACAGAATACACAGAAGGTTTTATAAATATTAGTGTTTTTTTTTGGAGTATCAATAAAATATAGAACATGGAATTTATTGAAATTGTTATACTTAAACTACCCTTTTATTAATATCTTGTTGTATCATTCAAGATGTTAAATAAAATTTGTGTTTAATATTATGAGTTTAGATAAATATACTGATTTTTATGAATTACTTCAGGTACATCCCAAAGCTGGAGCTGAAGTAATTAAAAAAGCTTACTATACATTGATGCAACAGAATCATCCAGATAAAGGTGGTTCCGATGATATTGCAAAAAAAATAAATGAAGCTTATGAAATTCTTCTTGATGAAAAAAGAAGAAAAGAATTTGATACAGAAAGAAATCTTAGACTACTTGAAAAGATGAAGTCTTTAACAAAGACAAATGAAGATAAAAATAAAGTTAAAGAGAAAAAGGTAAAGGTAGCTAATGTAATTTCAAAAAATTGTCCTGTTTATTCAACTCATGGTGTCCTAGTATCAGATGAAAGAGGGAATAGAGTTTTAATAATAAACTCAGATGGTGATATAGTATGGGAATATGGTAAATTTGGTAGTTTACAAGCTAATAAATTAAAAAATCCAAAATTTGCTCAATTTTCAGGACAAAATATCCTTATAACAGATACAGGAAACTCTAAAATACTAGAAGTAAATAATAAAAAAGAAACAGTTTGGCAATTTGGAACAGGTGAAAGTGCTTATAGTAATCAAACACTTAATAATCCAAGTGATTGCACAAAGTTACAAAATGGGAACTATTTAATAACAGATACAGATAATAAAAGAGTTATAGAGGTTAATCCCTTAGGTCAAATAGTTTGGCAATATGGAGATTTAAAAGATACAAAAATGTTTGGTAAATCTTTATTCTCTTTAGTTGGAAAAAGTACATATCAGCTTTTTACACCTGTTTCATCTCAAAGACTAGATAACGGTAATACTTTAATTTCTGATATTGGTAATCAAAAAATAATTGAAGTCTCACCAGATAGAAAAACAGTTTGGCAATACCCACCTAAAAAAGTTGAGAAAAAAGATTTTTGTGGAGCAAATTTTGTTTCAAGAACAGGTAATTCAAATGTTATGTTTACTCTTGATAAGGTTTATGAAATCAATCAAGATGGTACTTTAATTTGGATTTATAACAAAAATGTAAATGATATAGATATAAACTGGGCTTATAGAGTTGATAATAATCAAATTTTAGTAAATATAACTAGAATTGTTAGGAGAGGTATTAACCAAGAAATTATGATGATTGATAATTCTGGTAAAACTCTTTGGAGATATTATTATTCACAATATAAGCATTTATGATCAATTTATTAATTGTTGAAGATAATGAAAAATTAAGACCTGCATTAAAATCTGGGTTAGAATCAACTAAAGAAATAAAAGTAGTTGAAGATTGTGAAAGTGGAGAAAAAGCTTTTGAAATCTGTTTAGAAAGCTCTGAAAATACAGATAAATCTATTGATGCAATAATAATGGATGTTCAATTAGCAGGAAAAATTAATGGTATTGAATCAGCAATACAAATAAGACGAGAATTTCCAAGAATACCCATAATTTTTTATTCAATACAAGATGATGAAAATTACTATAGAGATTTTTGTAATTCAGGTATTTTAAGTCATTATGCTTATGTAAAAAAATCAAATTATTTATTACCACAAATGCTTTTACCACTTATAAAAGATGCCATTAAAGGTATGGGTTTTATTGATCCTGAGATAGAATCAAGGGTTCATGAAGTTAGACATAAAGACAAAAATTCTCCTAGAACATTGCTAGAACCTAATGAATTAGAAGTAATAAAGCTTATTTCTCAAGGTATGACAAATGAACAAATAGCTTCAAGATTTGGATTTAGAGATAAAAGAACAATAAGTCGTATTAATGGACAAATATATACAACATGGGGGCTTAATGAAAATGCAACTGATGAAAAGGTTGCAAGAACAAGAGCTACTTTAATTTATATCTTTGATAGAATAATACAATGGAATGAAGATGGTATAGCATATATATTTGATGAAAATAATAAAAAAGTTATTTGGCAAATTAAATGACAGGTCGTTTTTTATTAGACTGGAGTGTTATAACTGTTTCAGTTTTTAATACAATTATTCTTTTTTGGTTAGCTTTAACAGTTTTACTTAATTCTCAAAGAAAAAGATTTGGTGTAATACTTGCTGGTATAGGAATGACAATGGGTAGCATTTTTTTTGCTATACATACAGTTTTAATTTATAATGGATTCAATTACACAGAAAATCAAATAAATGCCTTATGGTCACTTGGTTGGACGATATTATTAATACTTCCTATAGCTTGGTATGTACTAATTTTATGGTATTTAGGTTTTTGGGAAAATACAGAGCATTATTTACAAAAAAGACAAAAATATTGGTTTGTAATTGATTTAATTTTATTTTTTATAACCGCTAGATATGTATTATTTACAAAAACATTACCTACATTTTTAGATTTTGCGTCATTAGATATGTCAAATGCTTTATCTATAAGAAATATTCCTATTTTAATAATTATCTACCCATTTTATATAATTTTATCAATTATTCTTTCAATAGATTCTTTAAGGTTTCCAGGCCCTAATTTTAGAATAATGGGTGATATGGCTAGAATGAGGGCAAAACCTTGGTTAACAGGTGCTTCATTTATGCTTTTAACAGTGAGCTTAATGGTTACATCTTTTATGTTATGGATTGTCTTTAATACATGGAAATATGAAAAGTATGGAACATATATAGGCATTTACACTGTTGTAGAAATGACAGATTTAATTATTTCTTCATTTATTTCTTTAGCCATTCTATTATTAGGACAAGCTATAACTTCTTATGAGATTTTTACAGGAAATACATTGCCAAGGCGTGGACTTTTTAGAAATTGGTTAAATACTATTTTTCTTGCTTCTGCATATTCAATAATAATTGGTGCTGGTTTAGTTGGAAGAATAGCTGTTATACATTATCTTATGTTTACAGCTTTTTTAATGACAGGCTTTTATGTAATGGCTAATAAAAGATTTTATATAGAAAGAGAAAGATTTATGTCTGAACTTTATCCTTTTGTAAAAAACCAAGGTATTTATAATAATTTATTAGTTCAAGATGAAGAAAATGAAGGTAAAGAAAAAACAGATAATTTAACATTTATTGCAATGTGTGATGATATTTTAGAAACTCAAAAAGCTGTTTTAATTCCTTTAGGTTACTTTTCATCTCTTATTAATCAAATATTTTATTATCCAGAAAATGAAGAAAATGATTTAAATTATGAGTCTATAATAAATAAAGAAAACTTAAAAGATAATATTTGTATTATGCTTAATCCAGAAGAAAATAATGATTATATTATATGTGTTCCATTATGGAGTGAAAAAGGTTTAAGCGGTTTATTATTTATTGGTAATAAAAAGGATAATGGACTTTATGCACAAGAAGAAATAGAAATAGCACGTTCTATATCAGAAAGGATTTTAGACATAAATGCTTCTTCTGAAATGGCAAAAACACTTGTAGAAACGCAAAGAAAAAAAATGACAGAAACAAAGTTAATTGATAATCAAACAAGAAGAATCTTACATGATGACATTTTGCCTATTTTACATACATCTATAATAGATTTAAGCTCTAAAAATGATGATAATAAAGAAACAATTAATAATATTTCACAAGCTCATAAAATGATTTCTAATCTTTTAAAAAATAATGGTAATGATGATTTAATTAAAGTTTCTAAATCAGGATTAATAACTGCTATAAGAGATTTTATAAATAAAGAAATGAAAAATTGTTTTCATGAAGTGATTTGGGAAATAGAGGAAGATTCAGAAGAATATTTAAAACATCAATCAATAACAATAAATGAAGTTATATATTATGCAATAAGAGAGATTATAAGAAATTCTGCAAAATATGCAAAAAATGAAGATAATAATTTAACTCTTACAATAAAATCTAATATGAATGAAGAAAATTTACGAATAATAATTCAAGATAATGGACAAGGTATTAATCCTGAACATAAATCAGAGTCAGGAAGTGGACAAGGTTTAAAGCTTCATAGCACAATGATTGCTGTAATTGGTGGATATTTATCAATTGAAAGTGAGAAAAATAATTTTACAAGAACTATAATTGTTTTACCTATTATAAAAAATAGTATCTAATATTTTAGATTAACTTTTCTCAATAAATTTAACATTGTTTTAGGCTATTTTAAATTATTATAGGCACTTTTTTTATATTGATTTTTATGATAGCATTTATTCTAAACATTAATCAAAATTATTGGGAAATTTATTTATTTTATGATGTATCCTTTATATGACTACAAAAAAAGAGTTAATAGTTCTAATAGTCCAGTAATTGCAGTGTCAGAAGAAGCAAGAGAAATACTTCATTATATTAATAAAACTATTTATATGCTGACAAGTCAATATGATGAAGTTACTAAAACTCCTGAAATTTTAGAAAACTTAAATAAATTATCTAATTACCATAAAGAGTCTTATAATACTTTAGATAAACCTTCATTTATTATTAGCACAATTGGTACAACAAGTTCTGGAAAAAGTACATTTGTAAATTCTCTCTTAGGTTCTAAACTCTCTCCTATGAGTGCAGATGAGTTAACAGTAGGTTCCTTAAAATTTGACTATAACTCTGAATTAAAAAATAATTGTAAGTTAAGTGTTGAATCACAAATATCAAATAAATTTTGGGAAAATGGCACTTCAACAAAAAGTTTTGGTGATACATATAAGTATATTAGAAGTATTATGGAAACTTATAGAATTCAAGCAGAAAATCAGAAACTATCACCTCCACATATCACAGTTTCAACATCATATTTGGTTGGAAATAATCCTGTATTTTTAGGTTTAGATCCTAATGTTCAGTTAGAAATAATGGAACTTCCTTGGATGATAATAGACTCAGAAAGTTTAGAGTCTATTGTTAATAAAGTAAAATCATCTTTAATAATTTTTCTTATAGATTATACTGTTTTATTTAATAAAGAATCAAAAGAAACTAATCAATTATTTCAAAAGCTTATGGATATGAAAAAAGAAGTTGGCAATACCAACGCTGTTATTTTTGCTTTGAATAAAATAGATCTTAAAAACTATGATGATGATGAATTAGAAATTGTTCTAAATAAATGTAAGAGAGAGATAAAAAAAAGACTTAATATAAATGAAGATATTAGAGTTATTCCGCTTAACTCATTGTTAATGTATTATGTCCAGACAGCTTATTTAAGTTATGAGAATGGAAATCTTTCAGCTACATATAATCCAGATTCTTCTATAGAATTAACAAATGATCAAAAAGTACATTTTGAAATAATCAAAGATTCACTAAAAAAATGTTTTAAAGATCAGGCTAGATTAATTTCGGATTTGCAAGATACAACAGAAGAAAATGTAGATATGATCTCTGAGATTAAACGTAATCTTAAAAAAGATAAAATCCCTGCATTTCCTGTATTCAAAAAGTTTTGGCAAGAATGTTTAAAAAGAGCTGGTGGAGCTCAACTATTTGAAGAAATAAGAACAAAATCTAAAGATAATATGAGAAACTTACTTTTATTTAGTTCTTTAAATAATATTATAAATGAAAGTAACTCTCTATTATTAAACTTAAAAGAACAAGTTAAAATTGGTAAAAATAGAGATAAAAGACATATTGAAAAAGACCAAAATTATGTATTTAATGTATTTAATGAATTAAAAGAAAAGCTTGAAAGATTTAGAAGTGAATTACACGATTTAATTACACAAAGTTTAAAAGATATTAGAAATATTGATAAAAATAGTAGATTAGTACATATTACTAATCTTGATATTGGTCAGATAGAAGAAATAATACCTAATTTGAAAAGCCTAGTAAAAAGAGAAAACTTTTTTCCTATAGAAAGAGCTTTTATTAACGAAATAAGACCAGATACTTTAACAGATAGTTTAATAAAGGATTACTCATGGAATTCTGACTTTGCAAAGCAAATATCTGAACATTTTGATTTCTTACGTATGAAGTTATTTAGTGAAAAAAAATACATAGATGAAGGAAGAAAATTTGTTTATCAAGAAGATGATGAGTACGAAAAACAAAAGTTAGAAGATATAAAAAATCAATTTAGAGAGCTATGTAGATATTTAGTATATTCAATTGATGAAAGAATGAAATTTGAAATTCAGAATACTATAGATGAATTATCAATTAGAGTTAATAGATGGCTTAATAAAAAAGTAAGAGAAATTCATGAAGAAATTTCTTTAATAATAGAAAAATTTGAAAATAATCATAATTTTGATATAGCAAATCCAACACCTATTAAAAGCTATAAATATCAAGGTGTTTTTTATGATAAGTTTACTTTATCACCTCTATTCACAAGTGGTAAAGAGTATATGCAAAGGAAATCTTCTCCTATTGTTCCACCAACTATAGAAAGACCTAAAAAAGCTTGGTATCAATTTTGGATTTCAGATGTTGAACCAGCACCTATTGTTCAAGTTGAAGAAGAGGAGAAAGCTAAAGAGTATACATCATTTCCATCCGTTATAACTCAAGCGGACTCTTGGGCAAAAAGTTTTTCAGAAATTGAAGATCATTTATGGGGAATTATATGTGATTCTCTAGATAGTTTCTTTGCAAAAGCTTTTACTAATTATGACTTAGCCATATCAGAAATGTTTAGACAAATAGAGTCAATAGTAGCTTTTGAAAATAATAAGATACAGGATAGACAAAACTCTATAACAACAAAATGGAATAATATTGATAATATTTATCTACAAATAAATAAATTAACTGATAAAATGTATGATATATCATTAATTCCTAAGCCAGATAGAGAAATATATACAAGACAAGAATCAGAAATTCAAGAAGTTGAAGAAGAAAATAAAAAAGTTGATTATGAGGAAACACCAGTTATTGAACATAAAGAAGAGGTAGTTCAAGAGCCTGTACCAGAAGTTGTATATGATGAACCTACTATTCAAGAAGAAACAGTTAATCAAGAACAAATAAATAATACTGAACTTGATAGTGAAACTTCTAATATTGAATCAGATAATAAAGAAGAAGAGAATAAATAAAAAGTGATGAGAGAAGAAGATAAGAGTTAATATTTTTACTTTTCTTTCTAAAAATAGAATATAGATTATACAGATAAAAAGGTTTGACGCAGGTTTTTAATTAATAAAATCTTTCATCTTTTCACTTTTTGTCTTTTTACTTCTTGTCTTCTCCTGTTCTAATCTTTGAATTCTTGGAAAACACTTTTTATACTTTCTTCTACTTTATCACCTGTTTTATAAGTGAAGCCATGTCCTGAACCATCCATTCCTTTTCCTTCAGGTTGAGGCCCCCATACTAAACCACCTGCAAAACCAACATTTTCGTAAGCTTTTATTCTATTTTTCATAATCTTCATAGCTTCTTCATTTGTTCTTATTACTTTATTATTTGAGTTTTCAACTCCATCATTTCTAACTTTAACTCCAATTTCACCTAAGAAAAAAGGCTTATTTAATTCTTTTGCATATCTCATATAATCTTTAAATAAAGGCGAGACACTATATTCTGTAGATTTTTTATCATTAAAGGTATAATCATGTGCTGTTGCAACATCAATATTTGGTAAAGTAAAAAGATCTTTATAATCATGACCTACCATACCATTTCTTGTTTCACCACCAAGAGTGCCTAAACTTATTAAGTGCTTTGGGATTGTTTTACCTGTTTCTTTTTCAGAATTTGTATACATTTCTCTAATAGTTGTAGAAACATCATCAGCAAATGTTTTTAATGCTTTATGATTAGCTTCTGGCTCATTCATTAATTCAATCATTAAAATTTCATCTCTATTCATAAATGCAGGAATCGTCTCTTTTATGTGCTGCATATATGTTTCAGTCTTTTGTTGATTTGATGTTGATGGTTTATTAATCATATCTTGGTTTTTATAGTTTCCAGAATACCATTTATCATCTTTTCTATAAGCTTCTATATGTTCCCAATGGTCTCCAAGTACAGGAATAAACTTTAAATCAAGACCTAATTTTTTAGATGTATCAAATATTTTTATAAAATCTTGAGGTTCATTTCTTGTGAATGCCCAAAACCTTACAGTATTAGCACCAGAAGAAGCAATAGTTTTAAGAGTTGATTCTAATTCGCTTTGACTTCTCTTTGCAACATCTGCAAGATCATAAACATTAATACCAGATATCTTAAACTCTTTTTCCTTAAGCATTATCTTACCATTTTCGATATAAGCAATTTTTTCATTTTTTTGTTTAGCTTGAGAATCAAAACTCCAATTAGCAAGAGTATTACCATTTTTTACAATACCAGTTACTTTTCCATCTATAAAACTATTATCACCTTTTAAAAATTTATTTGAGTTCTCAGAGCTTATATCATAAAGATAATAAATATTATTTTTAAATACAATTGCAGTATCATGATTTAAATTTTTAGCAACTGATTCAGCATCAGTAAACTTTCTAAAACCATTTCCATTAGATGCATATTTTTTTAATTCTGTATTACTAATTTTTTCACCAACACCTTTAACTCCATCAGAACTTGCAATAGTTTTTACATTATTATTAGAATCAATAAATGAAATTATATTTAGATTTGATTTTTTTAAATTACTTATATCATTTAGATCTTTACCCATAGTGTCATATAAATAAAATGCTCCATTCTTTTCAACAACTACTTCTTGACCGTTTCTTGCCTTTGCCACTGATTCTGCGTGTTCAATTTTTGAAAATCCATTGCCACTAGTAGTAATGTTTTTCAATTCATTATTTGATATAAGTCTAAAATCTGTCATATAAAGTTTCTCTACCACTATAAAATTAATATTTTTTACTAAGTTTTTAATTTATAAATTATGATTTTTTATACTATAATTATAGTTATAAAATAGATTAACTTTCTTTTTATCGATAAAAATAATACTATTTTTTATGTGTTACTAATGAAAACGTCTTATCCAACAAAAAAGTTTTTACTTATACTTGCTTTTATAAAGTAATATACCATAAGTTTTTAAATTACTAGCTCTTATCTTCTGGTTTCTTATCTTTTAACTTTTTACATCTTTAAATTATTTTATACTTAGTTACTTCATGTTATTATTTGAATCAATAAAGATACATGATATAGCTTTAAAAACTTTTGTTTATAAAGTTCTATGTGGATGATCTTTATACATGAATTGTAAATTCATTCATACTACAAAAAGGTTTAAGGGTAATGCATAATATAATAAGAGCTTTGCAGGTTAAGACCTCCGCTTTTATTTTATATTACCCTTGAATCTATAAAAATTTTATATGAGATAAAAATTATGACATCAAGCCAATTTTTTAATTTAATAATAATATTCTCAGTATTTGTTATAGTACTTTCTATTAATATAAAAGTTTTTCAAAACTTTTTAAAAAGAATAGTTATTTTTGAATATGAAAAAGGTCTTTTATATAAAGATGGTAAATTTATAAAAATATTGGATTCTGGTAAATATTGGTGTAGTAATTATCAAACATTAAACATTTATACAGGTACATTTATTAATTCAAGTTATAAACACCCTTATAATAATGATAATAATGGAAAAATTTTTATAAAAAAGATTGATCTTAGACCTGTAAATATCACAATTAACTCACAAGAATTACTTAGTAATGATAATATATCATTAAAAATTACTCTAGTAACAAGATTTCAAATTATTGATCCATTTAAAGCTATAAATAATGTTCAAAACTTTTATGAAGATTTATATATACAAAGTCAGATTGCAATAAGGGAAATAGTAGGGGCTTCTAAAATAGACTATATATTGGAAAATAGAAATGAAATAAGCTCAAAACTAAATGAAATTGTAATATCAAAAGGGGATGAACTAGGGTTAAAAGTTCATTTTATTTCTATTAAAGATATTATTTTTGCTGGTGAACTTAAACAAATATTTGCTCAAGTTGTAAAGGCTCAAAAAGAAGGGGTAGCATTACTAGAAAAAGCTAGAGGTGAAACTGCTGCTATAAGAAACCTTGTTAATGCTTCAAAAGTACTAGATGAAAACCCATCATTAATATATTTAAGAATGTTACAAGCATTAGGAGAGTCTAAAGGTAATACTTTAGTTTTCGGCTCAGATTTTGAGAAATTATTTAACAAAAAAAAATAAAAGTTAGGGTAATAACTCTAAAGGATAAATAACAAAATTAATAATCATAAAATATTCTGTGTTTTCAATAGTTAATTACTTATATTTGATTTAACTTATAAGATATTTAATTGAACTGTCACTTATATTAGTTTTATCTTTTGAAAATTATTAATTGTTTTTTATCTGTAAAAATTTGTCTATACTTAAAAGTAATTGGTTTGCAAAAGATATTTATTCTTAGCATTGTAACTGAAATACTCTTGTCTTGTCACTTTTTTCTTTTTACTTATTATCTAGCATAATCTGTAGTTTAAGACATTCTAATTTATTTTAAAAGTTGTATTCCATAATTTAAATACTTTGAACAAGTTTATAAATATTTGATATAATTTAAGAAAATTTTAATCTGATTGGAAACTATATCAAATATGCATTGGCAAGGTATTATTAATAAATACAGAGAGTTTATGCCTGTATCTGAAAATACTCCTATTATCTCTTTAAATGAAGGAAATACACCTCTTATATATTCAGGCACTTTAAGTGAGATGACTGGTTTTAAAGTTTATTTAAAGTATGAAGGTTTAAACCCTACTGGCTCATTTAAAGATCGCGGTATGACAATGGCTATAACTAAGGCTGTTGAGGCTGGAGCTAAATCTGTTATTTGTGCATCAACAGGGAATACTTCTGCTGCAATGGCGGCTTATTCTGCAAGAGCTGGTATTGATTCATTTTTACTTATACCTGATGGGTATGTTGCATTAGGAAAAATAGCTCAAGCTATGATACATGGTTCAAAAGTTATAAAAATAAAAGGCAATTTTGATAAAGCTTTATCACTTGTAATTGAAATTTCAGAAAAATATCCTATTGCTTTGGTAAACTCAGTTAACCCATATAGAATTGAAGGACAAAAATCATCAGCTTTTGAAATATCAGAGCAATTAGGTCATGCACCTCATGGTTTATGTATTCCTGTAGGTAATGCTGGTAATATAACTGCTTATTGGAAGGGTTTTAAAGAGTTTAAAGATAAAGGTAAAAATGAAAGTTTACCAAAAATGATTGGTTTTCAAGCTGAAGGTGCAGCTCCTATTGTAAGAGGTCATAAAGTTGATAATCCTGAAACTATAGCAACAGCAATAAGAATAGGAAACCCAGCTAGTTGGCAATATGCGACACAAGCAATAGAAGAATCTAATGGATATATTAATATGGTATCAGATACAGAGATTCTTAATGCATATAATATTTTAGCTAAAAAAGACGGAGTTTTTTGTGAACCAGCGTCTGCTTCTTCTGTTGCTGGTTTATTAAAGTACTATAGTCAATTAAATTTAAATAAAAATGATACTGTTGTATGTGTTTTAACAGGTCATGGTCTTAAAGATCCAAGTACAGCAATTGATCAAAGCCAAAAAATAAAAGATGCAATAGAACCAGATATGGACAATATATTAGAAGTTATTTTTAATAATTAAATTATTATGGATAAAGAAGAATTAGAATTTAAACTTCATCAAATAGTTTATACAAAATTATTTAGTGATTCAGAATGTCAAAGAATTCTTAGTTATTACAATAATATGAATCCAGCCTTATCTTATACATCGATTATTCCAAAATTTGGAACTAAACTTAATACAGATAGTGAAAAATTATCTGCCGATGATTTAAGAAAATCTAAAGCAAAATCTCTGTCTTATGAAGAGTGTAATTGGATTTTAATTAAATTAGGGAATAAAATAGAGGAATTAAACAAAAAGTATTTTAAGTATGCAGATATGTATATTGATAATATAGATATACTTGAATATGGTATTACAGATAAATTTGATTGGCATGGAGATATGGGACCCAATCGCCCGTTTTCACAAAGAAAAATAAGTGTAGTTGCTTTTATTTCTGATAGAGATGAATATGAAGGGGGGCAATTAGAGTTTATGCCTAAACTAAAAGAACCTCTTAAGATGGAAAAAGGTTATATTATTGCCTTTCCTTCTCATAAAATACATAGAGTTACACCTGTAATTTCTGGAACTAGACGTGTTTTAGTTACATGGCTTTTAGGTGAAATTTAAATGAACGAAGAAGAATTGACTTTTAAAGTAAATCAGATAGTCTATATGAAGCTTTTTGATGAAAATGAATGTAAAGAAATATCGAAACTCTATACTAATATGATTCAAGCTCAATCTTATAGTTCATCTATTCCTAAATTTGGTAATAAGCTTATTGCAGAACAAGATACATTAGTTTCAAATGATGATGTAAGGAAATCTAAAGGTAGATGTTTGGCTTATGATGAATGTAAATGGATTGTAGAAAAACTTGGTAATAAAACTGAAGAGTTAAACCAAAAGTATTTTAAATACGGAAATATGACAATTGATGCAATTGATATACTTGAATATGGAATATCTGACAAATGTGATTGGCATTCTGATATGGGGACAACCAAACCATTTTCTCAAAGGAAGATTAGTATTGTAGCTTTTATTTCTGATAGAGATGAATATGAAGGAGGTCAATTAGAGTTTATGCCTAAACTAAAAGAACCTCTTAAAATGGAAAAAGGTTATATTATTGCTTTTCCTGCTCATAAGATACATCGTGTTACTCCTGTAACATCAGGCATAAGAAGAACTTTTGTTACATGGTTAATGGAGGCTTAAAGTGGATAAAGAAGATTTAGAATTTAGACTCAATCAAGTAATTTACAGAAAAATTTTTGAAAGAGAAGAATGTGATGCAATTCAAGAATATTATAAATTTGGTTTATCAGATTCAAATGTTTTAGCTTATAGCGATAATTATAAAAAAATGGATACTCAAGTTTCTCCTATCCGTAAATCAAAAGAAAGATTTCTTAGTAAAATGCAAGGAGAATGGATAAAACAAAAGCTATTACCACATATGCAAGAAATAAATAATAAATATTTTAAATTACCTGTTTTGGTTTTTGGCTACTTTTCACTTCTTGAATATGGTGTAGATGGAGAATTTAAATGGCATGCAGATCAAGGAACGTCAGGTAGCACGGCTCTTAGAAGAATAAGTCTTGTAGTATTTTTATCAGATAGAGATGAATATGAAGGAGGACAATTAGAGTTTATGCCTAAACTAAAAGAACCTCTTAAAATGGAAAAGGGTTATATGATTGCTTTTCCATCTCATAAAGTTCATAGAGTCGCTCCTGTAACATCAGGTATTAGAAGAACTATGGTTAATTGGATTAATGAGTATAGACAAAGTTAAAAAACAAGATTAAGTAAAATATAGCTTACTGCACCTAAAGCAAATGAAATAGGAAAAGTTAAAACCCAAGCTATTAGGATATTACCAACAATTCCCCATTTTACCGCTGAAAATCTTTTTGAAGCTCCAACTCCCATAATAGATGTTGAAATAATATGAGTAGTACTTACAGGCATTCCAAAATGAGAAGCAACTGAGATCATAATTCCTGCTGAAGTTTCAGCTGCAAATCCATGAATAGGCTGAAGTTTTATCATTTTACTACCAAGCGTATGTATTATTCTCCACCCACCTGCTAAAGTCCCCATTGCCATTGCAATTGCACAAGCAAAAATAACCCATACTGGAACATGAAATTTAACTTCTTTTTGTTCTCCAATATTTAGCTCTTTTCCAGATAATGAAAGTTGAATATCTCTAACTGTTGTTGAATCTAATTCTCTTATTTGAGTTAGATTTTCATCTTTCTTTTTATAAGCTTTATAAATACCATTTTCATTTTTTATATAACCACCATCATTAATAAATGATGAAATAATTTCACTTTTTTGTTCTTTATTTATTTTTACAATAGCTGTATTTGAAGCTATTTTATTATTATGTATATCACTTATATCTGAATTAGATACAGAAAATACTGTATAACTAATCAAAGCCATTGTAATTATACCCATTGTTTTTTGAGCATCATTAGAACCATGACTAAAAGCCATATAACCTGCTGAAACTAATTGTAATTTTGAAAACGTTTTACTAACTGTACCTGGTTTGACTTTTGCTAAAGACCAATATAAAGAAAGCATAACTATAAAACCAATTGTTATACCAAGTATAGGAGAAATAATCATTGGTAAGAAAACTTTTTCTAATAGTCCATTTAATTTGATTACAGCCATTCCACCATAAGCAGCACTTGCACCACATAAGCCACCAATTATGGCATGTGAAGAACTAGAAGGTATACCATAATACCATGTTATTAAATTCCAAATAATTCCTCCAATTAAGGCACTTAGTACAGTTAATTGTGTTACAGCAGATGTTTCAACCAAACCTTTTCCAATCGTTTTTGCCACTTCTACACCTGCAAAAGCTCCCACAAGATTTAAGATTGCAGCTAAAGTTACAGCTTGAGAAGGTCTTAAAACACGAGTTGAAACAACTGTTGCAATCGAATTTGCGGTGTCATGAAAACCATTTATATAATCAAATATTAGTGCTGCGATTATAACTAATATAAGTAAAACAAATAAATCATGCATATTTAAGTATTATCCCTAAAATAATATTCCCAACATCATTACACTTATCTATATTATTCTCTACTCTTTCATATATATCTTTCCACTTTATAACCTCTAAAGTTTCAATACTTTTATTATGAAAAAGTTCTTTTACAGCCTGACGATAAATTTCATCTCCTTTTTCTTCTAATTTATCTAATCTATCAATTGCAGGTGTGATCTTTTCTAATGATGACATATCATTTAACTTACTTATCAAAAGTTCAAGTTCTCTTCCACATTCCATTAAAACTTCACTTAATCTTAATGCAGGTTCACGCATTTGTTCAACGTTATATATTTCGAATCTTCTAGCTACACCATACACATGATCTATTATGCTGTTGCATATTTTAGTTAAACTATGAATATCTTCTCTATCTAAAGGAGTTACAAAATTTGAAAAGAGTTCTTTAAGCAGTTCTCCTGCGATTTTATTTCCTTTTTGCTCTAAATCATGGATATTTTCTATTCTAGAAAAACCCTCAGAATAATTTTTTAAAAATGTATGAAATTCTTGAGTAATAGATACTAAAACTTTTGACAGTTCATTAAATAAGACAAAAAATTTTTTATCTTCAGGCATCAACTTTAATTTAAACATACTATATCCTTTATGCCTATAATTCAACACAGAAAATACTACCATACATAAAACATATAGTAAAATAACTCTATTGTGAATTAAATAATTTTGATTGATTTTTTTACTTTTTCTGTTAAAATAATTTATACAGTAATAATTTATGACAAAATCTATTAACATATAATTACATTTTTAATCTTAATATAAAAAATGTCGTATATTACTACAAATTATATTATTTAATAGGTGCTTGTTATGAAAACACAAAAAAATCTTGTCTTAGCTTTATCTACAATATTAATTTCATCTACTGTAGGTTGTACAAATACAATAAGTAATACAGCACCAAATACAAACCCTGCAGTAACTGCAGACTCTAAAAAAGATTTAGCTAAACCAGATAAAGCATCAAAAGAAGAAGAGTTGAATTTAGACAGTTTTGAGCTTGAAACAGAAGACGACTCTGGAATAAAAAACCCAATATCACCTGAAGACATTGATTATCTAGAACTAAATGGCACAAAAATTATGTCAAAAGATATAGTAATTGCAACATCAAAAAGTGATTTAACAAAAGGTGTTTTAAGATTTGGTGGTGCCGGAATTTATTACTTTACACCAACAAAGGAAAATAAAGATATTTTAAATGTAAAATTTAAAAAAAGTAATATAGTTGCTACTATACCTATTTTAAAACCAAGTTTTTCAATTAAAGCGACTGCTACTAATGGATACTTTTTCACAGGTGTTGGGGGTACTGGTCTAACTTTTATAATTAAGAATGGTAATCCTGTTTATGTTGCAGGTAAAAATGGTAATTCTTCTTTTATTATTGATATGGAAAAGAATACATTTTCTTATTCAAATGGTACAAATGAAAAAACTTTTAGTCTAAATGATATTATTTCTAAAGATAGTCCAACTGGAACCAGTATTACAGAAGCGACAAAAGTACAATTAGAAGCAATAAAAAAACAGGTTGATAAAGGTGCTAAAGTTTCTTTATATCCTTATATTGGTGTTTGGAAATTAAACCTTTTCAGTTATTATGGTGGTTTACCACTTATTTTCACAATAAGAAGAACAGCTGTTGATGCTTTTAGTATAACATCTATTATTAATAATAATACGATTTCAACAACAGGAAAATATGATAACAAACAAGAGAAATTAGACTCTATATCTTTTGAACAAACTTTCGGTAAAGAAAGTTTTAAGGCAAAAGTTGCTATTGTTTCTGAGAATAATCTTACATTAACTATTATTAGTGCTGAAGGTGAAACTCTTAAATCTTTTGTTGGTACTCCAATTCCACTTACAAGAAAGCTTGACTAATTATTTTATCTATTGCTCTTATTAAAATATTTTTAGTATATTTAAAGTCTTTATTCTTTTTTACTGATATGAATTTAGAAGTATAATGTATTCATTGCTTAAATAATTTAATAAAAATATCTGGAGAATTATATGGGACTTGAAAACCTTGTAGGAGTAATAGGTCATGCAGAAGATAAAGTTGAAGAAGAACATATATCAATAAGGGATAATACAGGTGTTTTACCTGTTTATTCATTTTCTAATATATTACATCTTATGGAAGTTTCAGCTTGTAATGCAGTTCAAGATAGATTACCAACAGGTAAGACAACATTACCAACTGCTATAAATGTTAAATATATATCATCTACTCCTATAGGTCATCATGTTCAATCTGAGGCACGAATATTAAAGGTTGAAGGACAAAGAATTTATTATAAAATAATAGCTTATGATGAAAAAGGAAAAATAGCAGAAGGAACACATGAGAGATTTATTGTTTCTGTAGATAATTTCATGGAAAAAATAAGTAAGAAAAATGTAATGTAATTATGCCCAAAGTAATAACTATAGTTAGTCCAAATAATAATACAGGTAAAACAACAACTTTAATAAATCTATCAGCTTGGTTAGGTTTACTTGGTAAAAAAGTTTTAATAATAGATCTAGATCAAAAGTCTATGGTTACAGATTTTTTGATTAATAAAGAAGAGTGCATTAATTCTATTGAAAATGTTATCTTAGAACAAATTCCAATTGATGAAGCTATTGTTGATACTTCTGTTAAAGGTTTATGTATAGTACCTACAATTAATAATGATGAGAATATAACTTTAGAAAATATTTTTGAAACTGATATTTTTTCATTAAGAGACTCTATTGATTTAATAGAAGAAAACTTTGATTGCATATTCTTAGATATTTCTGACAATTCATCTAATATATATAAAGCAGCATTAATAGCTTCAGATTCTGTAATAATATCTTTAAAATGTGAAACAGAAGAAATTGAGATGATTAATAACTTAATAAAATCAATTGCAAGTATAAAATTTGAATATAATAATTGGTTAGAATTATCAGGATTACTTATAACAGTATTTAACAATCAATCATCTATTTCAAGCCAAGTATATAGAAATCTAAAAGAGAACTTTGGTGATTTATTATATAAAACAAATATTCCTAAAAATAATTTAATAATAGAATCATGTAATGCTAAAACACCAGTTGCTTTATATGATATAAAATCCTTTGGTGCAGAATCTTATCTTAGACTTGCTAAAGAGTTTATACAGAATAATTCTATTTAAACAAAACTTAATATTATTACAATCAATAATTAAACAAGGATTTTGACTTTATTATCTATAATGATATTATTACTAGAGAGCGATTTTACATTTTTACAAAAGAGGAATATTTAATGCTTAAATCATTAACAAAATTAGCCTTAGCTGGAACTTTTATATTTACATTAGCGTCTTGTGGTGCAAATACATCAAATATGCAGTTAACACCACCTCCAATGAATCCTGTTGTTGCAGAAGAAGATGAAGGCGTTGTTGCAAATTCAACCCATGCATATAAAATAATTGAAATCCAAGGAATTGGAGATGTATATGCTAAAAAACTTAATGATAATGGTGTTAAATATACAGATGATTATTTACAATATACAGCAAAAAGATATGATAGATTAAAATTTTCTGAAAAAACAGGCATTAGCCCTAAATTACTTTTAACATGGGCAAATGCTATTGATATTATGAAAGTTAAAGGTATTGGTCCTAAACAATCAAATTGGTTAAACGCTGTTGGAGTTGATTCAATAAAGGAATTAGCAAAAAGAAGAGCTGATAATCTACATCAAAGATTAGAGTTAGCTAATAATATTGTTCCTTCAAAACCATTTGTAAAGAAAATGGTAAGCCAAGCTAAAGTTCAAAGCTGGATTGATTCAGCTAAAAGCACAAAACCAAGCGTTGAAGAATAATAATTAATATAAAAAAGACCTCTTAAATTTAAGAGGTCTTTTTTATAGATAAATTTTATATTTTAAATTCAAAATTTGGGGTAAATTATGAAAACACAAAGTAGTACAGGTAATGTAAATTTATATGAGTATTTTAGCACACTACCTAAAAAAGAATTTATAAAACAAAATGAAATTCAGCAGACCCCATCCATATCAATTAATGATAATAATGGTATTGAAATAAATAAAAAAATAAGAAATACGTTAACTAATATATCTATTATAGAAAAAACTCCTTCTTTTAAATTTGATATATCTAATAAAAATATTATAAATATTTCTCCATCTAACATAAAAGATTTACAAAATATTCCGTCAGGTTCAACTATAAAACTTTCTAAAGGTGTTTATAATACTGATTTAAATATAAATGGTAAAAATGATATAACTATAGTTGCTGATAATGATGTTGTATTAAAAGGTAATCTCCAAATTAATGGCTCTTCTAAAATAAAGCTTGGAGGATTTAAAATTGAAGGAGCTAAGAATAAAGATACCTTTGATCAAAAAGGAGTTAATGTAGGTTCAAATGTTCCAGAATTAATTATAAATGGTTCAAGTGATGTTGAAGTTAAAGGCTTGACAATAAATCATAACAAAAAAAGACCAAATGATAATTCAGTTAGAGCAATGTTAGAAATATCAAATACAAGTAAAAATATATTAATTGAAGGATGTTCTTTTTCATCAGCAACACAAAAACTACCTTTTACACCTGAAAATAAGAATATGTTTGTAAATGGAATAAAGTCATCTGGTGAAGGAATTGTAATAAAGGAAAATAATTTTTCTAGAGTTCATACAGGTATAGTTGCTTTAGGTAATTCTTCTATCGTAAAAGAAAATAAAATTAATTGGTTTACTCAAGATGGTATCAATATTGCAGGTCATAAAAGTAAAGTTTTGGATAATAAAATTTATGATCTACTTGCTATAAGTGGTGAAAAGGATCATCATGATGGGATTCAAGCTTGGGCTTATGAACCTAATAATATTAAGAATGCTAGATTTACAGGAAAGTACAGTCTAGATGATATTCAAGTTTCAGGTAATACAATTATAAGCACTACAAACCCAGATAGAAATAATCAAGGAGCATTACAAGGTATTGTTGCATTTGATGGTTTAATGAGAGGTTGGGAAATAAGTAAAAATAAAATATATACTCATTCAACTAATCATGGAATAACAATTAATGGTGCAATGCCATATAAAAATAAAGATTTTTCTATAAATAATAATGAAATAAAATTAATTGCTTCTAATAAAAAAGTAAAAAATAATGAAAACTTAGTTCCAGATATTAACTTAAACAAAGCTAGATATTTTGAAATGGATAATAACAATAATATAATTAAATCTAGACCACCTAAGAATGTTGAAGGTTTAAAATATAAAGCTAATGTTTTTAATAATGGTAGCTCTAAAGTAATAATATCTTATTAATAATAATGAAATAACAAATATGTTTCATAAGAAGTATAAAAATTCTAGACATTTTGTTGTGGTGCGAGGAAAGTATAAATTTTAAAAACCTATAATACTAATCAAAAATATATAATAGTTATTTAAACCTTCTAAACCAATAAACTTATAATATAGCAAGGAAAATATAAGTACATAAATTAAAGACTTTTTATTAATTTCTTTTAGCTTTTTATGCTTATCTCTTTCTGAAATACTATAAAACTCTGCGTCTTGAAATCTTAAAAATGCAATTAATGGTATATAGCTTAATCCTGCTGAAATAATAGCTGGTAATAATGAAAATATTAATAAGTCATTTATATTCCACCTTTTATCTATCATATGACCTAAGCCACCTGAAAATGTATCAAGAAAAACTGAGGTTTTATATTGAGTTTTATATTTAGATACTTTTGATTTAATTAACATTCTATCAGTATTTTTTCTTATTCTACTTAAAGCCTTTTTTGAAATATCTTTTATAAAATTATTTTCTAAATCTTCAATAGGATTAATTTTATTTATTATTTCTGGAAAGTGATATTCTATTTCCCTTGTATCTTGATTTATTTCCATTTTACATATATTTTTAGTACAAAGTAATGATATTACATCTTGTGCATCATCTATATTTAACCCTGTATATTCTACAATTTTTGAAATACCTAGTATCCCATTACATTCTTGAGCAGTTTGTAAGATAGCTTTTTCAAGGAACTCAACTGGCTTATTATCAGAATTAACACCATATTTTATTCTTAGGATAAGTTTATCAATACCTGTACTTGTAATTAAACTTTTATTATCAGAATTATGAATATCTGGGAATATATAATGTATTACACTAGTTTTTTCATCAATTTTACTATTAACAAAATTTTTTGAGGAAAGATCCGCTAGTATAAATTCTATTTCGTCCATACTTAAGTTAGTATTACTATATATATCTGAAACTGTTATACTACCACCAAATTTTATTGCAATATCATAAACTGTTTTTTGATTTTTTTCAGAATATTTTTTTAGCTTATAAAAATCTTGCATTATTCTATGAATCTCCTAAATATATTTTAAATCATAAGAAAAATTTTTTTACAAGATTTTGAAAAATAATTAATATGATAAATTAATTTGAGATTAAATAAAGGTTAATTTTTAATATAAAGTACCTAAAGTTATAATAATTAAAGTAAGGTTTTAATACTTCCAAGCTATAAAATATAAGAAGCGTATTAGTATTAGGAATTTATAGGTATAGATGAGTTTAAATAATTTTTCATATAATAACAATAACCCTAATGTTCAAGGTTTTGATACACTTAAGCCTTTAAATACTGTTAGACCTGCTCAGAATACTAATAATCAACAACCTGTAAATGGCATTGCTAATGATTATGTAAGAGTTAATAACCTTAACAAATCAAACAATATGTCTAAAACACCTTCTATTAATTTTTCTCAGGTTAATTTAAGTAATGTAGATAGTGCAATAAATCATATTATTACAAATAATCCAGATCCTAATCAAAAAGCTGCACAATTAAGAGACTTAATGACTAGCCTTTTAGATGATGAAGATTTTAATGCTGCAATTAAGGTAATAAATGCCACTGATTCACCTTTATACAAAAATGCAATGTTTAAAGGTTTAATTCAAGAGTTAGTTGCTGCTGGTTTATATAACCCTGCCCTTAATTTATTGAATCATTTTCCTGATAAGCGTATTCAAAATGAAATGCGTGAATACATATCAGGTTTTATCAATGAGTATCGTAATGATTCTGGTTTAGCTGCTAAATTTCAAGGTGATGAGTCATTTTTAAATGTTACAAAGCTCAAAGCACAAAATATTATAGGTTCAGTAGGCAACTTCTTTTCAAATATAGGAAATTCTGTAAGCTCAACATTTTCAACTCCTTCAACTGCAACAAGTCTTGCACGTAGTGCTGAATCTATTATAGGTAAAAGATATAGATATGATTTTCTTGATGGTGGTAATTTAGCTTGTGCTTATACAGTTTCACAAGCAATAAAAGGCGTAAAAGGATTAGAAGGAGTTTCTTCTAATGAATGTAATCAACTTGCTAATATGTTAAGTAAAAAAGGTTTTACAAAAGCATATAGTAATGGTAATAAGCCAATTCAGGGAAGGATTGAGTATAAACCAGGTGATATTGTATTCTTCACAAGAAAAAATAAGCAAGGATATGGTCATGTTGGGATTGTAGCAGAAGTTAGAAATGGAGTTCCTTATATGGTTCATAACTCAAGCTCAAAAAGAGAAGTTGTGAAAGTAAGACTTGATCAATACTATAAAGTTCCTGTAGCAGTTTTTAGAGCAGGAAAATAGTCACTTTACTAAGGAAAAAGTAAAAAATCAAGAAGATAAAAGTGATTAGAGAAGAAGATACAAATTACTAATTCAATACTTCTAACTTATTAGTTTTTTAGAACAGTCTTGTTTAAATATAAAAAATTATTTGGTTACTAAGTTATTTACTTCATTTGCTAATTCTTGATTAACAGCAAGTGCTTTAACAAAGTTTTTATCAAATTCAAAGTCATTTCTATTATCTTCAACTCCAACAGTGACTGTTTTAGCCCAACCAATACGGTTTTTTAGACTCTCTAAAATTTCAGCAACTATTTTATCATTCAAGTAAGGAGCAAATGCTTTATCCCAGACTGTTTGACTAGTAGATAAAAGTTTTCCATCTATTTTAGTATGAAATTTTTCTAAGATCTGAGTTGACCAAGGTAAATTAGGATTATTTAATAAAAGCCTCCAATTTAATTTATCTTGATACTTTTCAATTAAATTTATATCCCAAGGAATATATTTTGCATTGCTTAGAGTTTCCCAATTTAATTTATCTTGATATTTTTCTAAAAACTCATCAGTCCATATTAACGATTTATTTTTTGATAAATTATCCCAATTCCAAAAATCTTTATATTTATCTATTAACTTAATTGACCAATTAACTTTTTTATTTTTACTAAGTAATTCCCAATTCCATTTGTCTTTGTATTTTTCTATTAACTCATTTGACCAAGGTAAACCTTTATTTTCACTTAATAAGTTCCAATCCCATTTATCTTTATACTTGTCAATTATCTTTTCAGACCAAGATAAAAGATGATTACTGCTTAAACCTTTAATGTCCCAAGCGTATTTTTCAACTAAGATATTAGACCAAGGCAAGTAGGTATTTGAGGCTAATTCCCTCCAATCCCATTTAGTTTTATGCTTTTCAATAAGACTCATTGACCAAGGTAAAAGACCATTTTGACTTAGAGCTTTCCAATCCCATTTAGTTTTATACTTTTCAATTAAATCTTCTGTCCATGCTACAGAATCATTTGCACTTAATATTTTAAAATTAATTTTATCTTGATACTTTTCAATAAATTTTCCTGACCATTCAATTGATTTGGATGAACTAACTGTATTCCAATTAACTTTATCTATAAAATTATCAACAAGATCATTAGTCCACTCAAAAGATGGGTTACTTAATATTAAATCCCAATTCCATTTATCTGCATATTTTTTAAGTAATTTACTATTCCATTTTACACCCTGGTTTTTACTAAGTGTTTCCCAATCCCATTTATCTTTACTATTTGCTTTCCACCAACTTTCTTTTGAAATATCCAAAATTTGAGTTGACCAAGGTATAGCAGTATTCCCACTTAATCCAAGCCATCCCCAATCCCATTTGTCTAAATACCTCTCTATTAAGGATTTATCCCAAGGAAGACCTGTATTACTACTTAGACTATTCCAATCAAGATTATGTTTACCTGTTTCTATCATAAAAACAGACCATAGTGCATCTTTATTTTCGCTTAAAGCTTTCCAATCCCACTTATCAGGATATTTATCTGTAAGAACACGACTTACTTTATATTTATTTGATATTAAATAAATAAATAAATTAGGACATTTATTAAAAAAATTAAGTAGTTCTGTTTTTGAAGCCATTTTATAACCTTAAAGTTACTATACTATAAATAGACTAATTCAGTTCTAGTATATAATAGATTCTTTAATTTTAAAATATCATTAGATATTGAATAATACCAAAGTAGATCTTTATCAAGATACAAATATTAAAAATATACTGTAGTATATTTATATGAATATATACAGCTTTTATGCAATAGATTGAGGATTTATATTTTGAACAAAAAAATTATTTTTTCTTTATTAACTTTATTTCTTAGTTCATGTGCAAATAATGTCCCTGCAATTGCCCAACAGCCACAAATTATTATAAATAATGAAGATGAAGAATCAATTTTAACAAATCCACCAATTGCAAAAAAAATACCTGAGACTAAAGATTATAGCGTTGAAAAATATACAGATGATTACTCATGGATGAAAGACAAATCAAATAAAGACTTTATTAATTATCTGGCTCAAGAAAATAAGTATACAGACTCTATTTTAGAAAAAGATCAGGAATTTAGAACTAGGTTATTTAGTGAAATGATTGATAAATTAGGTGAACAAGAAAATTCTATAGCTGAAAAAATAGGTAACTATTATTATTATCAGAAGTATATAGAAGGTCAGGAATATCCTTTATATTATAGAAAGAATGTAAATAACATATATAATGCAGAAGAGTTAATATTAGATTTAAATAAATTCTCACAAGGCAAAAATATTTCTTTCCCTGGTGATTTTAAAGTAAGTCCTAACAATAAATATCTAGCATTTTCAATAGATCAAAGTGGAAATGAATTTTATACTATTTATATAATGAATCTTCAAACTCATGAACTTTTAAGTGAGGAAATACCAAATACATATGGAAATATAGAATGGACTAATGATAGTAAGTATTTATATTATACTATGTTAAATTCTTCTTTAAGACCTTTTAAAATATTTAAACATAAAATAAATACACCTATTGACTCGGATAAAATGATTTATCATGAGAAAGATAGCTCTTTTAATATTAATATTTCAAAAACAGATAGTAATGCATATATTCTCATTAATTCTGAGAGTATAAGTTCTAATGAGATCAGATATCTTGGAGCAAAAAGTATAAGCTCTAAGTTTCAAGTTTTTCAAACTAGGAAACCTAATACTAAATATTATTTACAACATAATGGAGGTAAATTTTTTGTTTTAACTAATTCGAATTCTACTAATTATAAGCTTATGGCGGTTAATGTTATTGAAAAATATAGAAGAGAAAGTTGGGAAGAAATAGTTTCATCAAATCCAAATGTAACATTAAAATCTTTTCAGATGTTTAGAAACTATATAGTTATATATTTTAGAGAAAAGGGTTTGGCAAAAATTAAAGTTTATAATCTTAGAAATAATAAAAAGTATGATATTGATTTCCCAGAACCATCTTACACAGTTAATTCTATTATTACTAATAACTTTAATTCTGATAAATTAAATATTTCTTATTCATCCTTTATTACTCCTCAAAGTATATTTCAATATGATTTAACAAAGAAAACTTTTAAAATAATTAGAGAAGAAAAAATAAGGAATTTTAATCAGTATAATTATCAAACTGAGAAAATAAATATAATTTCAAGAGATGGAATAAAAATACCTGTATCACTACTTTATAGAAAAGATATGGTAAAAAATGGTGATAATCCTATTTTAATAAATGCTTATGGTGCATATGGTGAAAGTAATGATCCTAAATTTGAACTTGATAAGTTTAGTCTAGTTGATAGAGGTTATATATATGCTATAGCACATATAAGAGGTGGTGGGGAATTAGGAACCTACTGGTATGAATCAGGGAAGCTTTTAGATAAAAAAAATTCTATTAACGATTTAATTGATTGTATTGATTATCTAATTTATCAAGGTTATATTTCAAAAGATAGAGTAAGTGCTTTTGCTAAAGGAGCAGGAGCTTTAGCAGTAGCAGGTGCAACTAATTTAAGACCAGATTTATTTAGAAATATTCTTTTAGAAGAACCATTTTTAGACATATTAAATACAATGAAAGATGATAAATTACCTTTAACAATAGATGAGTATAATGAATGGGGAAATCCAAATAGGTCTATATACTACAATTATATAAAATCTTATTCACCTTATGATAATATTAAATCTCAAAAATATCCAAATATCTTTATAACAAGTGGCATTAACAATAATGTGGTTGGAGTATGGGAATCTGCGAAATATGTAGCAAAAATGCGTAATACTTCAAAAAATACAAATATCTTACTTAAGACTTATACAGACTCTGGTCATAAAGGTAGAATAGGTCAATTAGATTATTTTAAAAGAAAATCATTAGAATATTCTTACATACTTAATCATTAATTATAAAAGGTTAAGAAAAATGCAAAAAATGTTAAACTAATCTTCTTTATTATTTAACTACACCTTAACTTAATAATAGCAAGAGTTTTACGAATTTATCCTATAATAAAAACATGAAGATTGAATATGAATTTTAAGTTAAAAGAAAGGGTTCTACATCATGTGTATCACATTACCACCACCACCACCACCAGTTGGAAATCCTCCTCCTCCACCAGTTGGAACAACACCTACAGGAGATGTTCCACCACCACCGCCATCAGGAGATTTACCTCCACCACCACCGCCACCACCTGGAACAGGTAGTGCTGGTTTACAAATGGCTGACAAATTTACATCAATAAGTGGATTAGTAGGAAGTGGTTTAGGCGGTGCTGTAGGTGCTGTTAAAGGAATGGGTAACTTAAACTTAATCGGTTCAGGAATGAAAGGTGTAGAAATACCGTCAGGTGCTGATGGCGCTGATACAGAAAGTATCAAAATGGGTGGTAGCATCGGAGACAAAATAAAAGGAGCTGGAATGGCTGCTAAAGGTCTTGGAAAAGGTACACTTCAAGGTGCAAAATATGGTGCAATGATTGGTGGTATCGTTTCAGCTGCTTCAAATGGTTATCAAGTTTTAACAGGTAAGAAAACAGGTGCAGATGCAGTGGGAACTTTTGCAGCTGATACAGCAACAGCAACTCTTTCAGGTGCTGGTGGAGCTTTAGCTGGTGGAATGACTGCACTTTTAGCAGGTAGTGCTTTAGGTGGATTACCATTAACAATATTAGTAGGAACAGTTGGATTAGTTGGTGCAGTAGGTACACATATGTTAACCCAAAAAACAGGTTTTTATGATTCAATTAAAAATGCTGTAAAAGGTATGTTTGGCGGACAACAATAAAATTATAGAAATTCATAATCAATGAAATTATTAATTAATTTCTAAAATCTCTTTCTTCTCCAGAGGCTCAGAAAATTAGAGCCTCTTTTACTTTTTCTAAATATAAATTAGTAATTTTATTTCTCTTTTTGATAAATAATAGAGTTCTAATATAATTGCCAGACTTTTATAATCTTTTCTTCTCCACCTGTGGCAATAAATTTTCCATTTGGGCTATAAGCAACAGAATTAATTGGTTCAGTATGTGCTTTTATTGTTCTTACACATTTACCAGTACTCATTTCCCAAATTTTTACAGTTAAATCTTTACTAGCAGATGCTATATATCTTCCGTCTGGGCTACTTGCAATAGAAGTAACAATATCTTGATGACCTATAAATGTTCTAACTACTTTCCATTCATTTAAATCTATTAACTTTATTGTTCTATCACTACTAGCAGTTACTAAATGTATTCTATCATAAGCAAAAAACATAGAGTTTACTGAATCAAAGTGTGGTTTTAACATTCTTGTATTTTGACCACTTGCAATATCCCAAAATCTTAAATTACCTTCTGTATCTGCTGATATTACAGAAAAACCATCTAAACTAAAAGCTGCACAATTCATCCAATTTAAATCAGCTTTGAAGACCCTTAAACAATCTCCAGTTTGAACACTCCAAACTTTAACCATACCTTCACCACTACATGAGAGGATATAACCACCATCACTACTAAAAATAATATAATTAAAACCCATTGTATTTCCTGTAATAGTTTTAATACATTCACCAGAGCTTATATCCCAGATTTTAACAGTTCTATCTAAACCAGCAGATGCTAAAAATTTTCCATCTGCACTATATGAAACTGAATTAACAGAGTTTATATGACCTTGAAGTATTTTTACGCATTCTCTATATTCAATATCGAAAATTTTGATAGATTTATCTTTGCTTCCAAAAGATAAAAATTTCCCATCAACACTAAAATCTATAGACTTTATATGTGTACTATTTGCATATAAAACTGCATAAGGTTGATAATTTTTATCTGTAACAATATTAATATCATTAAGTGTTATTTTTTTTAAGGTTGAATTTACTTTTTCTATTTCTGTTGGTGATTTTAGACAGTAAGGACAAGCAATTTCCCCTATTTTTACTAATTGGTTACAATTTATACATTTTTTATGAGTTAGTAAATTTTGTGTAATTGATAAAGCACTTTCCTCATAATCTTCTAATTCTGAATGAACATAATCAGGTATTATAAATTCAGGTTTAACAACTGGTATATAATCTGTTCTTGGAGCAGGTGCAGGAATAAACTCGAGATTAGTTACTTT
This sequence comes from Candidatus Sericytochromatia bacterium, assembly GCA_046328075.1. Lineage (GTDB taxonomy): Bacteria > Cyanobacteriota > Sericytochromatia > UBA7694 > JACMQJ01 > JAXLXG01. The sequence continues at coordinate 28,969 of JAXLXG010000009.1, forward strand.
ATACTTTTGCTTTTTCTTTTTTAGAATAATAGGCATTTCCTGATTAACATAATCTGGAATAAAAGGAGCTGGTTTTGGAACAGGTTCATACTTATTATTTTCTTCTTTTTCATTATCAAATAAATTTTTAGGTCTTAATCTTAAAATAGCAGGTCTTACAATTTTTTGATTTGGCTTTTCTCTCATATCCACATGAACATATTCTGGAATAAAATCTGGGGGTTTAGGAATATCCTCATATTTTATTTTCGGTGCTTCATTTGGAACAAACTTTTTAAAAGGAAATTCCCTTTTTTTCTTTTGAGGTTCTGGTTCTATCAAATCTTCATTAACATATTCAGGTATGATAAATTCTGCTTCAGGAACTAGTTTATTATTAAAATATATTTCTTTAGAATGTCTTTTGGGTTGTATTTTTAAATAATTATTATTTTTACCAAATTTTTTAGGAATTCTTCTAGGTTTTATCTCCATTGTTTTTGCTTGAATTTTTTGTGCTGGAGTTGAAATTATCGTTTCTTCTATAACTTTATTAGTATCAAATTGATAACTTAAGGATAAAATTTCTTTACCTTTACAACCAAATGTAGCACATTTATCAAGATTATACATCCAACACTCTTTATGGTGAGGCGTTTTACAAGTTGCACAAACTACAACTTCTTTTCCTTCTACAATTCTTGTTATACAGAAAGGGCAAATTTTACCAATATAATCTTTAATCATTTAAAATTATTTTTTTATTATAATTAAACAAAATTTTTTAGTGAAAAGTAATAAATTAATAGTCTTGAGTTTAACTAGTCTTCTCTTTTCACTTATCACTTTTTACTTATTCTCATCTAATTAGAAGTCATATGACAAATTTAAACCAATTGTATGTTTATTATAACTTCTACTTATATAATCATTAGCAGTAATATTTGAAATATTATTTAAAAAATTATAATTTAAATTAGCTGAAATAGCACTATATATAGGTATTGAATAGTTTATACCAAAAGAGTATAATAAATCTTCTCTTTTTTTCTTTGTATCTTTTAAGATTCTTTCTTCTGTTGTTCCTGTTGTAATATTAGTAGTAGGGCTTGTAAGCTTATAAATATCTTGATTATCGTAACTGTTAAAATTAATTCCTGTAGTGATTCTAAGGCGACTATTGAACAATAAATTAAAACCTAAATCAGCGTATAATCCATTAGATAATAGAGAATTTGTAAAATTATATACTAAATCGTATTGATTTCCATCACTTAAAATACCTGACTGGGTCTGCGGATAATCATTTGCATTATTTTTTTGTAAACTATATCCAAACCTTAGCCATATATTATTTTCAAACAAGTATAAATAATGTGATAAATCAAGAGTATTAGAAAAACCACTTCTAACATTAAATTCAGGATAACTGTTTAAATCAAGACTATATTGAATTACAGAAACTGAATTAGGCGAGAAATAATAATTTAAACGTGGGTTAAATTTTGCATTTAATAGAAAGTTTCTACCGCCTAGAAGGAACCAATTACCAAAAACATCAAACTCAGTTAAAATATCCTCTGAAATATTTTTATTATATTTTATATTTAAAGTATGCCTTTGTAAGTTAAAGTCACGGCTAAAAATATTTAAGTTAGGTGTATTATCATTAATAATTGAAAATAAATTACCATAAAAAGAGTATCGACTTTGTAAGTTATTATTAAAGTTATAACCTATATTAGCACTCGCAACTCCTGCTATATCACTGATTATTGTATCGTTTATATCAGAATATGATACATTACTATCATATAATCCTCCTAAAGATACTTGAAAAAATATAGGCTTACTCTCAGGTAAAGTAGCTGAGATTTCATCTATTACTCTATTATATAATCTAGCATCAGAAGCAATTTTAGAATCTGGTGAGATTAAAATTATTTTATCAAAAACCTCTTTAGCTTCTTTGTATTTCTCTCTTAAATACATTGTATTTCCAAGATAATAAAGAGCTAAAAGTGAAGAGGGCTTATTTTCTAATGTTTTTATAAAAGCTTTTTCTGCTTTATTATAATCTTGCTTTTCAAGATATTCTAAACCTTCTCTAAAGTTTATATCTGTTGTTAATAAATCTAATTTTTCTTTTTGCAATACTTGTTCATCAATAGAATTAAGCCAATTTTTAGAATCTTCGATTAATTCTTCATCTTTACTTTCTCTTATTACTTTTTGAAAAGCAGAACGTGCTTCATCATTATAACCAGCACTTAAATATGATAAACCAGCACCAAAAAGAGCATCATATTTATCAGTTCCATAAATCTTATTTGCTTCAAGAAAAGAGGCTATTGATAAATAATATTTTCCTAAACTAAAATATGATAATCCTAAATAATAATGAGCATCTCCATAAGCAGGAAATTTTTCTGTAATTTTTTTAAAAATTTCTATAGCTTCTTCATATTTCTGTTCTTCATATAGTTTAGCTCCTATATCAAAAACTTTATTTATATCTTCTTTAGTTTTTAACTCTATTTTTTGTTTTTTATTTACTAATTTATTTTGAGCAGAATAAGCATTCTGAGAAAGAGAGATAATTAAACTTATTGCTAAAACAAATGATAATTTTTTTTTATACATTTCTAAGTTCAGTCTTTTGAACCTGCACCCCACCTAAAATTAAATCCAAACATTTCATCACATTCTCTATGACCTCTTACATATTCATCTATTTTCTGAATTTTTACAACCCCATTTATATTTTCTATAGAAATACCTATACAAAATGTCAAGTGAGGTCTTGGGCTATCAAGGTTTACTGTAATTTCTTGATTTAAACCTTTAACTTTTAGATATGCACCTGCCTCTAGAAAATCACAATTACCTTCATAAATAAAGCAAAAAATAACAGCTCTTTTTAAAAGTTCTGGTTTATTTATATAGAGATTTTCACCATCACTTGCACTACCACTTCTATCATCTTTATCTAGATAAATATAAGGATCATTATATCTTGAGCCAAAAGAATTTCCTAATGCTTGTATCACACCTTTATATCCATCTTGCAATTCAAACATACAGCCTAAATCTAAGTCTAGTGTTTCAGTTTTTCTGAAAAAACCAGATTTCTTTGAAACTTGATTCCAATTAAGGTTTATATGTATTTCACTACTAGCACCAGAGCTTTTCTTTGTTAAATCAATTTTAGTAGATTCACCTTTTTTTTCTAATGTTATTTTTGATAAAGAAATTGTGGGTGGTTTAGGAGGCTGAGTAAGACTATTAAGATTAGATATAGATGCTGAAGGTATCTTATCAACTGAAGCAGGAGGTCTTTTTGTCTCTTCTTCAATTTTAATTTTTTCACTGCCATATTCTTTTAATATTGCACTTAACCCAGAGTTAAAACCGTTTCCAACTCCTTGAACTCTCCATTCATCATTTCTTTTATAAACTTCAAGAGCTATTATTGCAGTTTCTTTTGTCATTCCATCCACTTTAAATTCAAGAAGATTGTTTTTATTATGGTCAGAAATAATCACCTTTATATCTTTTATATCACCAAATCTTTGATTTAAACTATCACCATTATCAATAGTTAATAAAATCATGACTTTAGAAGTGTTACTTTTTATTTTATTTAAATCAATAAAAAATGTTTTCCTAAATGAAGGATTATCTTGTAAATTTAAACCACCACATATAGATTTTGAGTTATTATAAAAAACAAAATCTTCTTCTTCCTCTAATTTACCTCTATCTGAAATAATCATAGCACTAGCATCTATTTCATAACTAGGTTTATCATTTTGATTCCAATCTATATTAACAAAAAAAGTTTTAGCTATACCTTCTTTTTCTAGCTGTAATTTTTGTCCTTTTTCTATTGTTTTCATAAAAATAACCTGCTTGTTTATTTTGTATTTTCTAATATTAACTTTAAATATAGCAAAAATCAAGTTTATACTTAAGTAAAATTGATTTAATAAAACAATATACTATAAGTATTGAAGTTAATAACTCTTGACTTCTTTCCTTATCACTTTTTACTTCTTCTCTATTTTACTTATTATAATTATCTATTAGTTGTAACTCCAACTCTTTCACAATATCCAAAAACAGGACATTTACTACAATGAGGTGAAATTGGGGTACAAAGATTTTGTCCATAAACAACAAGTAAATCATTTATTTCTAGCCAATATTCTTTTGGTAGTTTTTGCCTTAACAAAATTTCTGTTTCATCTGGATCTTTACTTTTTACATAACCAAATCTATTTGTAATTCTATGAACATGAACATCTACACATATTCCTAATTTATTATAACCAAGTGTTACTGTTAAGTTCGCTGTTTTTCTCCCTACTCCTTTTAGCTTTGTTAACTCATCTACATCATCAGGGACAATTCCTTCATATTTATCTAAAAGAGCTTTTGAAATTTCGATAATATTTATAGCTTTTCTCTTATAAAAACCAGCAGGATATATAGCTTTTTGTATTTCTTCAGGCGAAAGTGTTAACATTTTTTCAGGAGTATCAGCTAAATTAAAAAGTTTTTTACTAGAAACTTCTGTTACAGCATCTTTTGTTCTTAAACTAATAATTGTTGAAATTAAAACTTTATAAGGATCTCGAGTCATAGCACCTACAACAGCAGGTTTATACTCTTTAATTTTTTCTTTTATTATTTCAAGAACAATTCCTATATCTTTATTATTCATTGTGCAAATATTGTTCTTAGTTTTAAAGGATCGAGACCAAATGTTTTAGATGGATTTTCATAAATATAATAATCATCTGAAACCCACTTGACTTCATCATTTAAATGATCATAACCAATTATCCAATAAAAAGCACCTTTGATAAGATAATCCTCGTCATTTTCTAATGATTCAGCTAAAAAATGTCCACTATGTTTTTGTAACTGTAAATATTGTTTTAAAATATTTTTAAACATATCTTCAAAATCTTTTTTAGTTACATTTTTCATTTTCCTTAAAGCTATTTCAAGATCTTCTCTAGCTAAAGCAATCGAAGGAGGATAAGATGCCGCAGAATAAAGTAATATATCAAGCTCTTCACCTATTGGTTGGATGAACTCATTAAACTGATAACCATCAGGCAAGTCACATTCAAATAAACCCCAATCGCAATAATCTGGTTCACCTGCTATTAAAATAAATGGTGTTTCATCAGGTAAATTAGGAATTTTTCCTTCATCTTCAGAGCCATCCCATTTTATTAAACAATAATAATCCATTTTTAAAAGAATTTCCTTTCTATTTATTTAATTTTGAAAATTCAGTTAAAGAACCTATTGATTTAAATTTAACTGATTCACCTGAACTATAGACTAAAGTTATTTCCTCATACATTTTGATCATACCTATGTCTTTGGTGTACCAATAGTATAAATTATCTTCTTTTCCATTATCATATTTTAAGTGATGATTCATTTTTAAGGCTTTAAATTTTCCAGCAGGAACTTCAATATTCTCAAAACCAATAACTTTTATACTTTCTTTTCCACCTTGAAATAATCTACCTTCCCAACTTTTATTAATTTCTAAAGGTGACATTAGTACTGTAATATAATCATTACCAGCTTTTGAAAACTCTTTAAAAACTTCTTTTTGAACATATCTTGAAAGTTCAATCCTATCACTAAATTTTTTTACAAGTGTTTTATATGGTTGAACATTTGATTCTGGATAGTAACGATTTAAAATACTCTCACTATGATCACTTTTTTTAGAGTTAGAAATTACACTTATTTCCATTTTAGAAAATTTTGTTGAGGGTACATCATTTTGAAATTGTTCAAGAGAATATTTCCAAACTCTGCCACTATTTGTAGGATAATAAGCATCAATTTCATTATTTGAATTAATATAAGTATTATTTATCTGGTTAAATTTTTCTTGTTCTAAATTAACTACTTGATTTTGACAAGCAAAAAGATTTGTTACTAACAATAATACAAATATTTTTTTCATTTAATCTTTATCTCTTAAAATATAATTTAGATGTAAATTTTACAACTTATATCATAGTTAGTACAGTACTTTTTATATACAAAGTATCTTTTAGAACTGAAAAGAGAAGAAGTAAAAAGCGATGATAAAAAATCCAGTAATTTTAGTTCTGGTATATTAATTTTATCAAACTCATTTTGTTTAACTATTAAAAGGAGAGAAGTTTAAAGTTTTATTGACCATTACCATAACAAATACCATTGACATAACGAGTTTTTGTCTTAATATCCATTAAGTCATTCCCATTACTTTTTACAAATCTGTCAAAATTACCTTTTGAAGGTGTTGCTTTCATTTGCATTTTTTTTTCATTTTTTTTTGCATCAAGAAAGCTGGTAACTTCACTTTTAACGCTTTTTAGTATCTGTGATACGTTCATAATAGCCTCTATTAGTCCGACCTACTTATTAAAGATATTATATTAAATTAAGGTTAACTTTGTCTAGTAGCTGTTTTACCTTTTCTTTACTTTTTATAAAAAAAAACTATGAATAAAATTTTATTCATAGTTTTTAAGCAAAAATATAAACCAGCAGTAAAGCTATGTATTTAGAAAGAATATTTTAATCCAAATAATTGGTATAGAGGGCAATATCCAGTAGCTGCTGTCGCTATTGGTATTACAGAAACACCTAATAAAACGCCACTCACTTCTTTACCAATATTTCCTGTACTTAAGCCATAAATACCTGTGCCTATAAGACCAGCTGCAATAACTCCTCTGACAGATCTATCTATTGGTCCCATATTTTGAGGTAAACCAAAAATTGTCGTTTTTACCTCTTCTTCATTTTCTATAGAATCTGATTTAAGTGAAATATTTAGGTTATCAAAATTTGTATTTACACTTAAAGTATTTATATTATACTAACAATTAATTGGTTTGCATTTTTTTTAATATGAAATTTTAAAGTAAGTAATGACTTAAGTTTAGATTCATATTTATTAGTATTGTTAAAGAAGTTCATAATATTTTCTTTAAATTCTGAGAAAAACCCTATAGAAAGTAGAATTTATTAGCTCTTTTTTTATAAACTTCCAAAAAGCCGTTCAATAATATTAAGATTAGAGAGTATGGAGGTAAAAATATTTTGTTCTATTTTAGATGTTTTAAGCCATTCTTCTAGGATTTTTATTTTTATAATATCGAGCATTATCACAAATGACATAAATTTTAGTTTTATTAGGATTTCTTGGACTCAAGTTCTTTATATAGCTCAATTGTACTTTGCATATTTATTGTAGGACTTTCTATTGCTATTATATCTGTTACATCATTAGTAATAATAAACCATTTATGTTTAATCTTTTGCCTTACCACTTACTGCTTTTATTTCTTTTTCTTCACCTTCAATATCCAACCATAACTACTCTTTGTATTATGTTGAGGATGAACTGTAATTGCAAAATAAATTGATTCTGTTTGGTAAATTAGTATTTAAAAATCTAAAAATTCTCTATAAATTCTAGTTGCTTAACTACATCATAATTACAAGGTTCTAGCTTTGTTTTCTTATAACTAAAACCTAATTTGTGTAACAAAGGAACTAGACCTTCTGGTGTGTAAATTACATTAAATTCTTGCTCTATATAATCACAAATTGAACGACTTGTTAAGTGTAAATTTGTTGACAATTCTAATTTACCAAATATTTTTGTTCTATACTTAATTTACTCATTTATATGATAATTACTAGATAAGTATTTATCTAAACCTAATGATACATAACTATTCATATATCTTCTAACTGTTGATATATCTATTCCCAAAATATCTTTGAAACAACTCAAATGATAAACTATCATTTAATTACAATTGATATTTTATATACTATATTTCTCATTTCTGAAGTTTCTAAAAGTTCTATTTCTTCATGATAAATTTAATTTTCAACACAATATTCACAATATATCTTTTTTAGCTATTTGACAAATATTTTTATTCTTTTATTGCAAACTAATTAATTGCAAGTATAGTTGTAGTCTTATTATCTAAAATATTTTCATTTGCTAAAGCAGGATTTGTTGAAAATAAACCTAAACTTAATATTGATACAGCTAAAATATTTTTTAAATTCTTCATTTAATACCTCAAATATAATGTATTTTCTCTATAATAAGATCATAATTTCTTATAGTAAAAAAATACATGATATAGATCAATTCAGTATTTGATTTAGATTAGATAAAAAGGCATAAAAAAAGATGTCCTAAAAAAGACATCTTTTTTATTGTTATTTAAAACTTACTTTATTGTAAATTTAGCATTTGGTGTATTACCAGCAGCTATTGTAGGTTCAGAAGCACCTGCATTTGTGAAAACAGCATTAACTATATAATAATATGTTTTACCTTTTTCAAAACTTTTTCCTGTATTATTTCCTTGATTTCCTTTTGTTGTTGAAGGATTTATAGAAAATGATGTTGAAGAACTATTAGCTGATTTAAAGAAATTATTTTGATCAGAATCTTTAATTAATAAATTGTATTCAACATTAGCTGATGTTTTTACAGCAGCCCAAGAAAACTTTGTTTCTCTTTCGAAATCAATAGATGCATCATTTGGTTCAAGCATTGATACCCAACCTACATTAAATGAAGGAACTTGGAATGTTTTATTTGTAGCACCATCAAAATCAAAATTCTTTGTTGTAATAGCACCAAAATATTGACCTGTTTTACCATTTGGATCATAAGCGATAGGTGTTCCATCTTTTCTTTCTTGTTCTGTTTGAATTACAAAAGCAACTCTATAGTTTCCTGCATCAACTTTATTAAAGCTGTATAAACCTTTATCATTTGTTCTAACTATTTGTGAATCTGAATCAGCTCCACCTGCTTTTTTAATTAAAACAACTGTTGCATTATTAGCTGGTGAACCATCTTCTTTTGTTACTGTTCCAGCAATTGATGCTGTTTCTGTTGAACCAGTAGGTGTTGTTGTATTTGGTGGTGTAGCTGTAGGACACGCTGTAATTAATAATGCTGATAAACCTGCCATAACAGGTAAACTTCTTTTTAATGTTTTTAACATAGAACTCCTAAAAATATTTATAACATTTATATTATGTGTAATTTTTTAAATTACAGTTAAATTATTAACGATTGATATTGTACTATAATATGCTCTAGTTCACAATACTTAACAGAAAAATATTAAGTTTTTTCTTATATTTTTTCATCTATAAATCTTCCATAATCTATAGACATTTGTAATAGCTTAGATTTTATTTTTTTTGTAAGCATATCAGAAGTGAATCTCCACTCCCAGTTTCCATCCGGTTTTGATGGCATATTCATTCTTGCACTTGTATCTAATCCTAATATATCTTGAAGTGCATATAATGACATATCAGCAGTAGATGACATTCCTAATCTTATAAAATCCCAATTAATATGTTTTCCATCTGAATTTGTATATCTTAAAAAATATTCTTTTTCTTTTTCAGGGCAAGTATTAAACCAACCAAGACAAGTATCATTATCATGAGTTCCAGGGTAAACAACAAAATTCTTTTTATAGTTGTGTGGTAAAAAAGGTTCCTTTGCTGTATTTGTAAATGCAAATTGTAAAATTTTCATTCCTGGAAAATTAAAATGATCCCTTAACTCCTCAACTTCTGGTGTTATTACTCCTAAATCTTCTGCTATCATTGGTATTTCACCAAAATATTTTTCTATAGTTTTAAATAACTCAAATCCAGGGGCTTTTTTCCATTGACCATTTATTGCATTAGGTGAACCATAAGGTATAGACCAATAAGCTTCAAATCCTCTAAAATGATCAACTCTTACAATATCTACAAGTGTTAATGTCATCTTAAATCTTGCAATCCACCAACTAAAACCTGTTTTTAACATTGTATTCCAATCATATAATGGGTTACCCCATAATTGTCCTGTTTCACTAAAACAATCTGGTGGAACACCTGCAACTTCTGTAGGGTTTCCATTATCATCAAGTAAAAATAATTCTGGATTTGACCAAACATCAGAACTATCAAAAGCAACAAATATAGGAATATCTCCTATTATTGAAATACCTTTTTTATTTGCATAATCTTTAAGATTTAACCATTGTTTAAAAAATTCATATTGTAAGTATTTATGATAAAAAATTTCATCAAATAAAATTTTATTGATATGTTCTAATGCTTTAGAATTTCTAATTACTAAATCATGTTCCCAATCAACCCAAGTTTTACATTCATTCTCTCTATTTTCATCTTTAGCTTTTTTTATATAATATTCTTTAATAGCCATAAATGTTGCAAAGTCTTGTAACCAATAGTTATTAGAATCACAAAAATTAAAAAAATTAAGCTTATCTTCTTCACTAAGTCTTACTTTAAAATTTTCAAAAGCTTTTTTAAATAAACTATTTTTTAAATCAATTACTTTTCCATAATCCACTTTATCTTTTGGTAATTCTGGTAAATTCTCTAAATCCTCTTTATCTAAATACCCATCTTCAAATAATAATTCAGGACTTATTAGTAAAGTATTACCTGCAAATGCAGAATAAGAGGCATAAGGAGAATTTCCATAACCTGTTGCTCCTAAAGGTAATGTTTGCCAGAGTCTTTGACCAGATTCTTCTAAAAAATCTATAAATTTATAACTTTCTTTTCCGAGATCTCCAATACCAAAATCACTTGGTAATGAAGTTGGGTGAAGTAAAATACCACTTGCTCTTTTGAATTCCATATTTTTATTCTCACTATTCAATAAAAAAAACTTATTAAGATTATCATGTGTATAATAAAAATACTATAGCTGAACAAAATTACCTTGATAAAAATTATTGTCTAAAACTATTAATTTTTCTTAGTTTTTTCAATTACTATACAATCTAATTCTTTTCATTAAACGATTACTATTTTCTGGAAAAGAATTTCTACCATGTAAGATAGTATTATTATTTGTAATAAGACACTCACCCTTATTTAATTTGACAATAAACTTATTTTCATTAATTACTCTATCTAATTTATTAATAACATTTAAATACATTGGTTCTAACTCTATTCCTGCAATTTTAGTAGAAGTATCAATAGAAACTCTATTGTACCTAACATATAGTTCATCATTTACACTAGTTAATATTGGAAATATAAGACCCCTTATTGGAAAAGCTTTATGAGTTAATAAAAAAATATCATTATTAGAAAGTTTTTCACATACCTCTTTTATTGATATTAAAAATGTTTCGCCACCAGTTTCAGAAGGTTTTTCGCATAATAACATAATTGTATCAGGTGGCTCGTCAAAGTCTGAACAATCAGTATGACACCAGAATTCATATTCAGTATTGGCATAAGTAGGAATATCTAATTTTTTATTTATTTCTACTCTATAAATTGTTTTACCATCAATATTTCTTTCCTCATTTATAGGTTCGCCTAATATTTCAGAAAATTTTATAAATATTGAGTCATCTTTAGATAATTCAAAGTTTCTTATAATAGAAACACCTGTATTTTTAATAGCTTCTTTAACATATTTTGAAAGTGTTTCTAAATCTTTATCAAAATCTATATAATTTAAATCTTCATTATTCATTTAATTATTCTTTAAATAAAAATCTTATAATAAACTAAATTTTATCACTTATAATATACAAAACTATATTTTAATATCATATAAAATAAATATTATAATAATTCTCTAATTTGTTTTATTAAAGCAAATTATTTTTTTACAAATTACTTAAATGTTTTTAATCTGTGAAAATTTCTGTAATATGTGGTTTATCTACTTTATTGCTTAAGTTATTTATATAAAATACATTTTACTAATAAAAGCTAATAAAAAATTTTTAGAATTTTTTGACAAAAGTTATTTATTTTTTTAGAATACCTTTACTCAATTTAAAGTTAGACAAAGGAGTCTGACATGGATGAAGAACAGCTTAAGATTTTAGAAATGGTCGCAAATCGTACTATAACACCTGAAGAAGCAGCAAAACTTCTAAATGATATAAATAATGATGAATATACTTATCATGAAGATTTTAAGACTAATAACTTTGATATAGAAGAACATGATTATAATAATGAAGAACAATTAGATATAGATTTGGACTTAGGTGTTACTAATTTTAAACTATCAAAAACTGAAGAAAATAAGCTTTTTAGAATACAGCATAATAAAGGTGAAAACTTTAGCCATAAAATAATTTTTTCTCATAGAGAGTTACAAATAAGAAATCAATTTAAACCAGTTAACTTTGATATAGGGAGCTTAAAAAGATTTGTAGATCCTAATAGTAAAAAGTGTTTTGTTGAATTAAACCCAAAAGTTAAGCTTTATATGAAAGTAAAATTTGGTGGTGGTAAAGCTTTATTTGACTTTACAGATTTAAAGATAAAACGTCTAAGACTCTCATCTGGTGCTAGTGATACTAGAATATGTTTTAATAAATTTAATACTGAAGAATTAGATTATTTAAAGATAGAATCAGGTGCATCTAATCTCAGTATTATTGGAATAAGTAACGCAAACTGTTCAGAAATAGATTTAAACTTAGGGGCATCAAATGCGACTCTTGATTTTTCAGGTCAACTAAATAAAGAAATATATTGTGAGGCTGTTATGAGAGTTGGGCGTTTACAACTACTTGTTCCAAGAGAATATGGTGTTAAGCTTAAAACAACAGATAAATTAGCAAACTTATCTTTACCAGATTTTTATTCTAAAGATGGTTATAAAGTAAGTGATAATATTAATAAAGTAGATCAAATCATTAATTTAAGAATAGATAGCACTTTGGCTCAAGTTAGCTTGAGTTGGATTTAAAAAATATACTTAAATAAAATTGTTCTGAGAAAATTAATACACTATAATCTTTGAAATTACTAACTCTTAACTTGTTCCCTCATCATTATCACTTCTTCTCTTTATTTATATCAGTGTTTATTTTTATCTTAAATTTTTCAATAAATGTAGAAATTTTTTTTATTTAGATTTTTAAGTAAGTTTATTGAATAAATATAATAATTTTAAACAAATAATATACTTTATAAATTCAATAAGATATAATAAAAATCAATATAGATATAAGTAACGGAGAACAGACGTGCTCAGCCAAAATGACCTAACTATTTCCCGTTTTATTCCTGGTAACGAACGCAGAAAATTTAAAGATATTATTAAGTTTTTGGCAATGGTTGTTGATCTGGCTGAAGGTCACAAACTACATAATAACTACAGAGTAGCTCTTTCTGGCGTTCAACTTGGAAATGAGTTAAGTCTAAATATTGAAAGTCTAAGAAATATTTTCTATGGTGGTTTACTTCATGATATAGGTGAAGTTGGTTTACCTACTGAAGAAGAAGAAAAAATTTTACAATACACTAAGGAAGGGAAAGGCAATCATAGCCATACTATTATGGGTTCTCGTATTGTATCTTTAATCCCTACTTTAGAAGGTGTTACTAAAATAATTAGATGGCACCATGAATGTTGGGATGGAAGTGGCTTTCCAGATAGATTAAGTGGAAAATCTATACCAATAGAAGCAGGTATTATAAGCCTTTTTGATGCTTACTACGCTATGCTTTCAGCAGAAAGAGAACATGAAATTGTAAAAGATTACCTTAAAACTATGAGTGGTGTTAAATTTAGCCCTGAACTTGTAGAAATGTTCTTAAAACTAATGACTAAAGATGAATTATGGACACCAAATAATTTTAAAGAAAATGAGTGGTTATCAATAGGTCTTGATACTTATGAGATAGCAAAACTCCAAGATGTAAAAGGTGATTATGTTGAAATAGCTTTAAATGTTATCGCACAAGTAATTGACGCTAAACATAAATATACACATGGTCATTCAAGACGTGTTATGGTTCTTTCAAGTATTATTGCTCAAAGAATGGGTATTGATAAACAATATAAAACTCTTATTGAGCAAGGAGCTTTACTTCATGACTCTGGAAAAGTTGGAATTGCAAGAGGTTTATTAGATAAGCCATCTGGGTTAACAGATGAAGAATATCAAAATATTAAAAAGCATCCTGTTATTTCTTGTGCTTTAATCCAAAATTTTACAACCTTAAAAGATGTTGCTCCACTTGCAAGGTATCACCATGAAAGATATGATGGAAATGGATATCCTGACACACTTTATCGAGAAGATATTCCTTTAGGGGCAAGAGTTATTGCTGTTGCTGATACTTATGACGCGATTACATCTGATAGAGCATATAGAAAAGCTTTACCTGATAGCTTTGCAAGACATGAGATTAGAAAATATAGTGGTAAAATGTTTGATCCTGTTGTTGTAAATGCTTTCTTAGATATTCCTGAGCATGAAATTAAATTAGCTTTTGATTTAATTAGTAGCCAACCAGTTTCAGCAATATCAAATACTTTAAGTGAAGTTCATCATCATGCACACTAATACAAAACAAGAAACTAAAGTAAGAATTAAATTACTAGAAGGTGGTTATTGTACTCATAAAGAAAAAATGGTTATTAAAGGTGGAAGAAATGAAACTGTTAAATTTCCGTCTATGTTTGCTTTAATAATACATCCAAAAGAAGGTGTAATATTATTTGATACAGGTTACACTAAAAGATTTTATAAAGAAACATCTTCTTTCCCTTTTTCTTTATATGCAAAAATGACACCTGTATATGTTAATGATGAAGATACAGCTATTTCAAAATTAAAGGTTCTAGGAATAAATCCAGAAGATGTGAAATATATAATAATTTCTCATTTCCATGCTGATCATATTGCAGCCTTAAGAGATTTCCCTAATTGTAAATACATTTATCTAAAAAATGGATATGATAATGTAAAAAACTCTAAAGGTTTTAAAGCTTTAAAACAAGGTTATCTTAAAGGTTTACTACCTGATGATTTTGAAAAAAGATCTATAGAGATTGATACAAATAGTTCAAGTTATTTAGTTAATCCTATTAAGCCATTTGATAAAACTTTTGACTTTTTTGGTGATGGTTCTATTTTATTTATTCCATTAGAAGGACATTACAGAGGACATTTAGGAGCATTAGTTAATAGTTATGATAATCAAAAATATTTTCTAATTGCTGATTCTTGCTGGTTAAGTAAATCATTTAGAGAAAATATAACCCCAAGTTCTATTGCTTCAATAATTATGGATAACTCAAAAACTTATAAAGAAACATTACATAAAATCCATAAATTTCATAAGAACAATTTAGATATTAATATATTACCTTCTCATTGTTCTGAAGTGTATGATAAATATGTAAAAAATAAATAATCATAATTTAAACTAAAAAATAAATATTTTATAAAAATAATAAATATATGACTCAAAAATTTAAAAACCTTGAAATAACTGAAAATATTTTAAAATATCTTGAAAAAATAAATATAGTATCTCCAACTGAAATACAAGAAAAAGTTATACCTATAATACTAGATAATAAAAATGTTATAGGTTTATCACAAACAGGAACAGGAAAAACATTAGCTTATTTATTACCAATAATACAAAAAATAGATTTATCTAATGGTACACAAACGATAATACTTGCTCCCACACATGAACTAGCTTCCCAAATAAAAACTGAAATTGAGAAAATTATAAAAGGCTCAGATTTGAATTTATCTTATGCTTTAATAATAGGTGAAGTTAATATTAAAAGACAAATAGATAAATTAAAAGAAAAACCTAATATTATTGTTGGTTCTTCAGGAAGAATATTAGAGTTAATAGAGAAAAAGAAGATTAGTACAAAAAATATAAAAAATCTTGTTTTAGATGAATCTGATAGATTATTAGATATAAAAAATTTGTCTGAAGTAAGAAAAATTTGTTCTTATCTTAAAGATACTCAAAAAATTTTAATATCAGCAGGTATGTCAGAGAGTTCAATAAAGATAGCTAGTGAGATTATAAGTTCTGATTATGAAATAATAAAAGCATCTTCAATAAATACAATACCTTCTAATATTGAACATTTATATTATTTATGTGATGATAAAAATAAACAATCTGAATTAAAACGAATTATAAAATTTCTTAATCCAGATAAATCTCTTGTTTTTGTGCAACAAAGTAATGATGTTGAGAAACTAACAACAGAATTTAAGTATCATGGAATGAAAATAGGTGCAATTTTTGGAAAACAGTCAAAAGAAGAAAGAAAAAAAGTTTTAGATGATTTTAGAAAGTCTAAGATTCAAATATTATTTTCTACAGATTTATTAGCTAGAGGTCTTGATATACAAAATATTACCCATGTTCTTAATTATAATATTAGTAAAGATTCTGAGGCATATTTGCATAGAGCAGGTCGAACAGGCAGACAAAATGTAAAAGGTTATTCTATATCTATAGTTAATACTCAAGAGAAAAAATTACTTTTTAAAATAGCTAAAGAATTGAATTTATCTATTAAACAATTTAGTATAGAATCAATTAAAAACGATTAAGAAGATTAGCTTATTTTGAGTATTTCTTTTACTCTATTTATTAATATATTTGTAAATTTTGAAATATCTATTTATAGACAAACCATTATTATTCACCTGCTGTTCAAGAATATTAAAATAAAAACCTATCCCTTGTTTCTTCTATTAACTATAATTATGAAAGTATAGTAACAAATAATGTTAAACAAGGAGCTCTAATTTTTTTGTTTGGTATATCAACGAGTAATTTTTAAATTATTACAAAAAGGAGATTATTTTATGAAAATTACAATTATAGGTTCTGGAAATGTCGGTTCTGCTTTGGCTAGAGCATTATCTACAGTAAATTATGATATTATAATTGGAGCTAGAAATTTTGATGATGAAAAAGTAAAAAGATTACTTGATTTTAATAAAAATATTTCTGTAGAATCAATAAGTAACGCTGTAAAAATGTCAGATGTTATAATTATTGCTGCTGTGCCTCAGGCTGTGAGAGAAATTTGTTCAAATCTAGGAGATGTTAAAGATAAAATTATAATTGATGCAATGAATTCAGTTAGAGTAAAGCCAGAACCATTTGAAAACACAACAGAAGCCCTTAAAAATTGGACAAACTGTGAGAATATAGTTAAATGTTTTAATACAACAGGTGCTGAAAATATGGAGAATCCAAACTATGGAAATACTAAAATTGATATGTTTATAGCAGGTAATAGTTTAAAAGGAAAAGAAATAGCTTCTAAATTAGGAACTGATATTGGTTTTGAAAAATGCTATGATTTTGGTGGAGATGATAAGTTCCAATTAATGGAATATTTTGCTTTATCTTGGATAAATCTTGCAATTATGCAAAAAAATGGAAGAGATATAGCTTTCAAAATTTTACATAGATAATGTATTATATAAAAGTTAGAATACAAGAAGTAAAAAATGCTTAGATAAGAAGAGAAGAGTTAGTAATTTCAATACTTCTGTTATATTTATTTTCTCAAAGAAATTTTGCTTAAGTATATTAAAATAAATATTTTAAGATTATTTTTTAGAAGTTTTTATTATGTCAAGATTATTAGACCAAATAATAGTTATAGATATTGAGTCAACTTGTTGGGAGAAGGCAACTCCTGAAGGGCAAGAAAACGAAATTATTGAAATTGGTATTTCTCTTGTAGATTTAAAATCAAAAGAAATAAAAGAAAAAAGATCTATTATTGTAAAACCTCAATATTCAGAAGTTAGCTTATTTTGCACGAATCTAACAACATTAACTCAAGAAGATGTAAATAAGGGTATTAGTTTTAATGAAGCCTGTAATATTTTAAGAAAAGAGTATTTATCTCAAAAAAGAACTTGGCTTAGTTGGGGGGATTATGATAGAAAACAATTTGAAAGACAATGTAAAAAGTATGAGATAGCCTATCCCTTTAGTCCTACACATATAAATCTTAAAAATTTATTTGCTTTGTTAAACTCTCAAAATCACGAAGTTGGAATGAATAATGCTCTAGAGATTTTAAATATTCCACTAGAGGGAACTCATCATAGGGGAATAGATGATGCTCATAATATAGCTAAGATTTTTATTCATCTATTAAAGTCATTTAGTATTACTCCTTTATAACTAAATCTCTTTAATCAAATTTTGTTTAGCTATAATATATTTCAAATTAAAGAAATCTTGTATACTTCTAAATCATTAATTCAAGACTCTATTAAAGTTTTAATTTTTAAAATATGAAAGATAGCAAAAATTTTTATATAGAAGAAAGTTTATATTTATTACTTGAAAATAAAGATAAACAGGATATTATAAGCATTGAGTTTATATTATCTGAAAATTCTAGAGACATTATTATAAATAATAAATTTGTTAATATCAATGAAATAGAAAAGTGGATATTTTATAAATTAATATACCAAGCATTAGATAATAACTCTGTTAAAACAGAAGAATTATTATCTTCTTTTAAATTATTAAAATCTAAAGTTCCTATAAAAAAACAATTACAAAAAGCTATTCATAATATTAGAAATGAATTACCAAAACATTTATCTATTGATAGTAGTAAAAAACATGAGTTAATTCTTACAAAAAGAAAAACACAATTTACTGATGATAGTACATATAGATTTTATATTCCAGATTTTGAGATAAGATCCTATATAAAAAATACTTCTAATATAAAAAATGTATTAGATTTTATTAAAAAGCTAATAAATACAAATAATAATATTTATCTAAGAGAAATTCAAAAATATTGCAAAAATTTACTTAAATTAATAAGAAATGAGTATAAATTTTATATACCATTAATCAATGAATTGGAAAAATTACTAAAATCTTTTGATATAGATAATATTAAAACTATAAAGAAAAATAATGAAATATTGGATTTTATTAATAAAATAGAAATGAAATTCATATCTAATGAGTCTGAATTTTTAACAAATGAGATATATATAAATTCTAAAATATTTTTAGGTTATTATTATGGATATAACTTTGCTACAAGTGGTGAGGATAAAATTTCTCAAAGTCTTCAAAAAATATATATAGATAAGAATAATACTTTAAAGTCTAAACAAATTAGCTCAGAATTTAAATACTTTGGAGATATAAAGATAGATAATAACTGCTTATTTAATTATTCAGAATTATTAGGTGAAAAGGGTTTTGTGCATGAAGTTTTAAATAAACCTATTGTAGCCACAACAAATTTAAAGTTTTTATTAGGTTCATTTACAGCTTTCTCTGTTGACAGAAAACTTTGTTTTGGTAAGAGAATATTAATTAAGTTAGATAAGTATATAAAATTATCTGATTGTAAAACTGGGTATATTACTAAAAGCTCAAAAGATGAGATAAGCTTAGTTTTTAATAATTATTTTGACAATCTAAATTATCAAATAACTAAAGTAAAACTACCACATCAAATAGATTTAAATATAAATAGTATTAAAATAGATCGTGGAAAAATTATAGATTTTGAGTGGATTGAAAGTAATATTTAAATAAAAAGTAGGTTTAATATTTTATACCTACTTTTTATAGTATTTTAATCAAGCTTAACGTTATTTATTGGAACTATTGGTCTAAAAGGTTTTCTTGATGCAATTTCTTTATCAACAGCAGATAACATAGAATCTAATATATCATCATTTGAAAATGATAATTTCTTTAAAATAGATTTATCTGGATCATTAGACTCTTCTTTTTTAGCTGTTAAATAACCTTTTAATTCTGAAAGTTATTTCAGAACTCATTTTATCTAATTCTTTTGTAAAATTCATTAAAAGAGTTAATTGTTTTTTAGGATCTGTTTCTTTTAATATACTTTTAGCTAATTTAACTCCATCCACAGGAAATAAAGTTCCTGTAATTTCAGAAGTTACTATTTTTACTTGTTGTGTTTTTCTAGTTAAAGGATTACCACCATCAACCATAACATCTTTTCCTATATCAAGACCACTCTTATTTTTTACAGGAGGATCTCCATTTTTAGGTTCTTCTGTTTTAGGCTTAGTATCTTTAGATTTAACACTATCTAAAAATTTTTCATGAGGTACTTGTGAATTATTTACGTTTAGACCCATATAATCTCCAAAATAATTAAAAACTTTATATATTAACTAAGTTATAGAATAAGTACTAAAGATCTTTCTAATTTTATTTAACTTTAACCAAAAGTTAAACCTAAAGTTGAAGATGCTATAAAAACTATAATATTTACTATATATAAGTTAAACAAAATCAGTTTTAAAAGACTAATTAAACATAAGTATTTAAATTACTCTTTTTACTTCTTCTCTTTTCACTTAGCTATGATAAGCGTATATTTGAGACAGATTCACCTGAAGGAACCATTGGAAATACATTATCTTCTTTTTCAACTACCACTTCTAATAGATAAGAAGATTTTGAATCTAACATTTCCTGAATAGAGCTTTGTAAATCCTCTCTTTCATTAACTTGTTTTGCTTGAATACTAAAACCTTTTGCAATAGTTATAAAGTCAGGGTTTACCATTTCTGTAAAAGAGTATCTTTTTTCAAAAAATAATTGTTGCCATTGTCTTACCATACCTAAAAAGTGATTATTTAAAATTAGTATTTTTACTGGTACTTTATATTGAAAAATTGTTCCAAGTTCTTGAAGTGTCATTTGGAATCCACCATCTCCGGATACAGATATAACGTGTCTATCAGGCATAGCAACTTTAGCACCTATTGCAGCAGGTAAAGCAAAACCCATTGTTCCAAAACCACCAGAGGTAATATTGCTACGATTCTTTTTAAAATTATAGTAACGCATTGCGATCATTTGGTGTTGACCTACATCAGTTACAATTATTGCTTCTCCATTACTTAAATCTGAAATAATTTTTATTACTTCAGCCATCTTTATTTTTCCTTGTTTTGGGTGTGTTTCAGGCTCAATTACTTTTTCAAACTCCATTTTATCTAGATCTCTAAATTCTTTAACCCAAGAATCATGAGAATTTACTTCAACTCTTTTTGTAAGTTCTTTTAATGCAATTTTTGCATCACTATTAATTGCCACATCAACAGTTACATTTTTATTAATTTCAGCTTTATCAATCTCAATATGAATTATTTTAGCTTGTTTTGCATATCTATTAAGATCTCCTGTAACTCTATCATCAAAACGCATTCCAATAGCAATTAATAGATCACAGTCATTAGTTTTAACATTTGGAGAATAATTTCCATGCATTCCTAACATTCCAACATTTAAGGGATGATTTGTTGGCATTGATGATAATCCCATAATTGTCCATCCTGCTGGAATACCTGTTTTTTCAACAAATTCTATAAGTTCATTTTCTGCTCCTGAAATTGTTATACCTTGTCCATAAACAATAAATGGTTTTTTTGAATTATTAATTAAATCAACAGCTTGTTCAATAGATTCCTCAGTAAACTTAGGATATGGTTGGTAACTTCTAATCCTTTCACATTTTTTATATTTAAAGTTACATTTTTTTATCTGTGCGTCTTTTGTTATATCAACAAGAACAGGACCTGGTCGTCCAGATTTTGCAATATAAAAAGCTTTAGCTATAATCTCTGGAATTTCATCAGGATCTGTAACTTGATAACTCCACTTTGTAACTGGTTTAGCAATACCTATAATATCTGTTTCTTGAAAAGCATCTGTACCTAGAAGGTGTGATGGAACTTGTCCTGTAATACATACAACAGCTGTAGAATCAATTTGTGCATCTGCAATACCTGTTAGTAGATTTGTTGCTCCTGGCCCTGAAGTTGCAAAACAAACTCCAACTCTACCAGATGCTCTAGCATAACCTTGTGCAGCATGAATAGCTCCTTGCTCATGACGAACAAGCATATGATTTAATTTATCTTGGTAATCATATAAAGCATCATAGATAGGCATAATAGCTCCACCTGGATAACCAAATATTGTATCAATACCTTCTGCTAATAAAGATAGAATTACTGATTCTGAGCCTAATATATTATTTTTTTCTTGAGTTTGATATATATTTTTTTCTAATTCAGTTTGCATATTATTTAATTGTTTATAACCTTCTGATATATACTTAAACAAAATTATTTAAAAAAAAATAATTAATCAAAACCATTAAATCTATTTAGTTTTGTCTTTTTACTTTTCACTAAATACTTATCACTTAGTATAAAACAGATGAATTTTACACATATTCTATAATAAATGATTTAATTATTTAGTATTTTTTTTATTGATAAAAATTTATTTACTAAAAATTTTATACATAATTTTTAGCGAACAAACAACTTATAAATCCAATATAAAGAAAAGTTAAAAACATCCAAAACTATTGTCTAATAAATATTTGTATGTTAACCTATCTTTTGTAAATGTTAAATAAACATTATACATATGGGGATGTGGCGAAATGGCAGACGCACCATCTTGAGGGGGTGGCGGAGAAATCCATGTGAGTTCAAGTCTCACCATCCCCATATCAACAAAAGATCATCTATAATATTAAAAAATATAATTACCTGTGAGTATCAGACAAAATGGCAAAAGAAAAAATTGATTTTTTAGAGCATAAATTCAAACTAGCGTTAAATTTTGAAGATGCACAAAAATATGATAAAGCAGAAGAAATTTATAATAGTATTCTTCAAATGAGAATGGATGACCCAAGAGCCACTTTAGGAAGAGCAGTTGCAAGAATAATACAAAATAAGATGTACGATGGATTGCTTGATCTATCAAAAGCTTATTTAATTTCAGATGTAGAAGGAAAAATAAGATCTGCACTAATCTATGAAGAGATTGGTAATGCAAAAGAAGCTTATATTTGTTTTGGTGAAATTGTAAGAGATAATCCAGATAATTATAATGCAAATTTAAATCTTGCAAGATTAGATCTATTTCATGGTAAAAAAGAAGATGCATCAAATAGATTAACAAATATGATTGAAAAGAATCCTGAAATTGCAGAAGCTTATATACAATTAGCTAATATAAACTTAATAGATAAAAATATTGATAAATCAATAGAATTATATGAAAAATCATTAACTATTAATCCTGATAATATTTATGTTTTATATACTTTAACTCTTGCTTACCTTGAAAAAGGTGACACAAACTTAGCTTTAGTACATTTAAATAGAGGTTTAGAGTTAGAACCAGAAAATCCAACTCTTTTAGATATAAAAAAAGAAATTGAGAACTCATAATGATTATAAAAAGAATAGATGAAGATATATCTCTTAAACAATTAGAGAAAGAAGATGCCATATTTTTATTTGAACTTGTAAATTCTAATAGAGAATATTTAAAAAAATGGTTACCTTGGCTTGATACTAATAAAACAATTCAAGACACTGAAAAATTTATAAATATATCAACAGAAAAATATAATGGTAATAAAGGTTTTGAACTTGGTATCTGGTTAAAAAATGAAATAGTTGGTGTCATAGGTATTCATGAAATTAATTGGGATAAAGGACAAACAGCTATAGGTTATTGGATTGGTGAAAAATATCAAGGAAAAGGTCTTGTATCTAAGAGTGTAAAATTTATTTTAGATTATTGTTTTACAGAATTAGAATTAAAAAAAGTGTATATTAGGGCTGCAATACAAAATACAAAAAGTAGAAATATTCCAGAAAGATTAGGATTTAAATTTGAAGGAGTAAGAGAATTAGCAGAAAACTTATATGGAAATATAGTAGATCACTCTGTTTATTCTATCACTTTTGAAGATTATAAAAAAGAAAATTAATATTATTATATCTTAGTATTAATCATCTATAAATTTTGAAATATCAATTTTTTTAAAAGGTATTAGAGCATTAAATTTATCTCCAAGCTTTATTTCAAACTTGGAGTTTACTATATTACTATAAAAACCTGAAGTTTTTTCAGGGTCGAAATTATCTAAAATAACTAATCCTTCTACTTCTAAACTAGGTAAAGGAACATATATATTCTTTAAATGATATTTTTTTACTATCCTATTCCAGTTTATTTTGTCTTCTTCATTTTTAGTTTCTCTAGTACTATGATGAATATGATAACTTTCACAACCTTCTTTTATAAAAAGAAATTTAAAACCTTTATTAATGAATCTATAACCTAATTCAGTGTCTTCATGACCCCATCCAACAAAATTTGAATCAAATCCATCATACTTTATATGCTCTGCTTTTATTGATAAAGAATTACTATCAAGATAATATCCTTCATCTATAGGCTCTCTATCAAAAATATTAAATCTAAATTTACTATCTTCTTCTAAATTATTAATATGCTTTGATATAAAATATTTAGGTATCATTCCTAAATCCTCTGTTTTATACTCTTTCATTCTATAAACAAAAGTATTTACAACAATATTATTGTATTTTTTATGTGCCTCTATATGAGATTCAATATAATTAGAAGGTACTACTATATCACTATCCAAAAATATTATTAATTGCCCCCTTGCTTTTGATAAACCTATATTTCTAGTTCTTGCAGCTCTAAATCCTTGATTTTCTCCACAAAATGCATACCTTATATTTAATTTATTTCTAAAACTTTCAACAATTTCTCTTGTATTATCTGTTGAGCCATCATCTGCTATTATTACTTCAAATTCTTCAAAATTTTGAAATACTAAGGAATTTAAAACATAAAACAAATTATTAGCTCTATTATATGTAGGTATTATTATTGAAACCTTAGGAAAGTTGTATTTTGGCTTTAAGGGACTTTCTTTTAAACGAGTAGAAACTTCATTATTCATTTCTAAAAAGATATTTTCCCAATCATTAACAATTTGATTATAATAAAACTTTTTAGACCATTTAAAAGCATTATTAGAAAACTTTTGCCATAGTTCTGTATTATTTAATAAATCTAAAATACTTGATATAAATTTATCTTTAAATTCTAGAGAATATGGTTCTCCATCTATTAAAAAACCGGTTTCATTATTTAAAGCGACTTCACCTAAAGCTCCTCTATTACTCATAATTACTGGTAAGCCACAAGCTTGAGCTTCCACTGCTGATATACAAAATGTTTCAGCATTAAAGTATGTTTCTTCTGAACAATGATTAGGATATACAAATAAAAGAGCATTTTTTAATTTTTCTGATAACTCCTTAATTGGTAAAGGTTCATGAACAAAAACTCCATTTTGATTAGATTTTTTTAATATTTTATTCTCTATTTCTTTAAAATTAGAATCTGTTTTGCCCCATGTTTTAAAACTACTATAAATATGCAACTCAATATCTTTTACTTTCTCTTTAATTTTTGGAAAAAAATCAAGAATTAGATCTAATCCTCTATCTGGTGCAGAAAAATATATTAAATGTTTTTTTCTTTGATTTAAAGGTTTATTTTTACTAAATAATTCTTGGTTAATCCCATTATATATAACCTTAAGGTGTTTATCTGGTATTTTAAATGTATCTTTTATAACTTGATTATGCCAATTACTAACAGTTATAACTTTATCAGATTTAGTTGCCATTAAACCTGATAAATCAGCAGCTACATCACTTAACTCTTTCCAATAAGGACTATAATCATTATGTAACCATAATATAGTTTTTTTAGCTTTTAAACTAGCTCTTAGAGAACTTTCTGAAGCTACACAGATATAAAAATCAATATAATTTTCTTTTGAAAATTTAACTATTTTTTCAAGTTTTTGATAATTAACATTATTATATATACCTTCTTCATCCTCACAATTACAAAATATGTATACTTGATTTTTAGGATTGTTCGACAGATTCTGAGCAAGATTTATCATAGCAGAATGAGTTCCACCTAATGGCTCATTTAAGATAGTCTTTCCACTAATTTTTCTAGTTACACTTGTTGAAAAAGCAATTATCATAAAATAAAATTTTATTGTTTATTATAATGGTTACAGTTTAAGTTTATCTTATACATACAATTTAGAGAATATCTTTAAACTTAAAAAGTAATGGGATAATAATATATTAATTTAAAATCATTTAATTAATATTACTTAACACTAAACCCAAGCAAAATCACGAAATATATTTAATAAAAAGTTTATTATAAAAATAATTATTCTTTTAATATAGGTGTTCAATATGCAATCTAAAAAAATATGTGCATTAATTTTAGCTATTTTATTAAATTCTTGTACAACTCAAACGATAACAGGACAAAATAGTAATACAAATATAAAGAAACCAGAACCAACTCCTACTCAAACTAATTCAAATAATTCTAGTACTAATCAAAAACCAAATCCTATAATTAATCAAGAACCTATTGTAATATCACCAAATCCAACTCCTACACCTGCTCAAATTGTATTAACTCCTTTTCCAACAATTATTCCAACTATAGTACCTACTCCCATTCCTACAGCATCGCCTCCAGATAAAACATTTACATTAACAGCACAAGAGCTAAAAGAAGTAACAGATAGTGGAATAGTTACAGCAAATAATAAATTTGGAGTTAATTTATTTTTAGACTTAGTAAAAGAACAAAAGAATGAAAATATTTTCATATCTCCTGCTAGTGTGGCTCTAGCTTTACAAATGACTTATAATGGAGCAGATCAAGAAACAAAAACTGAGATGGCTAAAGCTCTTGAAGTTAGTGGGTTAAGTTTAGATAATGTTAATAATTTAAGTAAACTTTTAATTAAAAAATTAAATAATCCTGCTCCTGATGTTCAACTGAAAGTTGCTAATTCTCTTTGGGGTGGTAAAGGTCGTATAACTTTTAAGGATGAATTCAAAAACAATTTAATAAATTTTTATGGAGCGACTTCTAAAGAATTAGACTTTTCTGACTCAAAATCGTTAGATATTATTAACCAATGGGCTTCTGATAATACTAATGAAAAAATACCAAAAGTTATTGATGAAATACCACCAGAAATAATTACTTATCTTATGAATGCAATTTATTTTAAAGCTAATTGGACAACTAAGTTCAAAACAGAAAATACATTAAAGGATTCTGATTTCAATTTATCTGATGGAACAAAAAAGAAACACCCTTTAATGTCTGATTTTAGAAGTTTTAGATATATAAATTATAGTTATGATACTGAAACTAAAACTCAGGTTTTACCAGAAAATCAGTTTGAAGGAGCAGAATTAACTTATGGGAAAGATGGCAAAGTTAGTTTATTCTTATTTTTACCAAATGAAAAATCATCACTTGAAAAGTTTTATTCCAATCTAAATAATGAGAATTTAGAAAAGTGGTTAAAAAGATTTTATTATGCTGAAGGAAGAGTATCTTTCCCTAAATTTAAATTAAAGTATAAAAAGCAGTTAAAAGAAAATCTTAAATCTTTAGGTATGGTTTCAGCTTTTAATGATTCTGCTAATTTTACAAAAATGGGAACTTCACCTTTAGGAAATATATTTATTAGCTTTGTTTCACATGATACCTTTGTTGATGTAAATGAAGAAGGTACAGAAGCTGCTGCTGTAACAGTTGTTGGTGGCGGTGCAGCAAGTTCTCCACCTCCTACAAGGTTTGTAGCAGATAGGCCATTCTTTTATCTTATAAGAGATAACGAAACAAAATCTATTTTGTTTATGGGTGCTGTTAATAACCCTGAGCATGAATAATTTACTTTTTAGTAAATTATTTACTTGACTTTATTGTAATTAAATTTTATTATATAAAGTAGGTTATTTTTATGAGATTAAAATTATGAAATCAAAAAAATTATGTGCTTTAGTTTTAGCAATTCTTTTAAATGCTTGTTCACCTGTAAATCAAAGTTATACAATAGATGGTAAACCTAAAGAAGTAGTATCATTTTCAATAAGCTCAGATGATATAAAAAAAATTACAGATAGTAGTATAGTAAATTCTAATAATAAATTTGGTCTAAAACTATTTTCTGATCTAGTAAAAGAAGAAAAGAATAAAAATGTTTTTATGTCACCTGCTAGTGTAGCTCTAGCTTTACAAATGTCTTATAACGGGGCAGATAAAGAAACTAAAGATGAAATGGCAAAAGCTCTTGAAATAAATAATTTATCTTTAGAGGATGCAAATAATTTAAATAAATTATTAATTAAAAAGTTAAATAATCCTGCTCCTGATGTTCAATTAAAAGTTGCTAATTCTCTTTGGGGAGCTAAAGGAAGAATTGTATTTAAAGATAATTTTAAGACAACCCTTGATAAATTTTATAATGCAGAATCAAAAGAATTAGATTTTGCTTTACCTAAAACATTAGAAGATATAAATAAATGGGCTTCTAATAATACTAATGGAAAAATAACAGATTTGATAGATAAAATAGATGAAAATGTTGTTTCATATATCATAAATGCTGTTTATTTTAAATCAAATTGGACTAAAAAATTTAAAGAATCAGATACTAAAGAAGGTGATTTCTTATTATCTGATGGAACTAAAAAGAAAGTAAAAATGATGTCTGATTTTAGAGATTATAGATATTATAGTAATTATAATAAATACGGGAATAATGAAGTAAAAGAGGAAGATAGATTTGAAGGAGCTGAAATAACTTATGGTAAAGATTCTAAAGTAAGCTTATTTTTATTTTTACCAAATCAAAAATCATCACTTGAAAAATTTTATAATCAATTAAATAATGAAAATCTTGAAAAATGGTTAAAAGGTTTTTATTTTAATAGTGGATTTATATCATTTCCAAAGTTTAAAGTTAAGTTTAAAAATGAATTGAGTGATAATTTACAATCATTAGGGATGAACACAGCTTTTAATGAAACTAAAGCAGATTTTAGCAATATGGGAACATCACCTTTAGGAAATATTTATATAAGTAGAGTATTACATAATACTTTTATTGATGTAAATGAAGAAGGTACAGAAGCTGCTGCTGCAACTGCTGTTGAAAATTCTGCAGCAAGTTCAATGCCAACAGCTCGATTTGTAGCAGATAGACCTTTCTTTTATCTTATAAGAGATAATGAAACAAAATCAATATTATTTATGGGTGCTGTTAATAACCCTGAATACGAATAAATTACTAAAAATCAAAGTATTTATTTAACTCTATTGTATAAAACAGATTATTTTTTTATGAGATTAAAATTATGAAATCAAAAAAATTATGTGCTTCAATTTTAGCAATTCTTTTAAATTCTTGTAGTTTTGAAAGTATATATCCTCAAAACAACTCAAAAGTAGATATAAATAATAAAACTAAATCTTTTGGGACTTTAAATGAAAATGAAATAAAAGCAGTAACAGATAGTGGAATAGTTACAGCAAATAATAAGTTTGGAGTTAATTTATTTTTAGATATAGTAAAGGAACAAAAGAATGAAAATATTTTTATATCTCCTGCTAGTTTATCTTTAGCATTACAAATGACTTATAATGGTGCAGATAAAGAAACTAAAGATGAAATGGCTAAAGTTCTTGAAATTAGTAGTTTACCTTTAGAAGATGTTAATAATTTAAATAAGTTATTGATAAAAAAATTAAATAATCCTGCTCCTGATATTCAATTAAAAGTAGCTAATTCTCTTTGGGGTGGTAAAGCTCGTATAAATTTTAAAGATGAATTCAAAAGTAGTTTAACTAATTATTATAGTGCAAATTCTCAAGAATTAGATTTTTCTGACTCCAAATCAGCAGATATTATCAATCAATGGGCTTCTGATAATACTAATGGTAAAATCACTAAAGTTATTGATGAGATACCATCAGATATAATTGCTTATCTTATGAATGCAATTTACTTTAAAGCTAATTGGACAACTAAGTTTAAAGAAGAAAATACACTTAAGGATTCTGATTTTAATTTATCTGATGGAAAAAAAAAGAAGCATCCTTTAATGTCAGATTTTAGAGATTTCAGATATATAAATTATAATTATGATATTGATACTGAATCCAAAATTTTACCAGAAAATCAGTTTGAAGGTGCTGAATTAACTTATGGAGAAGATAGTAAAGTTAGTTTATTCTTATTTTTACCAAATGAAAAATCATCTCTTGAAAAATTCTATACACAATTAAATAATGAGAATATTGAGAAATGGGTAAAAAAATTCTATCATACTCAAGGAATGATATCTTTCCCTAAATTTAAACTAAAATATACAAAGCAATTAAAAGAAAATCTTAAATCTTTAGGAATGGTTTCAGCCTTTAATTCAGCTAATTTTACAAAAATGGGAACTTCACCTTTAGGAAATATATTTATTAGCTATGTATCACATGATACTTTTGTTGATGTAAATGAAGAAGGTACAGAAGCTACTGCTATTACTACCGTTGGTACTTCAGCACAAAGTGTTTCTACAACATCAAGATTTGTAGCAAATAGACCTTTCTTTTATTTGATAAGAGATAATGAAACAAAATCAATATTATTTATGGGTGCTGTTAATAACCCAGAGTATAATTAAATAAAAATTTCATAAATAGGAATTATCTTTATAGTGAGTAATAAAATAACTTTACAATTAATAGCTTTATTAATATTATCAATATCTTGTGATAGGGAAGCAAATTCAAAAATGCCTAATAAAACACATGAAATTATTTATACAATGCTAGAGGAAAGTGAACCTCATGAAGCAACTTGGTTACAATGGCCTCATGAATACCAATATGGGATAACTTATCGTAATAGACTTGACCAAACTTGGGTTGATATGACAAAAGAGTTAGTATCAAGTGAAAAAGTTTATCTGATAGTATATGATGAAACAGAACAAGATAGGGTTACTAATTTACTAAATAAATCTAAAGTTTCTTTGGAAAATGTAGAATTTAAAATTTACAAAACAGACGATGTATGGGTTCGTGATAATGGCCCTATTTATGTTAAAGATAAGAATGGAAACCAATTAATAGAAGATTGGGGTTTTAATGCTTGGGGTAAAAAAGCAGAATACAATAATTGTAATAGTATTCCAGCAAAAATATCAACAGATCAGAGTAAACCCATAATTGATATAAATTCAATTATGATTAATGAGGGTGGTAGTGTAGAAATTGATGGAAATGGAACATTAATGGCTTGTAAAAGTTCTATATTGAATAAAAATAGAAATCTAGGAATGACACAAGAACAAGCTGAATCTATTTTTACAAAGTACCTAGGAGTTACTAATTTTATTTGGCTTGATGGACAATCTGGTCTTGAAATTACAGATCAACATATTGATGGATTTGCAAGGTTTGGTAATTCTAAGACCATAGTAACTATGGATCAAGAAGATCTACTTGATTTTCAAGTTAAACAAAATGATATTGATAAATTATATTCAGCAAAAAATAAAGATGGTGAATTATACACATTCTTAAAATTACCATTATCAAAAAATAATGTAGTTACAGCTTATGGGAAAAATTTAGGTTATAAAGGCTCTTATTGTAATTACTACATAGCAAATACAAAAGTTTTAGTCCCTATATACAAAGATCCAAATGATAGTATAGCTATTGAAAAAATTCAAGATTTATATCCAACAAGAAACGTTGTAGGTATAGATGTAAGAAATTTATATGAAAATGGTGGAATGATACATTGTGTTACACAACAACAACCCAAAATTTAGCTCTTTTTAAATTTCGATTGTTTATGTTATTTAAAACATTTTTTATTACCAAAATGCAAAGTATTCATTTAATTTTATAGTTTTATTATTTTTATGGGATATCTCAGAATATGAGAAGTAATTTATGAAAGAAAATCTTGAAAATTTAAATTTTTTAGTTGGTTTAATAAAAATTGCCTCTATTGATACAAATGTAATTAAAGAATTTGAGACAATAAAAAATTATTATCAAGAAATTCAAAAAAATAATGATACTTTAAATAAATTTAATTCATTATTTTTAAAAGAATTTGATTTTGATAATGCAAAAAATTTTACAGATGATAAAAAAGATTTATTTTTTAATTTATCAATAATGTTATCTTTTTTAGATGAGTTTTCAGAAAAAGAAGAGGAGTTTATAAAAGATTATGCAAATAAATTAAATTATTCAATAGAAAAAGTAAGTAAAATTATTAATGATTTAAAGTTTGAAACTTCAAAAAATCTAGATTTTGATCTTTTATTTTGGTTTAGAAAAGTTGTTAATGGTTATATTAACTATTTAAAAACAGGAATAACAACATTTGAAACATATTATAGTTTTAGACATTTGTATTTTTTAACTAATAAAAGAATTAATTATTTAATGATTTTTTTAGCCGAAATATTTAATGGAGATTTTCAAGAAAAAAATATTAAAATTCTTGGTAATGATATAGATGAAGTAGTTAAATCTGTTAAAGAAAATGGCTATTTCGTTTTTAAAGAAAGAATTGATGAAGAAATAATAGATAAAATTCAAGAAATAGCTAATAATAATCGTTGTTACCCTATTTTTTCTGATAGGAAATTTTCAGATTGTTTTCTTGATGAAGGAGTCATATTTAATAACTCTGAATATGTTTCTACAAGATATGAATATTCTCTCAAACTATTAATAAATACTCCTGAAGTATTTGAAATTATACAAGATAATAATTTTACAGCTTTATCACAACAATTTTTTAACTCTAAAAGTTTACTTACAACTTTAAACTTATGGTGGACTACGCCTATTAGAGATGATATGGACAGATATACAGGGCAAGTTTTTCACATTGATATTGATAGAAGCCAAGTGTTGTTAATTTTGATATATATTAATGATGTTGATGAAAATAACGGCCCTCATATTTATGTAAAAAACTCTCATAAAAATGTACCTCATCATCTTTTACAAGATAGAAGAATGAAAGAAGATGAAATGATAAATGAATACTCTAAAGAGAATTTGATACGAATAACAGGCAAAAAAGGTACAGTAATAGTAACAGATCCAATTGGATTTCACAGAGGAGAACCATTACATTCTGATAATAGGTTGGCTTTAAAATTTGAGTTTTCAACAGATGGTTTTGGAGAAATGTTACCTAAAATGGTAGTTGAAAATAATGAAACAAAAGAAATAATTAATAAATTAAAATCCCAATATGACTATACATTTTCAAAATTTGAATAGAATTTTTATAATTAAATTTTCTTTTAAGTTTGATATTGTTTAAAAATAAACTAAAATGTAATCTTATCTGATTTTTATTAGAAAGGTGCAAATTATGAGCTTAAAAGACAGAGTTGCGATTATAACAGGTGCAAGTAGAGGTGTTGGTAGAAATGTTGCTTTAACACTAGCAAAGGAAGGTTGTAATATTGTAGTTGCAGCAAAGAGTACAGAAGAAAACCCACAATTACCAGGAACAATCTATTCAGTTGCAAAAGAAATTGAAGCTTTAGGAGTAAAGGCTTTACCTGTTAAATGTAATGTTAGAGAAATGGCTGATTTACAAAATCTTGTTGAAGAAACAAAAAAAGAATTTGGAAGAATTGATATTTTAATTAATAATGCTGGTGCTTTATGGTGGCAACCTATGATGAATACACCAGAAAAGAAATTTGATTTAATGATGGAAGTTAATGTTAAAGCTACATTCTTTTTATGCCAAGCAGTTTTACCATCAATGATGGAAAATAAATGGGGACATATTATTAATATGTCACCTCCTGTTGACTTAAAATTACTAAAAGGTCATATTGGATATTTCATTAGTAAATATGGTATGACAATGGTTAGTCATGGTTTAGCTGAAGAAATGAAAGAATATAATATTGCTGTAAATTCACTTTGGCCAGAAACAATGGTTGAAAGCTATGCAACAATAAATTGGGGTCTTGGTACACCTGATATGTGGAGAAAAGCTGATATATTAGGAGATTCAACATTAGCTATAGTTAAAAAGAATCCATCTGAGCTTACAGGACAAGCTCTAATATGTGAAGATTTCTTAAAGAGTGAAGGTGTAACAGATTTAGATAAATATAATTGTGTTCCAGGTTCAAATCCTCCTTCTCTTACACAGTTATGGCACATGATGGCTAAGAAAAAATAGTTTTTTAATATATTTTTATAGTGTTCTTATAAATTTAAGAGCACTATATTTACAAATAAAATATATGATATAGTATGTCTAATTAAAATATTAAATTAAGGAATTTTACATGAAAAACATACTAAAAATATCTCTTTTATCTATATTTACTTTAACTTCTATTCAGTTATACTAACAATTAATTGGTTTGCATTTTTTTAATATGAAATTTTAAAGTAAGTAATGACTTAAGTTTAGATTCATATTTATTAGTATTGTTAAAGAAGTTCATAATATTTTCTTTAAATTCTGAGAAAGTTCTATAGAAAGTAGAATTTATTAGCTCTTTTTTTATAAACTTCCAAAGCCGTTCAATAATATTAAGATTAGGAGAGTATGGAGGTAAAAATATTTGTTCTATTTTAGATGTTTTAAGCCATTCTTCTAGGATTTTATTTTTATAATATCGAGCATTATCACAAATGACATAAATTTTAGTTTTATTAGGATTTCTTAACTCAAGTTCTTTATATAGCTCAATTGTACTTTGCATATTTATTGTAGGACTTTCTATTGCTATTATATCTGTTACATCATTAGCATTTAACAAACCATTTATGTTTAATCTTTGCCTACCACTTACTGCTTTTATTTCTTTTTCTTCACCTTTCAATATCCAACCATAACTACTCTTTGTATTATGTTGAGGATGAACTGCATCTGCAAAATAAATTGATTCTGTTTCTGGTAAATTAGTATTTAAAAATTCAAAATTCTCTATAAATTCTAGTTGCTTAACTACATCATAATTACAAGGTTCTAGCTTTGTTTTCTTATAACTAAAACCTAATTTGTGTAACAAAGGAACTAGACCTTCTGGTGTGTAAATTACATTAAATTCTTGCTCTATATAATCACAAATTGAACGACTTGTTAAGTGTAAATTTGTTGACAATTCTAATTTCAATAAATATTTTTGTTCTATACTTAATTTACCTGTATTTATATGATAATTACTAGATAAGTATTTATCTAAACCTAATGATACATAACTATTCATATATCTTCTAACTGTTGATATATCTATTCCCAAATATCTTGAAACAAACTCAAATGATAAACCATCATTTAACATTAAAATTGATGTTATTTTTACATAGTCTTTTTTATACTTCTCATTTCTTTGAAGTTCTCTCAGAAGTTCTATTTCTTCTAATGATAAATTTAATTTCTCTAACATACATTCACAATATATCTTTTTTAGCTATTTGACAAATATTTTTATTCTTTTATTGCAAACTAATTAATTGCAAGTATAGAAGCATCAGCAAAATCTTATTATTTAAAGTTTAATGAAAAAGAAAGTAAAATTAATTTTTATGTTAATTCAACTTTGCATAATGTAACAGGTGAAGCTAGAAAATTTAAAGGCTTTATTAGTATAAAAGGTGAAGGAACTGATGTAGAAAAAGCAGATGGATTACTTGAAATAACAGCAGACAGTTTATTCACAAATCAAAGTCAAAGAGATACAAGATTAAAAAGTGAAGTTTTAAGTGTTTTAAAATTTCCATTAATTAAGTTTAAAGTAAATAATGTAAAAATTACTAGTAATAAAATAGAACAAGATGGAACAGCTTTTTTAAAACTACTTGGGCCTTTGACTATTAGAAATACAACAAAAAATGTAGAAATACCTGTTAAAGTAAAAATGACTCCTAATTCAACTATTGTTGAAGGAAAATATATAATTAACTTTAAAGAGTATAATGTTCCTGATCCATCACTTCCTATAATTGGTAAAGTTGATGAAAATATTCCTATAAACTTTGTAATTAAAGCTTATTAAAATTAATTTATAACAATTTAAAATGTCTTGGGTGTGATTCTATATTTTTAATCCATCTCAAGATATTTTTATACTTGAATAAATCAAATTCACCTTCTTCTGCAACATGAGTATATGCAAATAAAGCTATATCAGCTATTGTATATTTCTCATCAACAAAATAATTTTTGTTTTCTAAGTGTTTATCCATAACCTCAAGATATTTGTAACCATTTATTTTATTTTCTTCAAACTTAGATAAAAACTGCTCTTTATTTTTCCTAAACTTTATCATTCCTCTATTTATAGCAATACATGGAACAATACTAGTTTGTTCAAAAAGAATCCATTGTAAAACTTGTGATTGTATATAATTATCTTGTGGTAAAAATTCTGTATTTTTTGATAGATAAAATAATATAGCTCCTGATTCTGCCAAAAAAATTCCATTTTCAAGCTCTAGTAATGGTATTTTTCCATTAAAATTCTTTTCTAAAAACTCAGGTGTTCTTGTTTCTCCTTGTAATGAATTAACTTCAACCCATTCGAAATCTTTTCCTAATAAAGTTAACAAAAGCTTTATTTTATAACAATTTCCAGAACTACTAAATCCATAAATTTTCATAAAAGATCCTTAAAAAATTTGATTAATATTTTCAGCTAAATTATAATACAAAATGAAAAAGTTTATAAATAAATTATTTATTCAAAAATTTAGGATAATCAATGAAAAAAAGATATTTGATAATTGCGGGTATAGCTTCATTAGCATTATTATCTTCTTGTTATAAAAATGTTCAGATTATAAAAGATGAAGATATTTTAAAAAATGAAAATAATCTAATAGATAAAGAACAAGCTGAAAAAAATAAAGAAACAATAGAAAAGTTTTATACAGCTTTTAAAAATCGTGACTCAGAAACTATGATTAAACTTTATCATGATGATGTTGAATTTCAAGATCC
Organism: Candidatus Sericytochromatia bacterium; assembly: GCA_046328075.1. Classification (GTDB taxonomy): domain Bacteria; phylum Cyanobacteriota; class Sericytochromatia; order UBA7694; family JACMQJ01; genus JAXLXG01. The sequence continues at coordinate 65,642 of JAXLXG010000009.1, forward strand.
TGCTTTTGGAATACTAAAAGGTCAAAGAGCTAAAAATATGTGGAAAATGCTTGTAGAAAGAGGAAAAGATTTACAAATTAATTTTAATAATATAAAAGTTGATGAAAATTCTGGAACTGCAAATTGGGATGCTATTTATTCTTTTAGTTTAACAGGAAACAAAGTACATAATAAAATAAAAGCACATTTTATATTTAAAGATGGTCTTATTTATAAACATAGAGATGATTTTAATTTATGGGAATGGTCAAAACAAGCTTTTGGTTTTACAGGTTTGGTTTTAGGTTACACACCATTTTTTAAAAATAAACTAAATTCTGAGGCTAATAAAGGTTTAGATGACTACATATCTAAACAAAAATAATTGATGTGATAACTTAATTTTTTGAACCCCAAATTATTAGAGCAAATTATGTGTTTTAGCTGATATTAACCACTGAGGCAACTCCTCAAGTAAATTTTTATATAGTTCAATATCACTCATTTCATTTATCTTATAAATATGAAAAAAATCAGCATTATCTATAAATCTTCCATCAAGATTATCTAACTTTTCAAGAAAACTAAATCCAGAGCTTAAACTTATAAATTTATTAAAAAATCCTTTTTTATTAGGATCTCTTGGTTTATTGCCACCTAGACCAACAAATTTCCAAAATATAGGTTTATTACTTGAGTTAATAATCGCTTTTTCTGTCTGAGTATGATCTCCACAATCACCATCTGTAAAAAATAAAACATAAGTAATCTCATTTGAGTTTCCATATTTTGATGCTACAGAATTAATAACAGGAGCATATTGAGTTCCGTACCCAAGAGGATACTTTTTTTCTATTTCTTCTTTTACATAGTTTTCTCTATTCATTAAAGTATAAGAAACCTTGCTATTAATACATTTATCATCAAATAACCAAACATCGATAATCCCATCATTATCAAATTGCATAGCTAATGGTAAAATACGATCAAAAGTATCTTGAACAACACCTTTACTAAATAGAAAGGTCATAGATGCTGAAATATCCATAACTAAAACAACATTTGCTTTTAGATTATTTAATCCAATAGTTTCAACTTCTTTTTTGGCTAAATTAAATCTTTCATGGTGTTTTTTAACAAAATCAATATTACCAACAGGATTTTTACTTAAACTTACACCTCTATTATTAATTGTTTGATCTTCAATAATATTATGTTTAATCTCTACTTTTTGTAGATTATCTATGCTATTTATAGGCTCATTATCCTGAACTTGTACTTTTTCACTTCCATATTCTTTTAAAATTGCACTTAAACCAGAATTAAAACCATTACCTGTTGCTTGTAATTTCCACTCATTATTATGTTTATAAATCTCGATTAAAATTACTGCTGTTTCTCTAGTTAAATCTTTTATTGTATAACTAATTAAATTTTGATTATTATCAGATACTTTTATATTAAAATCTTTTATATTATTAAATCTTTTGTCTTGCTCATCACCATTATCTATAGTACTTACAAACATTAATCTAGATATTTTATCAGGAATGTTATTAAGTGAAATTATTATCTTTTTTTTTACATTTGGACTCTCAACAATTTCAACACTTTTACAATTACTTATAGGATTATTATAAAAGATAAAATCATCCTCTTCTTCTAATTTATTTTTTGAGGAGAGCATTAAGACTGTGGAGTCAATATCATAATCTAATGGTGAAATATAATTAATATCTATTATAAAATTTTTAGAATAAGATATTTTATTTAAAGATACTTTTTCACCCTTAAAAAGCTCTTGCATTTTATAAGAGTTATATAACTATATTTAATGGGTTTTTTCTAGTATTTTCAACATTCAGCTCATACTCCTTATTAATATAGTGAAAGAAATTCTCTATTTCATCAAAGTTTTCGTTAGTAATTTCTTCTTGTTTATCTTGGAGTTTTACATAGATTTCTGAAGCTCTATCCATATCTTTTTGAATTTGTTCTATCTTTTTTTCATGTAATAAAAGCTGTGCTTCTTGTTGTAACTTTTTTAGGTTTCTTTCTTCTTCTTCTTTTAACTTTGCTAAAACCTCCATTAAAGCTTTTACTACTTTTAAATAAGCCTCTGTTGAAGATAATATTGAGGGTAATTTAAATTCTTTTGTATTTTGTTCAGTATCAGGAGCAATTTCAATATTAAACATCTTTAATAAATTAATTAATTTTTCATATTCTGTATCACTTAAGGTGTTGGAATTTCCCTTTGATAATAATGTTGATAACTCTTGAATTGAGCTAATATCTTTAAAACGGCTAGAATCTATATTATTATAAGATGTTTGATTTGGTGCTAAGGGATTATAAGTACCAATATTATTGCCAATTAAACTCATCAAAATTACCTATAAAAATTAAAAAATTATTTTTCTTATAATAACATTTTATATAATAAATTCTATTTGAATTAACAATAATTTTAAAGCTTTATAATTATCCATTAATAATCTTAGTAAAAAAATATTATCAATAAAGCAATATTAGTTATATATTTAAGTAATAAGAGAAGAAGTAAAAAGAAAAAAGTTATAACCAATAAAATTACATCATATTAGTTATCTCACTAAAAATAAAATTAGTTATAACTAAAATGACTTATTCTTCTTTTTTATCAATTAATTTATGAGAAATTGAATTAAACAATGAGAATAAAAGACTAAATATCAAAGCACTAAAGAAACCATTTACATGAAAGCCAGATATAAGAAAGTCTGTTATATATATAATTATTACATTTATAACTAATAAAAATAATCCTAAAGTAAATATTGTTATTGGCAATGTTAGAAGAACAAGAATAGGTTTAACTAACATATTACATATGCTAAGTACGATAAATACAACTATTGATGTTGTAAAATCTTTTATTTCAACACCTGGTATAAATTTTGCAAGAACAAAAACAATAAGTGCTGATACTAAAATATTTAAAATAAATCTCATAATAACCTAATTAAAAAATAATATTAATATTTTAAACCTCTTTTTTATAAATCCAAACTCTTAATAATGATAATAATTTTTCATTATCAACTGGTTTACTTATATAATCAGATGCCCCAGCCTCAATACATTTCTCCCTATCGCCTTTCATAGCCTTTGCTGTTATAGCAATAATAGGGATATTTTTCATATTAGGCATTTCTCTTATCTTTGTAATTGTCTCATAACCATCCATTTCAGGCATCATTATATCCATTAAAATTGCATCAATACTTGGAATTTTATTTAATATTTCAATACATTCTGTTCCACTCTTAGCATAGATAGATTCTGATTTATATCTTTCTAAAAGGCTGGTTAAAGCAAATATATTTCTTACATCATCATCAACTATTAAAATTTTTCTTTCTCTTAGTATAGAATCTACTTGAGAAACCTTATTTATTATCACTCTTTTATCTTCAGAAAGTTTATTCTCTTCTATATGCATTAATGACGGAATATTTGATAATATTTGTTCTAGATATTCAGTTTGAAATATATGAATATTCTTTTTAACTTTATCAATTATAGATTGCTCATTATTTATAAATTCTTTTTCAGAATAAACAATAATACTAGGCAATTCGATTTCTTTTGAGTTTTTATCTAATGACTCTAAGATTTCTAATCCTGTTTTATCAATTTCTAAAATTAATAAATCAAAACTATTATGTTGAACCTTACTAATAAAATCATCATGATTGTCAGAAAAGTCTAAAAGTATATTATCATTTGAAATTAAATTATTTATACTATCTTTTTTAGCATCACTTATATAAGCTAAAATATATCTTTCTTCTCTTTCAATAAAGTTTTTTATATATGTAAGAGAACTTATTATATTTTCTCTAGACATTGGTTTTTGTATAGCTAAGTATGCACCTTGATTAAATATAGCTTGTGACGATTCATATATAGATAGTATTGCAACTGGTATATGTTTTGTAGTTGGATTATGCTTTATTCTGTCAAGTACAGACCAACCATCCATATCATGTAATTTAATATCTAATGTTATTGCATCTGGCTTATATTGATTAACCATCATCAATGCAATCTCACCATTAAGAGCTATAACTCCTTTAAAACCGACCTCTCTAGCAGCCTCTAGAATTAGATTAGCAAATGTTATATCGTTTTCAACAATAAGTAATATTTTACTACCTTCAGTTATGTTCTTCTTATCATCTGAAATTTCATTAACTTTATCTCTTTTTACTTTTGTATTAATAATATTATTTAATATATTATTTTTTTCTTCTAATATTTCTTTAGTTACAGCTAGTTCAGGTTTAAAGGTATTATGATTTTCATCATTAACACTATAGGGTAAGAATAAGGTAAATGTACTACCATTATCAATTTCACTAATTAAAGTTAGTTCACCTTCAAGTAATGAGCTAATTTCTCTACTAATAGATAAACCTAAGCCTGTGCCACCATATTTTCTATTTGTTGTTCCTTCTGCTTGTTGAAAAGCTTCAAATATTATTTTCTGCTTTTCTTTTGGAACCCCTATTCCTGTGTCCTCTACAGCAAACGCTATCACTCCATTAGTTGAATCTAGAGTTTTATTCTCTTTATCCCATCCTTTAATGGCTTTATAAATTTTTAATTTAACATGACCTTGATGGGTAAATTTAAAAGCATTTGATAAAAGATTTTTTAATACTTGTTGCAATCTCTTTTGATCTGTATAAACTGTTTCAGGTAGATTAGGATCAAGTTCAACTGAAAACTCTAAGTTTTTAGTTTCTGCTAACTGAGCAAACGATCTTTCAATGTATTCTTTAAAATAAGCTACATTAACATCTTCTGGCTCAATACTTGTTGTACCTGACTCAATTTTTGCAAGATCCAATACTTCATTTATTAATTCTAATAGTTCTGCACCAGAAGAATTAATTGTTCTAGCAAATTCAACTTGTTTTGGATTTAGATTATTATCATAGTTTTCAGATAACATTTTTGATAATATAAGCATACTATTTAGTGGAGTTCTTAACTCATGACTCATATTAGCTAAAAATTCTGATTTATATCTAGAAGTAAGAGATAATTGTTCAGCCTTTTCTTCTAAAGATTTTTTTGCAATTTCAATTTCAGAATTTTTTCTTTCAACTTCAACATTCTGTAATGATAAAAGTTTTGCTTTTTCTTGTAATTCATCATTAGTTTGTTGTAATTCTTCTTGTTGTGTTTTAAGCCTTTCTTCTGATTCTTGAAGCGATTTAGCTTGTTGCTCTAATCTTTTATTCTTTTCAGTTAATTCATGCTGTTGGTTTTGTAGTCTAGAGTTTGCTTCAGTTAATTCAGACTGTTGAGTTTTTAATTCCTCTGCTAATGATTGAGATTGTTGAAGTAATTGCTCTGTTCTCATACTAGATTCAACAGTATTTAAAACTATACCAATACTTTCAGTTAGCTGATCTAAAAAATTAATATGAATATCACTAAATCTATTAAATGAAGCTAATTCAATGACTGCCTTAACTTTTCCTTCAAATATAACAGGTAGAACTATTATATTAGAAGGTCTAGACTCTCCTAAACCAGAAGCAATTTTTACATAATCATCTGGAACTTCTGTTAATAATATTCTTTCTTTTTCCAGTACACATTGACCAACTAAACCTTCGCCTAGTGAGATTTTATTAGATAAATGTTTACGTTCTTTAAATGCATAAGTGCTTAACATTCTTAAAAATAATTCTTCTGCTGTAGAATCAATTAAATAGAATATTCCATGTTGTACTGTAAGTAGAGAAGCTAATTCTGAAAGTATAGCTTTAGAAACTGTTTGTAAATCTTTTTGACCTTGTAACATTCTTGTAAACTTGGCTAGATTTGTTTTTAACCAATCTTGTTCAGTATTTTTCTTTGTTGTATCTCTTAAGTTGCCAATCATTTGGTTAATATTATCTTTAAGAATTTCCAATTCACCTTGAGTTTCAACTGCAATTGATCTTGTTAAATCACCTTTTGTAACTGCAATTGCAACTTCTGCGATAGCTCTTACTTGTGTTGTAAGATTTGCAGCTAACTGATTAACATTATCAGTTAAATCTTTCCATGTACCAGATGCCCCTGGAACTTTTGCTTGTCCACCTAGTTTTCCTTCAACTCCAACCTCACGAGCAACTGTTGTTACCTGTTCTGCAAATACTGCAAGTGTATCAGTCATATCATTAATTGTTCTTGCAAGTTCATCAATTTCACCTTTTGCATCAAATAGTAATTTTTGTTTTAAATCACCATTAGCAACTGAGGTTACAACCCTTACAATACCTCGAACCTGATTTGTAAGGTTATTCGCCATTGTATTAACATTATCAGTTAAATCTTTCCAAGTTCCAGAAACACCCTGTACATTAGCTTGACCACCTAGCTTTCCATCAGAGCCAACCTCACGAGCAACTCTTGTTACCTCTGAAGCAAATGAACTAAGTTGATCAACCATTGTATTAATAGTATTTTTAAGCTCTAATATTTCACCTTTTACATCAACAGTTATCTTTTTATTTAGATCTCCATTAGCAACTGCGGTTGTTACCTTTGCGATATCACGTACTTGATTTGTTAAGTTTGCAGCCATACTATTAACACTATCAGTTAAGTCTTTCCAAGTTCCTGCAACACCTTGAACATAAGCTTGTCCACCAAGTTTACCTTCATAACCAACTTCACGAGCAACCCTTGTTACCTCTGATGCAAATAGCCTTAACTGTTCAACCATTGTATTAACTGTTTCTTTTAATTGTAAAAACTCACCTCTAACATCAACAGCAATCTTTTTAGATAAATCACCATTAGCAACTGCTGTTGTTACTTCTGCGATATTTCTTACTTGAGATGTAAGGTTATTCGCCATCATATTAACATTATCTGTTAAATCTTTCCAAGTACCAGAAACACCTTGTACATCTGCTTGACCACCTAACTTTCCTTCAGAACCTACCTCACGAGCAACCCTTGTTACCTCTGACGCAAATGTACTTAACTGGTCTACCATTGTATTAATAGTATTTTTAAGTTCTAGAATCTCACCTTTTACATCAACTGTGATTTTTCTATTTAGATCTCCTTTAGCAACTGCTGTTGTTACCTCTGCAATATTCCTCATTTGTGATGTAAGGTTATTAGCCATACTATTTACACTATCTGTTAAATCTTTCCAAGTACCACCAACCCCTTTTACTTGAGCTTGACCTCCTAATCTTCCTTCAGAACCTACCTCACGAGCAACCCTTGTTACCTCTGAGGCAAATGTACTAAGCTGATCCACCATTGTATTAATAGTGTTTTTAAGCTCTAATATCTCACCTTTTACATCAACAGTTATTTTTCTATTTAGATCTCCATTAGCAACTGCTGTTGTTACTTCTGCAATATTTCTCATTTGAGATGTAAGGTTATTAGCCATACTATTAACAGATTCTGTTAAATCTTTCCAAGTACCAGAAACACCTTGTACATCTGCTTGACCTCCTAGTTTTCCTTCAGAACCTACCTCACGAGCAACTCTTGTTACCTCTGACGCAAATGTACTTAACTGGTCTACCATTGTATTAATAGTGTTTTTAAGCTCTAATATTTCACCTTTTACATCAACTGTGATTTTTCTATTTAGATCTCCTTTAGCAACTGCTGTTGTTACATCTGCGATATTTCTTACTTGTGCTGTAAGATTATTTGCCATACTATTTACACTATCTGTTAAATCTTTCCAAGTACCAGAAACACCTTGTACATCTGCTTGACCTCCTAGTTTTCCTTCAGAACCTACCTCACGAGCAACTCTTGTTACCTCTGATGCAAATGTACTAAGCTGATCCACCATTATATTAATAGTGTTTTTAAGCTCTAGAATCTCACCTTTTACATCAACAGTTATTTTTCTATTTAGATCTCCTTTAGCAACTGCTGTTGTTACATCTGCGATATTTCTTACTTGTGCTGTAAGATTATTTGCCATATTATTAACAGATTCGGTTAAGTCCTTCCAAGTACCAGACACACCTTGTACATCTGCTTGACCTCCTAGTTTTCCTTCAGAACCTACCTCACGAGCAACCCTTGTTACCTCTGAAGAAAATGTACTAAGCTGATCCACCATTGTATTAATAGTGTTTTTAAGTTCTAGAATTTCACCTTTTACATCAACTGATATTTTTTTCTTAAGGTCTCCATTAGCAACAGCAGTTGTTACTTTTGCAATATCACGTACTTGAGAGGTTAGATTATTTGCCATTGTATTTACAGACTCTGTCAAATCTTTCCAAGTACCAGAAACACCTTGTACATCTGCTTGCCCCCCTAATTTTCCTTCCACACCAACTTCACGGGCAACCCTAGTTACCTCAGATGAAAATGTACTTAATTGATCAACCATTGTATTTACAGTTTTTGCTGTTTTTAAAAATTGTCCAGTCAATGGTCTATCATCAATTTCTAAAGTCATCTTTTGAGATAAATCGCCTTTAGCAACAGCAGTAATAACTCTTGCAACTTCTGATGTTGGTTGAACTAGGTCTGCAATTAAAGTATTAACAGATGAAATAGATTCTTCCCAAGCTCCAGAAACTTGACCAATACTAGCTTTTTGGTTTATTTTACCTTCTTTACCCACAACATTGCTAATTCTTTTAAGCTCTTTAGCCATTCTATTATTCAATGAAATAATATCATTAAGTGTATCTACAACTTTTCCAGAAATTCCTAAATAATTTTCAGGGAGTGAAACACTAAAATCGCCTTTTTTTACAGCAGTTAAAACTTTTAAAAGCATTTTTAAATCAAGCTCGTCAGACATTTCATTAGAACTTAAAGGCATTTATAAACTCCCAAATATTCAAATTTTATTTCATTATATAATGTAATTATTAAAGTATGTGTATTTTTAATGTTTTTATTGTAAGAAAATATTAATTGTAATTTAAAGTAAGTAAAAAGATAATAAATGATAAGTAAACATAGAAGAAGACAAGAGTTAGTAATTTATATAATTTGATATATTTTTAGCAACTATATATTGATATAATAAGAATTTCTCAATTTAGGTTATAATTTAAAAAAATGAAAAGTAGAAATATGATATAGTTTTAACAAGGTTTAAAATTTTTTCTAAGTTATAAAAAATCTGTACTATTTGTATTCTAAAATTTTCATAAATAACAAATTCTTTTATTAATGATATTTACAAATGCTAAGATTATATTAAATTAAAATATTTTTTTGCTTACTAAATAGTTACAAAATAACTATAATTTATAAATAATGATAGAATTAAAACAAAGTTCTTAATATAGCTAGATTATATTTTACAAATGTGTTTTTTTAAAGCTTAGATGCATAAAATTTTATCAAACCTAGTATTTATCATATTTATATATGTTTTATTTTCTCTGCCTTCAAATGCTGAGGTAATAATAGATGATGGAAATACAATTTATAACCCTGTTCCAAATTCAGAGTTTTTTGAAGATAAAGATAAGGAATATGATATAAATCAACTACATAACATAGATTTTAACAAAAATAATAAAAAAGTATATAATTTTGGTTTTACAAAATCTGATTATTGGATTAAGTTTAGCTTATCAAATAAAACTAAAGAAAAATATGTAATTAGTGTAGATTATCCTCCTCTTGATGTTGTTGATATTTACTTTTTTAAAGATTCAAAACTAGTTGAGCAAAAAAAATCTGGTGATTCATTACCTTTTTATAATAGAGATATAGTTAATAGAAATTATATTTTTAAAATACCTGAAAATATAGATACTTGTTATTTAAAAATCAACTCAACAGGCTCAGTTACAGTTCCTATATCAATTATCCCAGAAAAAGTATTTATAAATAATGATAGAAATGAGAATGTTTTATTGGGTATATATTCTGGAATAATTATTGCTATTTCAATTTATAGCTTATTATTGTTTATTTCTTTAGGTGAGATAAATTATCTTTTTTATAGTTTATATGTTCTTGGTTATGGAATATTCCAAATGGCTTTAAATGGAACAGGATACCAGTTTTTTTGGTATAAATCACCTTATATTAATAGTATTTCAATTCCTGTATCTGGTTATTTTGGTATATTTTGGATGTTAAACTTTTCAAAAAGCTTCTTAGAATTGGATGATAAATCTCTAGATAAAAAAGAAAACAAAAATTTATTACTTAAGTTAACAAATGTAATGATTTATATAGCTTTATTCAGTTTTTTATTAAGTTTTATATTACCATATTCTATAACGGTTAGATTATTAGCTTTATTTGTAGTTATTGCAATATTCCTTATTGTAATTTTAAATATACAAGCTATAAAAAGAGGTATTGAATCTGCTAAATACTTTTTAAGTGCTTGGTTAATATTTTTGATACCTGTTACTTTATTTGCCCTAAAAACTTTAGGTCTTATACCTAATAATTTTTTTACAAATTATGGGATACAAATATTTTATATAGCTCAAATGATGCTTATAGCAATGGCTATAGGTCAAAGAATTAATATTATAAAACTTGAAAGAGAAAAAGCTCAGCTTCAAGCAATTGAAAGCCAAAATATGTCTATAGAAAATTTGAAAAAAATAGATAAGATGAAGGATGAGTTTTTGGCTAATACATCTCATGAATTAAGGACACCGTTAAATGGTATTATAGGTATATCAGAATCTTTAATTGATGGAGTTGCAGGTAAATTAGGTTCAAAAGCAAATGAAAACTTAGAGATTGTTGTTTCAAGTGCAAAAAGATTAGCTAATCTTGTTAATGATATTCTTGATTTTTCAAAATTGAAGAATAAAGATTTAAACCTAAATATTAAAACTGTGGATATTAAATCTTTAACAGATATTGTTTTTGTAATAATGGCTAATTCAAAAAGAAAAGATGTAGAATTACAAAACCTGATAAATATTGAATCCCCCTTTGTTTTGGCGGATGAAGATAGACTTCATCAAATTATGAACAATCTTATTGGAAATGCTGTTAAATTCACTGAGCATGGTTTTATTTCTGTTAGTGCTATAAATGAAAAAGACTTTTTAAAAATTATAATTGAAGATACAGGAATTGGAATCCCTGAGAATAAAATTTCAGATATTTTTAAACCGTTTGAACAAGTTGATTCTTCTACTTCTAGAAATTATGGAGGAACAGGTATTGGTTTAACTATAACAAAACATCTAATTGAATTACATGGAGGTTCTATTAATGTTGAATCTAAAATTGGTGAAGGTTCTAAGTTTATTTTTTCATTACCAATATCAAAAGAAAAACCAAAACAAAAAACAACACAAGAACTTATATCAAAAGTTAAATATGAATCTGAGATAGAAGAAGATTTTGAGATTGGTATATTATCAGAGCAAAAAAATATACATATTTTAATAGTAGATGATGAGCCTGTTAATTTACAAGTGTTAAAAAATCATTTGTCACTTCAAAATTACAATATAACACAAGCTACAAGTGGTCAAGAGGCAATTAAAATACTTGAAAATGTAAAACCTGATCTTATTATTTTAGATGTAATGATGCCAAATATGTCTGGATATGATGTAAGTAAAAAAGTAAGAGAATTATATCCAGCAAGTGAATTACCAATTGTTATGCTTACAGCAAAAAATATGGTTAATGACTTACTAGAAGGTTTTGACTCTGGTGCTAATGATTATCTTACTAAGCCTGTTTCAAAATCTGAACTTTTAGCGAGAATAAAAACGCATACTCAACTTGCTAAAATAAATAATGCATATAAAAGATTTATACCAAAAGAGTTTATAACATTTTTAGAAAGAGAAAATATTATTGATATAAAACTTGGAGATCAAGTTCAAAGAAAAATGACCATAATGTTTTCTGATATTAGATCTTTTACTAGTATTTCTGAAAAAATGACCCCAGAAGAAAATTTTAATTTTATAAATTCATATTTAAGTAGAGTTAGCCCTTCAATTAGAAAGAATAATGGTTTTATTGATAAATACATTGGTGATGGAATTATGGCTCTTTTTCCTCATAGTTCAGAAGATGCAATAAAAGCTGCTATTTCAATGATTAAAGAACTTGATATTTATAATCAATATCTTATTAAGTCAGGATTACAAGAGATAAAAATTGGAATTGGTATACATACAGGTTTATTGATGCTTGGAACAGTTGGAGAAGAAGAAAGAATGGAAGGAACTGTTATATCTGATTCTGTTAATTTAGCCTCAAGATTAGAAGGTGTTAATAAAACATATAGTTCATCTATTATTGTAAGTGAGAGTGCCCTTAATGATGCTAAAGATAAAAATTTTAGATATAGATTTTTAGGTGTTGTATCTGTAAAAGGTAAAGAGAATAAAATATCAATATTTGAAGTATTTGAATCTGATAATGAAGATATAGCAAATTTAAAACAAAAAACAAAAGATGCTTTTGAAAATGGTGTAAGTCTATTTCAACAAAAAGAATATCAAGAAGCTTTTGAACAGTTTAAAGCTGTTGTTAGGATTAATAAAGATGATAAGGCTGCTATGTACTATATGCATGAATGTGTAGAAAAAAACAGTTTAGATAAATTTTAATTATTAAAACAAAATTATTTTACATTTTTACAATGAGCTAAAGCTACATTGTTCAAAGGTTCCTTTGTTACAAAAAATGCAAATTATAATATTTCAAGTATATTTTCAGCTTTCACATTTAACTTGATATAAGCTATTTCTGAGGGTTTATTACTCCAGCTTGTTCTAATATAAGTCTATAACCTTGAGTTGCTTTTCCTACTGTCCAATTTACTGAAGCTCCAATTATATTTAATGCTCCTAAATCTATTCTAGCAGCTACATTATCAACTTTATCCATAACACCTGCATATTTTGAAAATAAGTTATCAGCTAAATCACATGATGCATAATCTATTTCACCTTTTTCTTTATCAACTGGAGATAAAGCTGGTTTTTCACCTATTCCAGCCATTTCTAAACTTGCACCTACTGCATGTCTTATTTCTTGTGCTTCTTCAGATCTTATTGTATGTTCCCAATCAACTAATGATCTTGCTACATTAGGTCTTTCTGTTATTGCATAAGCTGCTTGTATACCAAAGAAATGATACCAAGGCCCCATTTTATCACCTGAATTTGATTCTCTTAGGTTTCCAAGTTTGCTAACTATTGCAAGTTCATCTTTACTTAATGACTGAGCTCCTTCAAATCTTCCCCTATATGTAAGATTCTTGAGTAAGTTATTAGCAGCTAGTGAAGCTAAACCATAATCACCTTTCGTTGCATCAAGAGCAAATTTTAATACATCTGCTGGTGTTAAATTTTCTTTTCCAGAATTTAATATATTTTTTTGTAGTCTGCTTATATAGCTTGTTCCATCAGGAAGCTTTGCTCCAACCATTTTTTCATATTTCCCTCCCTCACCATTTATTTCAGGAGCACCTGATGCACCAATAACATTATAAAAAGAAAGAGAGTCAAAATCTGTATTAATACCACTAGGTAATTTATCTGTAGTAAAACCAGGTATCTTTAATGCTGGATAATTCGTAACAATATCAAAACAGTCTTTAACTGTTTGTTTTGGGTCAAAAACATCAGTCGTTCCACCAGCTTTCGCCCTAAATACATTTTTTGCATATGAGTTTTTTGCATCATCACTAATAGAGAACTTAAAAGCATTTGGAGTTATTTGTTTTAAATTAACTTTATTATCTTGTATTTTTAGTGCTAAGTCATCAGTTATTGTATGTACAGAAAAATATCCATTATTATCTTTAACTATTACTTCACAACCTTTATTTTTATCAGCAAAATTTATTGCCTCTTTTTCTGTCTTAAAAGTTGCTAATGGTTTTTGACTATATCCAGATATTCCACTCATTTAGTTATTCCTTTATTATTTTTCTTTCATTAAAAAAATATGAGATAATTAAAATCATAAATATTTTTACTTTATTATAGAATAAAATGGACTTTAACTTTCCTTCTAAAATACAATTAATACCTATTTTATTGATTATACCTATCGTATTAACTTTAAAAAGCTTTATAAAAAATGATTTACCTCATGATTCTATAACAAAATATAAAATATTTTCAAAATACATTGAAATATTTTTTTTTATGGGATTTGTCCTTTTATCTATATTTGATAAATTATTAGCTGTATTTTCATTACTAATGTTCTTTTTATACTCATTAGATCAAAGCATAAGATTAATATCTTTAGGTATAAAAAACATTATTCTAAAAAAAGATAGTAAAAATATTAAAATAATAGTTATTGGATTATTAATATTAATATTTTCCTTGTTTTTATCTTATTTTTCAATAAAAAATATTAAATAGAATAATATTGGACAACGAAATATTATTATATTATTATTTGTTAGGAGCAAGTTATTGAAAGGGACATAATATGAATAATAAAGATATAAAAGCACCAATAGCTAAAACTATTCCTTTTGAAATAAATTATCATGGTGAAGTTTATAAAGATGAATATGCTTGGTTAAAAGAAAAAACAAATCCAGAAGTAATATCTTATCTTGAAGAAGAAAATAAACACCTTGAAACATTAATGGCTCATACAAAAGAGCTTCAAGAAAATCTATATAAAGAAATGGTTGGACGTATTCAAGAAACTGATATGAATGTTCCTGAAAAACTAGGCGAATACTATTATTATTCAAGAACAGAAGAAGGCAAACAATATAGGATTCATTGTAGAAAAAAAGAAAATAGTAATGAGGAAATTCTGCTTGATTTAAATGAAATCGGAAAAGGTTTTGATTATATAAGTTTAGGTGCTTATAGAGTAAGCCAAGATAATAATTATTTAGCTTATTCTATTGATACAGATGGTTCAGAAAGCTATACATTAAAAATAAAAGACTTAAAAACAGGTCAACATTTAAAAGATGAAATTAAAGATTCTTCTAGTGTTGAATGGACTAATGATAATAAAACAATTTTATATTCTGTATTAGATGAAGCTAAAAGACCATATAAAGCTTTTAGACATAATTTAGGAGAAGAACTTGTTGAGGATGAATTAATTTATCATGAGCCTGATGAAGCTTTTTATGTAAATATTTCAAAGACAAATGATTTAAAATATTTCTTAGTTACAATGGTTAGTCAAACAACATCAGAAGTTTATTATATGAAAGCTGATAGTTCTGATAATCATTTAAAATTAGTTACTCCAAGAGTAAAAGATACAGAATATTACCTAGAACATTACAATGATATTTTTTATATAATCACAAATTATCAAAATTCTCACAATTTTAAGGTTATGACTGTTAATGAGTCTAATCCTCAAAAAGCAGATTGGAAAGATTTTATTCCCCATAGAGAAGATGTTCGTGTTGAGTATATTCATGTATTAAAAGACTTTTTGATTATATATGAAAGATCAAATGGTTTAAAACATATTAGAGTAAAATCAAATCATACAAGTAATGATTATTATATAGAATTTCCAGAACCTGTATACACTTTTCATGCAGGTAAAAATAGAGATTATGAATCCCATATTTTAAGATATCATTACACTTCATTGGTAAATCCCGAATCTGTTTATGATTTTGATTTAAAAAATAAAAAAGCAGAGCTTAAAAAAAGATATGATGTATTAGGTGGATATAACCCTGAAAATTATGTGTCTGAAAGAGTCTTTGCAACATCTCATGATGGTACACAAGTGCCTATTTCTATTATGTATAAAAAAGGAACTATTTTAGATGGTTCTAACCCATTATATTTATATGGATATGGTTCTTATGAAATTTGTATAGAACCAAACTTTTCATCAAATCGTTTGAGCTTAATTGATAGAGGATTTATCTTTGCTATGGCTCATATTAGAGGTGGTGGAGAAATGGGAAGAGAATGGTATGAAAACGGTAAATTTTTAAAGAAAAAAAATACATTTAAAGATTTTATTGCATGTGCAGAGCATTTAATAAATAATAAATATACTTCTAAAGATAAACTTGTAATAATGGGTGGAAGTGCAGGTGGTCTTTTAATGGGTGCTGTTACCAATATGCGTCCAGACTTATTTAAAGTTGTTGTTTCTCATGTCCCTTTTGTGGATGTAATAAATACAATGATGGATGCGTCTTTACCACTTACTGTAATTGAATATGATGAGTGGGGAAATCCTAACAATAAAGAGTATTTTGATTATATGAAATCTTATTCACCTTATGATAATATTCAACAAACAGATTATCCAAATATGTTTGTTGCTGGTGGTTTGAATGATCCTCGTGTTGGTTATTGGGAACCAGCAAAGCTTGTAGCAAGATTAAGAACTATGAAAACAGATAATAATATTCTTGTTCTTAAAACGAATATGGGAGCAGGTCATGGAGGGGCTTCAGGAAGATATGATCATCTAAAAGAAATTGCAGAAGAATATGCTTTTATACTTGATATTTTTGATATAAAAAAATAAACTATTTTAGATGACTACTTCTCCTCTTAAAATAAAAAAATATATGAAAAAAAGATCTGTTAAATCAGGTCTTGCTCCTGGTTCACTTGTTCATGTAGGAGAACATTTTAGAGAAAAAGTAAAAATAGAGCTTATCGATTATAGTAAGACTAATTGTGAAGTAAAACATCTAAAAAGTATTGAAGAAGGTCTTAAATTTAAAGATGTTGGTAATGTTGCATGGATTGATGTGGAAGGAGTTCATGATCCTGATGTTATAAAATGTATTGGACAGTACTTTGGTTCTCATCAATTAATACTTGAGGATATGCTTAATACAGATCAGCGTCCTAAAATTGAAGTTCACAATGATTTTATTTTTATTGTATTAAAAATGCTTTCATATAACGAAAAGAGTTTTGAGGTAGAAACAGAACAAGTAAGTATTATTTTTGGAAAACACTTTTTAATCTCTCTTCAAGAGGGTAAAGATGGTGATGTATTTGATCCTGTAAGAGAAAGAATCAAAAAAGGGACAAAAATAAGAGAAAAAGGAACTGATTATCTAGCTTATTGTTTAATAGATGTAATTATTGATAATTATTTTTTGATTCTTGAAAAAATAGGTGATAAAATGGAAGATCTTGATAATAAACTATTAAATAACCCAACACCTCAAGTTTTACAAGATATCTATTCTTTAAAAAGGGAAATAATTTTTCTTAGAAAAACAATTTGGCCTATGCGTGAATTAGTTGGAAAATTTGAAAGAGAGGATTCACAATTAATAAATGATGGTACCAGAAAGTATTTAAGAGATGCTTATGAACATGTAATACAGATAATTGATAATGAAGAAACTTTTAGAGATATGATTTCAGGAATGATGGATTTATATCTTTCTGTATTAAGCAATAAAATGAATGAGATAATGAAAGTATTATCGATTATAGGTACTATATTTATTCCTTTAACATTTATAGCAGGTGTTTATGGTATGAATTTTGAGTATATGCCTGAATTAAAATCTCATTATGGGTATTTTGGCGTATGGGTTGTAATGATTGCAATAGCATTGATAATGTTAGGATTTTTCAAGAAAAATAAATGGATTTAAAAAACTAATAAAAAATTATTACTTTAATCCAGATCTTAATTTATTAGTTTTTTTTGTTGTACATATAATAGATTTACAATTAAGAGATTTACTTGTTTTTGAAAACTGTCCAACAATATTATTATTAATGTTTTTTATAATAACATCATATGGTGTTTTTTGTGAGTTAAATGAAACAGATGATTTATAAAAGTTTATAAGAACATTTGAATCATTATCAACTGTTTCATAAATTTCTGCATTATTATCAACTATAATTTCTGTATCTGAATTAATTATTATTCCCATATTAGCTGTAACACCAGAATCAAAACTAAAATCCAATAAATTCTGTGATGATGACAGATTTGTAACATAATCTTTAGATTGATTAAAAACCTCAGAAAAACTCAAAGCACCATTTATTTTTGATTTTATAATATTTATATTTTTAGGTGTTAGATTATCTGATAAAACATAACCAGAATTATTATTTCCACAAGATATTATAAAAAAAATAGTGCTAGATAAAACTAAATTTTTTACAATTTTTCTATTCATTAAAATTTCCTAATATTTTATAAACTAAATTTACTTAATTTGATATTATAATGTTATTTTTTATCATTTTAGGGTGATTTTAAGGGTGATTTTATAAACTAACATCTAACTAATTTATCTTTATCAGAATCAATTTCAATTATTTTTTCTTAATATTTTATTTATCTGTCATCTGAGTTAAAATTGTGCTATGTTTACTAAATTATTTTATGTTGTGATTAAAGTAATAAATTTTGTTCAATTTTTAAAACATAAAAGAATAATAAAACAAAAATTTTAAATAAATTAAAATAATAAATGAAATTAAATGATAAACAAATTGAAGCAATAGAACATGTAAATGGTGCTTTATTAATACTTGCTGGTGCAGGTAGTGGAAAAACAAGAGTTTTAACAGAAAGAATTGCAAATCTAATATCAAAAGAACACATAGCCCCATATAATATCTTAGCTGTAACTTTTACGAATAAAGCTGCAAAGGAAATGAAAGAAAGAATATCAAAAAGAATTGGAGAAGAATATTCTAAAAATATTTGGTTAGGTACATTTCACTCTATTTGTAGTAGAATTTTAAGAAAAGATATACATCTAATTGGAAGAACATCTAATTTTGTTATTTATGATAATTCAGACCAAACAAAGATAATAACAGAAGCTATAAAAAAACTAAATCTTGATGAAAAAAGTTTTCAAGCAAGTAAAATGCTAAGTTCTATAAGTAAAGCTAAAAGTAATGGTCTTTCTGCTGATGATTATTTAAGAAAACATTTAACCTATGCAGAACAAAAAATAGGTGAAATATACTTAATATACGATGAAACTCTAAGAAAAAATAATGCCCTTGATTTTGATGATATGTTATTTTATGTCGTAAAAATACTTAAAGAAAATCCTGAAACATTACATTATTATCAAAAAAAATTTAGATATATTATGGTTGATGAATATCAGGATACAAATTTAATTCAATATGAACTAATAAGATTACTTGGTGATATGTATCAAAATATTTGTGTTGTTGGAGATGTGGATCAAAGTATATATTCATTTAGAAATGCTGATTTTAGGATAATACTAAATTTTCAAAAAGATTATCAAAATACTAAAGTTATTAAGCTTGAAAAAAATTATCGTTCTACACAAAAAATCTTAACAGTTTCTAATGAAGTAATAGAAGAGAATAAAGAAAGATTTCCCAAAATACTAAGTACAGATAATGAAAAAGGTGAAAATATTTGTATTTATGAGTTAAATAACGAAGAAGAAGAAGTAATATTTGTAATGGGACAAATAGAAAATCTTGTGGAAAATAAAGGTTATAACTATTCTGATTTTACCATTTTATACAGAACTAACTCTCAATCACGTATTTTAGAAGAATATTTTGTTAGAAATAATATTCCACATCAAGTTTTAGGTGGTTTTAGATTTTTTGAAAGAAAAGAAATTAAAGATTTACTCAGTTATCTAAAAGTTATATTTAATCCAAATGATGCAATAAATTTAACAAGAATAATAAATATACCAAAACGTGGTATTGGTAGTACTACAATAGAAAAATTAAATAAAACTGCTCAAGATTTTAATATGTCATTATGGGACATACTTAATTTTCAAAACTTTGAAAATATAAGCCCAAATACTCAAAAATCAATTAGAACTTTTGTAGAGTTAATGAATAATTTAATATATGAAAGTCAGAATGTATCTGTATCAAGGCTTATAAAAACTATTATAGAAGAAACAGGTTATTTAGAAGAATTACAAAAAGATGATGCAAAATCAGAAGATGAAAAATCAAGAGTTGATAATGTTTATCAATTAATAAATTCAGCGATTAATTTTGAAACAGATTCTGATGATGTTTCTTTAGAAGCTTATTTAAATTATATTTCTTTAATTTCTGATGTTGATTCTATGGAAGGCGAGTCAAGTAATAAAGTAAAATTAATGACTATACATACTTCAAAAGGCTTAGAATTTCCTGTTGTTTTTATTACAGGTGTTGCAGAAGGTTTATTTCCTCATTTTAATTCACAAAAAAATAATGAAGTAGAAGAAGAAAGAAGATTAATGTATGTTGCTATGACTAGAGCTAAAAAACTTCTTTATTTAACATTTGCAAAAGAAAGAATGCAATATGGCTCTTATCAAAATTATACAGCATCAAGATTTATATCTGAAATTAAATCTGATCATATTGTTAACTGTTATAAGAGTTTAGAACAAAGAAATAGAGGTTTTTTAAATACTCGTTTAAGATTTATCGAAAAGAATTTATCAGATTATACTAATGAAACAAAAAGAAGAAATATGGGGATTACAGATTATAATGACCCTTATGAATATAGACAGAATCAGTATAAACAAAGTTCATCATTAAAAAAACAAGAGAGAAGATATGAAGAACCTTTTACTCAAGTAGACCAAGACTTTTATCCTACAATACAAAAATCAAAGCCTAAAAAACTTGATAATATTGCAATTCAAGCATCTTTAGAAAAAAGATATTCTGGTCAAGATTCTCAAACAAATACAAAAGATTACTTTGAAGGTCAAAAAGTAAGAACAGCTAAATGGGGTAAAGGTAAAATTACAAAAATAATGAAAAATAATCAAAAAACAATACTTATAATAAATTTTGAAAGTGTTGGTGGAAGTAAAATTATAGATCCTAACCTTACAATTGTAGAACCAGATTAAAGATAATTTTTTATAGCTAATCCTATAAGGATTAAACCACCAAATATTTCAGATCTTTTACCAAATTTCTCACCAATAAGGTTTCCAGAGAAACCTCCAATTAATGCCATAATTAAAGATACTAATCCAACTAAAATACTTGTAATAAAAAAACTTTCTTTTGAAGTTGTAAATGAAATACCAGCAGCAAAAGCATCAATACTTGTTGCAACTGATAACAGTAAATATTCTTTTATATTAGTTACTTTAATTTCTTCTTCTTCATCTTCAAGACCTTCTTTAATCATCTTTACTCCTATAAATGCAAGTAAAATAGATGCAACAATAGTTGCAAAATTACTATATAAGGAAAAAATTAAGGAACCTGTATAAAAGCCAAAAACAAACATCATTGCTTGAAATAATCCAAAAAGTAAAGCTAATATAAGAACAGCTTTAGTATCTTTATTATTTTTTATACCTTGTGAAATTGATATAGCAAAACAATCTAATGATAAGCTAAAAGCTAAAAGAAATGGTTGTAATAAGTTCATCAATAACCCTAAACAAAATATAAATCAGGTATATATTAACTATGAACACTCTAATTAGTATATTTAAGTAATAAAATTTATAATTTAATTATTAGCTAATATAATTATGTATCTATGTATAAAATTTTATGTTTTAGTATGGCTTTGTTGCATGATTTAAAAAAGGTCTATACAAGATAAGAAAAATCTATTACCTTGTATAGAATGAAAAAATCAAGATATATAATAACAAATTGGTCAGAGTATAACAAATCTCTAAAGAATAGAGGTAGGTTCAATTTTTGGTTTACAGAAGATATAGAGAAATACTGGTATGATGCTACAGGAGAGAGTTATTACTCAGATATAGCAATAGAATTCTGTTTAACAATAATGTCAATTTATCATCTAAAATTAAGGAGTGTTCAAGGCTTTCTAGAATCAATATTTAAGATTTCAAAAATATATTTAGAAGTTCCAGATTATTCAACAATTTGTCGTAGGAGACAAAAACTTAATTGTAATTTAGGAAAAGTTAGTTCATCAGATAATATTCATGTAGCAGTGGATTCAACAGGAATCAAGATATATGGGGAATGTGAGTGGAAAGTGAAGATGCATGATTTTTCAAAAAGGAGAACATGGAGAAAGCTTCATATAGGAGTGAATGAATCAACAGGAGAGATATTAAGCACTAAAGTAACAAGCTCATCAATAGTAGATAGTGCAATGTTTGAAGAAGTATTATCAGATATAAAGTCATCAATAAGATGTGTATCAGCAGATAAGGGTTATGATAAGAGAAAATGCTATGATATATTAATAGAAAAAGGAATAAAGCCTATTATTGATATAGTGGACAATGCAGTTTATTGGTCTATTAATCACCCAAGAAATGAGAATCTATATTTTATAAAGACTTATGATAAAGAGACTTGGAAACAGAATTCTGAATATCATAGAAGGAGCATATCTGAGAATGTATTTTTTAGGTATAAAACTATATTTGGAGAGAGTCTTAAATCTCGTAAATTTGAGTCACAAACAAATGATATTATTATTCGATGTAAAATGTTAAATAAAATGTTTCAGAATTGTAAACCCATATCTGTTAAGATTTGTTAAGATAATCAAAATTAAAGGACAAACTCTTTCTATATTTTATTCATGCAACAAAGTCCATTAATAGAGTAAATGAATCAATAAGAGATCATGGACAAGCTAGAGATATAATATTTGATTTAAGAAATACAAAAATAACAAGTCAAGAGGCACAAAACGCTGCATTATCATCACTAACACAATCTCAGAAATCAAGAGATTCATTAGATAGTATAAGAGTATTTTCTAACAATTACGATATTATAGTTAATCAACCAAAATAAAGGTGCATTAAGTTTATGAGTATTAGTATTTCATTCTTTTTTAATTCAAAAAATATTTTGTCTATTAATGATATTGCAAACTTTCTTATTAAAAATATGAGTTTAAGATTTGAAAATATAGATTCAAATACTTGGATTTGTGATTTTTATTCTTGCCATTTAACTTTAGCAGATAATCATGGATTTGTAAATGATATGGAAATAGACTTTGAGAAATATAAATTTATGATTAGTTTAAAAATTTGGTCATATAATTTACACTTATATGATTTAATTATCAATGAAATGATAAATTTATCAGTATTTTTATGCTTATCATTTAAACTTAATGGAATTTTTATATATAATACTGAACAACTTTTGTCTCATATAGAGTTAAGAGATAATAATTTAATTGATTTAAGAACAAACAAAAATTTATCTATATTAGAATTGATTAATAATATATTTTTACTTTTGAATCAATAATAATTGATTTTATTATAAACTTAGTATCTTAGAATGTAACATATTTAGATACAAAGATGCCAAATGGTAGTCTTTTTACATATAATCCAATGTCAAAAGTAGTTCTTAGAAAGAATAATGAGATATATGTATTAAATCAATCAAATGGGGAGGTATTACAATTAACAAGTAATACTTTAGAAGACTCAAGTCCAATAATAACAAAAGATAGTAGTAAAGTAGTTTATGTAGAGAAAGATACATCAGGTAAGAGGGATATATATCTAATAAACTCAAATGGAACAGATAATGTAAAGTTAACAGATGATACAAGAGATAATTATGAACCAATGTTATCAGATGATGGAACAAAAATAATATATACCTCAAAAGATGGAGCTTTTAGTAATATATATGTAATGAATCTTGATGGGACAAATAAGTTAAATTTAACAAATCAAACAGATAAGATAAATAAAGAAGCAAGTACATTTTCTAATAAAATAGTTTATGTATCAAATGATGAGATTTATCAAACTGTAGTTTACCCACGTTTTTTTCTCCAAATGGGACAAAGATAGGAATATTATCAGTTTAGAAGGTTTAAATAACTATTATATATTTTTGATTAGTATTATAGTTTTTTAAAATTCATACTAATTTCTTAAAATTAATTAACTTAATCTTAACCTTTTCATAAAAATTAAATATAATATTATCTTGTACTTGTAATTTTTAGGTTTTTTAAATATGTGTATTAAAGAAGAAATTAATAAAAGAAGAACTTTTGCTATTATATCTCACCCAGATGCTGGTAAAACAACACTTACGGAAAAGTTTTTATTATACGGGGGTGCAGTTCAACAAGCAGGTTCTGTAACTGCTCGTAAAAATCAAAGAGCCTCAACTTCAGATTGGATGGAACTTGAAAGAAAAAGAGGTATCTCTATTACTTCTACAGTTTTACAATTTGATTATAATAATTATAAAATCAATCTTCTAGATACACCAGGTCACGAAGACTTCTCTGAAGATACATATAGAATTCTTACTGCTGTTGATGCTGTTATTATGGTTATTGATGCTGCCAAAGGTATAGAAGCTCAGACACGTAAACTATTTGAGGTTTGTAGTAGAAGAGGAATACCAATTTTCACCTTTATAAATAAATTAGATAGACCAACAAAGGAGCCTATTGAATTACTAGATGATATAGAAAATGTTTTAAAAATTGGTACATTTCCTATTAATTGGCCTCTTGGGACTGGTTTAGACTTTAAAGGTGTTTATGATAGATTAGATAAACAAGTGAATTTATTTGAACGTACAACAGGTGGTGTTTTTAAAGCTCCTGTTGCTATCACAAATCTAAATGATGATTTTGTAAAAGAAAAATTAGGTGATAGTTTACATCAAGTTGTTAGCGAAGAAATAGAAATGCTTGATATAGCAGGTTCAGAGTTTGATATAAAACAAGTTTTGGCAGGTAAAATTACTCCTGTATTTTTTGGAAGTGCTATGAATAACTTTGGGGTTCAGTTATTGCTTGATGGTTTTTTAAAATACTCTATACCACCTTTGGCTATGGAAAGTACAAAAGGTTTAATAGAACCAGAAAAAGAAGCATTCTCAGGTTTTGTTTTTAAAATACAGGCGAATATGGATCCAAAGCATAGGGATCGTATTGCATTTATACGTGTTTGTTCTGGTAAATTTGAAAGAAATATAATGGTAACAAATACAGCAACAGGTAAAAAAATAAGATTATCAAGTGCTCATACTGTTTTTGGTCAACAAAGAGAAACTTTAGATGAAGCTTACCCTGGTGATATTGTAGGTTTAATTGGTAATAATAATTTTAGTATTGGTGATACCTTAACAGAAGATGAATCAATAGTTTATAATAAAATACCTCAATTTGCACCAGAACATTTTATTTCAATTACTAATCCTAATACATCAGATTATAAAAGGTTTAGGGATGGTTTAGATCAATTATTACAAGAAGGTGTTGTTCAATCTTTTCAATTAAGAAATTCTTATACAGGAATGACTGTGTATGGTGCTGTAGGGCCTTTACAATTTGAAGTTGTTCAATATAGATTAAAAAGTGAATATAATGCAGATTCAAGATCTGAACCAACAAATTGGAGTGTTTTAAGATGGGTACATCCGAAAGTTGATATATCAACACTTGTATCACCTCTTTTACCTGTTGGTGCTGTATCTGGTGAAGATAAGTTTGGAAATGCTGTAATATTATTTACTAGTGATTGGTCACTGCAATACTTTATTGAAAAGCATCCTGAAATTGAATTATCTGATACACCATTTAAAGTAGAAGTAGCTTTAAAATAATTATACTAGACTTAAATTAATTTAAATCTTCAATATTAGGTAATATATTAGACCAATTGTTATATTTACCTTTATATTCAAGTTTAGATAATAAAAATTTATGCAATTTATTTATATGACTATAAAATATTTTATAGTCATTTTCTTTATATAAGTAATTATCTAAGTTGATTTTATTTTCGTTCATATCAATACTTTCATATAAAGAGTTTAATATTTTAAATGACTCTTTTAAATCTATACTAGATATTGATTCGAAAACTTTTTGAGATATAATTTTTATTTCATTCTTTTGTATTTCATTTAAACTTATATATTTTTCAAATGCTTCATTGATAAAATTAGATAGAACTCCTGAGTATTGATAAGGAATTAAAGGTAGTTTTTTATTTGAATTATCAATTTTTATAGAATATAAATTTTCACCTATCAATAAATTATTTTTATAAAATTTTGTAATAATACTAGGTCTAAAAGAACCATATGCAATACCTATTAATTCGGTTAAATCTTTAGAAATTGAATTTATATATTGAAAATTATAGTTATCAGTGTTTATTTGAAATATAATTTTAGTACTTAATGTATTTTTAAGCTGACTATTAGAAAATATTTTATTATTGTTAAAATCTGGATTCCCTTCTAATATAACTTTTAAATTATTATCTTTATAATTGAGACTTAAATTTGTACTATTTATAATTTCATTATCAACTTTCATTTCATCATAAGAAATTAATAAGTTTGGGATTAGATATTCTATAGAATCAGGTTTTTCTATTAATTCTGAAATAATTTCACTTGCTTTAAATTTAAAATTATAAGAATAGAGATAGACTTCTTTCCACTCAATCATTAACATATTTTTTATTGTATATTTTATATTATTATGATTAAACTCTAAACTGTAGTTCTCGTATAGTATTTCATAGGGGGAGCTAATCGCAGAGCCAGACATTTTAACTGATATATTAATAAATTCTCCACTATTTAAATCTGACACATCTGTATTTATTTTAAAACTTACATATTCAGATAACTTTATTTTATCTTGCTTTAATAGTGCTGAATTACCTGAGTATTCATATAAGCTTTTGTATTGTGTCATAATATTTTATTTTACTTCCATTATCTATAGTTATTATAATATTATTAATTTTACTAGAAATCCTATCCTTTACTTTTTTTATAAATAATTATTCTCCTAATTTAATAATCTAATCTATTATTATGTTTTTATATCTTAGATAACAGCAATTTTTAGATTTATTTAATTTTTTATATTAAAAATCTATTATATTTCACTTTCATAATAAATGAAGAATCTTAGTTTTTGTTCTATACTAAGTAATAGCAAGTATATTAGAGTTTTAAACATCTTTATAAGATATTAAAAAGATAATATTTAAGCTTTAGAGATTAGAACTATTAATATAAATTAATAAATCTAACTTATACAATTATAAATTAAGTATTGTATAATTAACTTAATTTAATTAGTATTAGGTCTTTTTAAGATATTTGAGCTTATAATTTTAATATAAATTATTTTGATTTTGAATTTAACAATAACCGCTAATATCAATTCTTTTTGAATATTTATTAGTATTAATAATTTATCATGTTTTTAATTGTTAATATTCTCAAAACTATTTGGAAATGGATATTAGCACCAAACTTAAAATTGATAAGCAGAATTAGGAATCATATAAAAATTTTACTAATAAAGTTCTCTTTTGGGGATTTATTTTTGTTAATAGGTAAAGATTAAAAATGAAAAAGTTAAGATTTGGTTTATTATTTATTTTAAGTGCTAGTTTGTTAACAGTATCTTGTGAAACAAAATTTGATATATCAAAAACTATTGATGTAGAAAGTAAAAAAAATCTAAATACAAAATTAAGTGGATTAGTTGAATTTCCAAATTCTTTTTCTATAAAAGCTAATGCGTCTGATATTATAGATAAATCAACTGTATCTTTAATTGTTCCACCAAATAAAACTAATGCAAACACAACTATTGCTTCAGGTATTACAAATTCTTTAGGAACTTTTACGATAAATCCAGATCCAAATTTTAAACCTCAAATAGATGATATATATATTTTAGAAGCAAGTAAAAGATTAGGTGGTGAAGGTAAACCTGTCTTAACGATGAAAACATTTATAAAATGGACATCTAATGGATGGACTAGTATAAGTGGCACAAATATTAATATAAATACAAGAACGACAGCTATATCTATTATGAGTGGATATAATCCAACAATTTTGCCTCCAAGTGATACTATTGGTAAAATAACTATTATTAATGGTGTTTCTACTCTTTCAGATATAAATTCAAATGTAGATATACAAAAAGTTTTAAATGTTGAAAATTTAGTTAACTCTTCACTGACAAATAATGATGATCCTACATTTAAAATAACTTACATTAATGGCTTTTTATCATATCAAAATAGTTCAGTTTTATACACAAGTCCCAATCCATCACCTAGCCCATCAACTTCTACAGGTTCAGGGTCTAGTTCAGTAACATCTTTAGTATATGGTAAAGTATTTGATCCAAATGATGTTCCTGTTGAAAAAGCCATAGTTACAGCAAAAATCATAGATTCAGGTTATAGTTGGACTAGTCTACCCCAAGAAACAGTTGGGGGAGCATACGTTTTTAGAGATGTTCCTGTTGGTGTTAGACTTCTTATAACAGTTACAAAAAGTGATTGGACAACAAGAGAAAGAACTGAAATAGTAAAACCTGTTTTAACAGGAGATGTTTCAGTAAATGAATACAATTTTAATAAAATATACGCAATTCAAGATGAACCAGAAATCACAATGTTAAAAGTGAATGGGAGACAGGTTACAAGCTCCTCAAATGGGGATGCTTTTTTAACAACATCTAATTCACCTAAGTATATGAAACCAACTCCAACACAAATGGATATTGGAACTCAAATTACAGATATTGGCAATGTTCCTAGTTTAACAGGTGTTAATAGCAATGCAATGGAAATTGAAATGACATTTAGTGAATCTATTAAAGTTTCAGATGTTTTAAGCTATTTTAGATTAGTTTCACAATCTGGTTTTGATAATAGACCTACAAATTTCACAGTTGATGGAAATTACTCAGGCGTTGAATTTGTTGTTTCAGCAGATGAAAAAACAATTATCTTTAAGACAAATAAAGCTCTTTTAACAAATAAAGGTGGAGATGAAGCTAGATACTTAATAGACTTCTCACAAGCTTTTAGAGATAAGACAGATAAAGCAGCAATTGATAGAAGATATTTTAGATTTAGCCCATCTCAAATTAATGATTTTGCTGTATTCTCATTAAGGAATGATGAAACCGCTCCTAAACTACTTGGAATTACAGCTAGAGATGGTGGTTCAGCTAACGATACAATCGAATTAAGATACAGTGAACCTATGGAACTTATTAATTTAGCTGGATACACTTCTGCTTTAGCTGATCCTTTAGCTCCATCAAATCTTTCAAGACAATTATGGTATAGAGATGCTAATACAGTAATGGCAAATTCAGCCCCTGTTGCTAACAGCACAGCTGATAACAACGCTACATTAGTTGGTTTTTTATATAATTCAGACATAGATCCAGCACAATTTAGAGCTAGTTACATGATTGGAAGAATACTTTCTTCTGAAATTTCAAGTACAACAACTAATACTCTTAAAACCTCAATTCTTGGTTCAGTCACAAGAACACCTAAAACAACACCAGTTAAAGGTAATACAACAGCTAATGACCTTTTAAGAAATTCTAGAGTAACTGGTTCAAATGTTTTACTTGAGTTTAGTCCAACTGCTTTTGATAGAGATGATAGAGTAATAGTTTCAGTTGGAAAAGGAATTGAAGGTAATTTTATAGATAGAAATAGAACACCTTCAATTAATGATGATTTAAGAGTAAATATATCAGGAACAGCAGTTGAATATTCTGCAATCTATGATCCAGCAGGAAGATTAATGGATTCAGGTGAGCCTACATCATCAGCTAATATTGATGCTAATAATAGCCAAAGAGTTGCAACAGCTAGTTAAGATTTATTAGATTTAAAGTAAATTGTATTAAGGAAATGATTTATAATTCCAGACTTTGATCCTTAAGTCATTTCCACCTGTTATAAAAAATTTTATATTCTCATTTAATGCAATTTTACTTATTCCTAAGCTATGATTAGAGTAAAACTCACTATTAGTTCCTGTTTTTATATTCCAGAACTTCACCATTCCATCATAATGTGAACTAACAAGTGTATTATTTTCTATAAACTTTATATCTGTTACTTCAGAAGTATTTTTTAAAGTAATGATTTTTTCAAAGTTATAATTAAAGATAATTATTGAATGATTTTTAAGAACACAAGCAAAGTAATTATTATTTTTTTCAATTATCTCAATTTTATCATTTAAATAAATTCTATTTAACTCTTTTCCTGTTGTTAAAGTATGTTCAATAATAAAGCCATCATCACCAACACTTATGATAGAATAATTTTCTTTTAGATAGAATAAATCATTTACTGAATCTGTATGATTAGTTAGTTCTAAAAATTGTTCTCCTGTTAAACAGTTACAAATTTTAATTTTTTTATCTGTAGAACAAATTGCAATAAGCTCTTTTTCAGGTATAAAAGTAATTTTATTAATTCTTTGAGTATTACTCTCTATTTCTAAAATTTCCTTATATAAGTTTAAATCAAAGATTTTTATTTTTTTAGTTCCATAGGCAATAATATTTTTAATAGGGTTATATGCTAAACAATCTGCTTCTGTAATACCAAAGATTTTATCAGCTGTCATATTTTCTAAATCCCAAATTATAAAATCTTGAGAAGAGGAGCTAATAAAAGTTTTATCATTAATAAATAAAATAGAATTATAATAATCAGAATTTTGAGCTAATTCTTTAACTTTAAGTCCACTTTCTATATCAATAATAGATATTTGAAATCCATCTACATCTGAATAAGACAAATATTTATTTGATGAACTTAAAGTACTTATTAAATCATAGCTATACCTTGAATTGATTTGATTTATAGAATAAATAAGTTCATCTTTTTCTAAATCCAAAATTGATATAGAATCATAGTCAACAACTATTATTAATTTAGAATCATTACTAAAATATGAATAAATGTCATTTTTATAATTTTTAGACATTATATTTTTAATTAATATTTCATCTATACTTCTTATAAATATTTCAAAAACATTTAATGTAGATGTATTATCTAAATTTTTTACTATTACCGAAATAATATTTTTATTTTTACTTAATTCAATATGATAAATATTTGTTTCTGTTGAAAATATATTTGTTTTTTTATCATTAACAAAATCATATAAAAATATCGAATTCTTACTCTGAATTATTAATAATTCTAAATTTTCTAACTCTAAACAAGTTTTATCGTAAAAAAATAATGGAACAAATTTTAAAAAATATATTACAGTATCAAAATAAAATTTACTTTTTATGTCTTTAAATGAATTACTATAGATTGATTCTACATTCCAAATGGTAAGTAGTGAAGAATTAGAACCATTAATATTATTATTAATACTGACTAAAAGCTTACTATCTCTTGAAAAAGACATTGAAGTTATATCATCAAGATGTTGATTATTATTGTACTCAGATTCTAAACCACCTAAAATAAAGGATTCTTGTGAATTTATATCAATTATTTGTATATAAGGAGTATCTCCACCTGAGATTGCAAGTAAATTACCATCGCTATTTAAAGCATAAGAATTTATTCCTCCATAAAAAAAATCTTCTTCAAATATAGGAGTATAGTTTTTAGTTTCCCAGAATATTACTGTTCCTCTTTTTGTATCATTTATACTTATTAAGTATTTATCATCATTCGTAAAAAATAAATAACTTATTTCACCATGTGGATAATCAAATGTATGTATTAAATCTAAATCTACTACATATTCATTATACTAACAATTAATTGGTTTGCATTTTTTTAATATGAAATTTTAAAGTAAGTAATGACTTAAGTTTAGATTCATATTTATTAGTATTGTTAAAGAAGTTCATAATATTTTCTTTAAATTCTGAGAAAGTTCTATAGAAAGTAGAATTTATTAGCTCTTTTTATAAACTTCCAAAGCCGTTCAATAATATTAAGATTAGGAGAGTATGGAGGTAAAAATATTTGTTCTATTTTAGATGTTTTAAGCCATTCTTCTAGGATTTTATTTTTATAATATCGAGCATTATCACAAATGACATAAATTTTAGTTTTATTAGGATTTCTTAACTCAAGTTCTTTATATAGCTCAATTGTACTTTGCATATTTATTGTAGGACTTTCTATTGCTATTATATCTGTTACATCATTAGCATTTAACAAACCATTTATGTTTAATCTTTGCCTACCACTTACTGCTTTTATTTCTTTTTCTTCACCTTTCAATATCCAACCATAACTACTCTTTGTATTATGTTGAGGATGAACTGCATCTGCAAAATAAATTGATTCTGTTTCTGGTAAATTAGTATTTAAAAATTCAAAATTCTCTATAAATTCTAGTTGCTTAACTACATCATAATTACAAGGTTCTAGCTTTGTTTTCTTATAACTAAAACCTAATTTGTGTAACAAAGGAACTAGACCTTCTGGTGTGTAAATTACATTAAATTCTTGCTCTATATAATCACAAATTGAACGACTTGTTAAGTGTAAATTTGTTGACAATTCTAATTTCAATAAATATTTTTGTTCTATACTTAATTTACCTGTATTTATATGATAATTACTAGATAAGTATTTATCTAAACCTAATGATACATAACTATTCATATATCTTCTAACTGTTGATATATCTATTCCCAAATATCTTGAAACAAACTCAAATGATAAACCATCATTTAACATTAAAATTGATGTTATTTTTACATAGTCTTTTTTATACTTCTCATTTCTTTGAAGTTCTCTCAGAAGTTCTATTTCTTCTAATGATAAATTTAATTTCTCTAACATATACTAACAATTAATTGGTTTGCATTTTTTTAATATGAAATTTTAAAGTAAGTAATGACTTAAGTTTAGATTCATATTTATTAGTATTGTTAAAGAAGTTCATAATATTTTCTTTAAATTCTGAGAAAGTTCTATAGAAAGTAGAATTTATTAGCTCTTTTTTTATAAACTTCCAAAGCCGTTCAATAATATTAAGATTAGGAGAGTATGGAGGTAAAAATATTTGTTCTATTTTAGATGTTTTAAGCCATTCTTCTAGGATTTTATTTTTATAATATCGAGCATTATCACAAATGACATAAATTTTAGTTTTATTAGGATTTCTTAACTCAAGTTCTTTATATAGCTCAATTGTACTTTGCATATTTATTGTAGGACTTTCTATTGCTATTATATCTGTTACATCATTAGCATTTAACAAACCATTTATGTTTAATCTTTGCCTACCACTTACTGCTTTTATTTCTTTTTCTTCACCTTTCAATATCCAACCATAACTACTCTTTGTATTATGTTGAGGATGAACTGCATCTGCAAAATAAATTGATTCTGTTTCTGGTAAATTAGTATTTAAAAATTCAAAATTCTCTATAAATTCTAGTTGCTTAACTACATCATAATTACAAGGTTCTAGCTTTGTTTTCTTATAACTAAAACCTAATTTGTGTAACAAAGGAACTAGACCTTCTGGTGTGTAAATTACATTAAATTCTTGCTCTATATAATCACAAATTGAACGACTTGTTAAGTGTAAATTTGTTGACAATTCTAATTTCAATAAATATTTTTGTTCTATACTTAATTTACCTGTATTTATATGATAATTACTAGATAAGTATTTATCTAAACCTAATGATACATAACTATTCATATATCTTCTAACTGTTGATATATCTATTCCCAAATATCTTGAAACAAACTCAAATGATAAACCATCATTTAACATTAAAATTGATGTTATTTTTACATAGTCTTTTTTATACTTCTCATTTCTTTGAAGTTCTCTCAGAAGTTCTATTTCTTCTAATGATAAATTTAATTTCTCTAACATACATTCACAATATATCTTTTTTAGCTATTTGACAAATATTTTTATTCTTTTATTGCAAACTAATTAATTGCAAGTATATTTATATTTTTATATACCTCAAAAAGTACTTTAAAGATTTCTTCTTGTTTAAGTTTTAAGTCGTTAATTGCAAATTCAATTTCTCTCTTAAAATCAATAGTTTCAATATTCTCTAATAATGATTGGTTTCTTTGTAGCCTAAAATTTAAATCATCAAAGATTTTTTTAAAATTATTTGATTTAAAATTAATAATTAAACTTTTATCTTTCTTAAATTCATTTATATATTTTCTAATATCATTTATTAATTCTTTTAAATCCATTAAAAACCAACTCTTAATCAATAGTTTAACAATTTTTATATTTGTAATAAAAACAATACAAGATTTATAACTGACAATGAATGAATTATATATGAAATCAAAATCAATTAGGCTATAATTCTTAGCAATATATACGATAGGAAAAGTTTTAGTTATGAGTATAAATGCTGAATTAAATAAAATAAGTAATAATCACTTTCAACAACAAATAGTACAACAAATACTATTAGAAAGTGGTGTTATTAAAGCAGAACATATTCAGAAAGCTTTAGAAGTACAAAAAAAACTAATAAAAGAAAAAAAAGAAAAACTTGGATTACTTGCATATATTATTGATCAAGAAAATTATTCACTTAATATTATTAATCCAATCTCAAATGAATCAATAAATCAAATTCAATTCCCTATAAGAAAAAAAAATGCTCCAGAATTTAATTCTACAGATTGGTTTCCTGTAGCTAATAATAGTGCTGTTATTTTTTCAACTGATGAATGCCAAGATATTGAAGAAATTACATGGGGTAGTAATGAAAAAATAGGCTTAACTGTTTCCAAGAATTTAACTTATCTTCAATCTAAAGGTACAGAAAAAAGTGTTTATTTCCCTGTTATGAATAAATTATACTATGATTCTGCACCATCCAGCATAATTAACTCTTTACCTCTTGATATGTTTTTTACATCAAATCCCAAAAATATATATTTTACAGATAGAGGAGCTGGTATTTTATATATATTTGATACAGAATTAAATAAACTTTCAGGAGCTGCTCACTTAAGACCAGCAGGACATAGAAAATCATTAAATGTAAGCTCAACTCCTGATGGAAGAAAGATTTTTGTAACAGATAATGAAACACCTGCATTATTTATAATTGACTCAAAAAATTTGAAAATAAAAAAACAACCTTTAACTCATGGCAATCTAGGAAACTTAATTTCAGATGAGCAATGGATTTATATGATAATTGATAAACAAAATTCTTCTCCTGAGTTACTAGTTTTAGATACACATAATTTAATAGTTAGAGCTACTATACAGTTAACAGGTGAATTATTTAGTAAATATGATGATCCTTATGATTTACTTACAATTTCTCCAAATAATAAATTTTTACTTGCAATGACTTTTGTTAATTATCCTTCAATGTTTACACCTGTTGTAAATGTCATTGATCTACAAAGCTTTCAACTAGTAGATCAAGTTTTCTTAAATGATAGAGGTAAACCTACATATATTTGTTTTGGAGAAGAAAAGCCTAATGAATTTAAAAACTCTGGTATTGGGATAATTGAAATATTAATAGAACTTGGGTATATTTCTCAAGATCATGTATTATCTGCAATAAAAAAATCAGAAGAAAAAAGAACACCAATTTATCAAAATAAGCAAGAAATAGAAGATGAATTAAAATTAGATTCTGAAAACGAAGAAGAAACTTTATCATTAATAGATGAAGATGTAGAAGAAGAAACTTTAACATCAGCTCAGAAATATCCTGTTCTAAATCAATTTGATTTAGACCCTTCTTTACTTTTGGCTTTTAAAGAAGAACAGATGAGATATTTCTCTTTTTTACCAATTAATAAAATTGATGGAAAGCTTAGTTTAGCTGTTGCAAACCCTTCTCATAAACATACATTAAAACAGATAATAGAGCAAAAATTCCCTGATCTTGAAGTTGTAATAGTTGATTTTACTTTAAATGAATTTAATAGATTTATGAAAGAGTTCTATAGTGTAATTAAAGAAAAATATGATTCAATAATTGCAAAACAAATTGAGGCTCAACAAGCACAAACACAAGCACAACAAGAATTAAAAAATACTCCTCCTGTGAGTAAGCCAGAAAACCCTCAAGTTAAACAAATGAAAAAACCTCCTATACCTATTGTTGGTGGAGCAAATAGACCTAAAACAGAACTTCCTCCAAACTTAAGTGCTAATATCCCTTCTGATGTTAGAGTTGCTGTAAGAGAGAAATTAAAAACCCTTGATCCTGCTATGTTAGAAGAAGCAATAATGGCAATTTGTCTTGAAGATTTTACAAGTATTTGGGGAATTGAAGTACCAAGAGAAAATTTAGAAAAACATAGAAAAGCAATCTCAAAAGCTAGAGAAGAAATACTAGATAAAGATTATGCTTTTATAAGTATTCCTGATTTGGTTGGTCAATTTTCTTTAGAAATAGTTATTAACCAAGAAAAACTAGTTGTGATGCTTAAAACATTGAGTGAAATTGCACAAAAACAACAAAGTACTCAAGGTTCTCAACCACAAGTTGTTGCAAGAAACTCTAATGACTCAAAAGGTAATGCTCCAACAGCATCTGAAGCAAAATGTCAAAAGTGTGGGGTTATTATTCCACCTGAACTTGATATTTGTTCTAAATGTTCAAGAGAAAGTGAACATTCAAATTCAAATGATGATGTAAGAGCACCTTCTTCTCCTAATCCTCTTGCAAATTTAGATTCAGGTCATATATTAATTCCTGATCTAAAAGGAAATAGAGTTATTGAACTAAATTCAACAGGTCAAATTGTTTGGCAAGTTGGTGGAAAAGATAGAGCAGAAATAAATCCATTTAGTGCTGTAAGGCTTAGGAGTGGAACAACTCTAATAACTGATTGTGATGCAGATAGAGTTATAGAGTATTCTAAAACAGGTCGTATTTATTGGGAACTTACCCATAGAGAAGGTTTTAGAGATATGTATTTAAGAAGACCTGTTCACGCAATAAGACTTCTAAATGGTAATACTTTAATAGTTGATCAAGGTAATCATAGGGTTTTTGAAATAAATCATATTGATAAAATTGTTTGGCAATATGGTATTACAGCTAATGTTGGATGTACAGATTATAGATTATATAATCCAAGTTATGCTCAAAGGTTAGCAAATGGAAATACTTTAATTACTGACACTGATAATAATAGAGTCATAGAAATTGATGTTCATGATGAAGTTATCTGGCAATATGGAAATATGAGAAATAAGTTAGGTAGTGGACAAGGTTCTGGAAAAGATCAATTAAACTCACCTTCTTTTGCAATTAAGTTAGATAATAACAATATTTTAATTGTTGACTCAGGTAATAAAAGATTAATAGAAGTTAATCCAGATAAGCAAGTTGTTTGGTTTTTTGCTACAAGTACTGCTCAAGGAAGCCCAATAGAAATTAATGCTCTTAAAGCATATCGTTTAAATAATGGTCATACTGTTATTATCAGTTCTGAACAGGTTATTGAAATTAACCCTGAAGGTCAAATGACATATATTAGACAAATAGAATACCTTCCTAAATCACCTAAATTTATAGAAAATCCTATATCTGAAGAAGAAGATAAGATAATAAATGATAGAATTGTAAAAAGAACAGAAGATAAAGCAAAACAAGCTGTTAGTAACTATGTAAGAAATACAAGTAATTTAAGTGAAATAGAAATACCACTTATTGATAGAACAAATCATAAATTATTAGTTATCAATAGGTATAAAAATGCAATCTGGAAATTTGGTGAGTCTGAGGAAGAAAGCGAGCATTATATAGAAAGACCTCAATATATGGAATTAATAAAAGATGAATATGTTTTAGTTGCAGATACTGATAATCACAGAGTTATGAAAATCTATAGACCAACTAAAGAAATAGTTTGGCAATATGGCATAAGTGGTGCAATGGGTAGTGGAAATAATCAACTTGGACATCCTAGATCTGCAACTATAACACCTGATAACACAATTTTAATTACAGATCAATACAGTTCTAGAGTTTTAGAAGTTAATATGCAAAAAGAAGTAGTCTGGATTTGTGGAGGTTGGGAAAGTGGTAATAATCTTATAAACGCTCCATACTATGCTGAAAGATTAAAAAATAATAATACACTTATTACAGATTGGAGTAACCATATTGTTATAGAGATTGATAAACAAGGAAATATCATCTGGCAATATGGAACGGTTAAAACAGGTGGTAATGGTTATAATCAGTTAATGTATCCAGAAAAAGCCATAAGAACAGAAGATGGAAATACAATAATAGTCGATACAAGAAATAATCGTATTTTAGAAGTCAATGATGCAAATAGAGTTGTATGGGAATTTATGAATTATAGAGTTGGAAATGCTTCAAAACAACTAAGTGCTCCTACAAATGTTTATAGGTTAGAAAATGGTCATACAGTTATTATTCATAATTCTAATAAACATATAATAGAAATAAACAAAAATTCAGAAGTTGTCTGGCAATATCAAGCTCCAATTGAGAAGAAAATTTAATAAATTTCTACATTTTAATAACTGTTAATTTAACTTTAAGTTAAAAATTTAAAATTATCTTGTATATTAGCATTTAATAAACTAATATTAAGATAGAGGATAAGTTTATAAAGGCTAAAAATTTAATGATAAGAAAATCATTCTTATATAATTGAAAAAAATACCCTGTCGATTCGTTCCTTTCATTACATTGCTCTCACCTGATAAATTCGGTGAGAGTTTTTACTTTAGTTCTTTTTTTTCAATACAAGCAGGAGCATAACCATTATCACAAGCTTTTTTTAATTAGCTCAGTGCTTCTTTAACCTTTTTTTGTGTTCTATAAATAATTGAAAGATTATAATAAGCTGTACCAGATTTTGGATCAAGTTTTATAGCTTGATTGTATGAGTTAATAGCTTCACTTAAATTTCCTTGCTTTTGATATGCTGAACCTAAACTGTTATAAGCTCTAGAATATTTAGGATTTAATTTAATAGATTGTTTTATATTATTTATAGCTTCATTAAGATTATTTTTTTCAATATAAAGATTCCCTAAGTTTAAGTAGGCTTCTGGATATTTTTCATTTAGTTTTATCGCTTGTTTATATGAACTAATTGCTTCATCTAATTTACCTAACTTTTTATAGGAAATACCAAGATTATAATAAGCTTCAGCAAAATCAGGCTTTAATTTAATTGATTCTTTAAGTGCATCTATTGATTGTTCTAAATTATCATTTAGTTTATAAACTGTACCAAGATAATAATGTGTTTGGTAATTATCAGGTTTTAACTTTATTGACTCTTTATATTCTCCTATTGCTTTTTCAAGTTCACCTTGTTCTGTATAAATAACACCTAAATCAACATGACTTTCATAGTTATTAGGGTTTATTTTAATAGACTCAGAGAACATTTCAGCAGATTCTTTAAGCATATCCTTATATTTATAAGCCATACCAAGTCCTGAATATACAGCCCAGAGGTTTTTATTTGATTTTATAATTTCACTATATTTACTTATACTTTCATCTAATCGCCCTGTATTTAAATAAATATTTGCAAGTCCAAAATTAGCTTGTGTATTATCAGAACTTAATTTTAAGGCTTCATTATATGAATTTACTGCTTCATCTATACTTGAATGAAATCTATAATAATCACCTTCTTCACTATGTAATAATGATAAAAAAAGATTTTGATTTAAAGCATCATTTAACTCTTTAAAGTAATTATCTTTTCCTTTAATAAGCCAAGAAATGTATAATGACTCTGCATCATACTTATTATATGATAATGCTTTAATAATATTTTGTTTAGCATCATTACTATTATTTTTAAAAAAAGAAATTAAAGCTTTTATCTTATATAAATCTTTATACTCTTTAAATTTTAAACTATTTAGTGTTTGTTCAAATATATTTTCTGCTTGTAAAACTATGTTTGTATTATTTTGTTTTAATTGAGAATCAAGTAAAGCTGACATTAATAATGTCTTTACCTTTAATAAATTAGCTAATTGAAATTTATTATCTTCATTAAATGCCTTACTAAATAATATAAAAGCTTGTTCATAACCACTATAAGAATGTTTTTCAAGATAATCAATTCCATCTATATAATAGCTTAAAGCTTTTAAATTTTTTGTTTGATTAATATAGTTGTATATTCTATTCTTTTGTAAGTCGCTTAATTTAATATTTTGGGCTTTAAATATCTCATTTATTGTCTTTATTTGTAAATCACTTATATTATCTGAACTAACCTTAAAAGGCTTAATTAGTTTACTATTAGTATTAATAATATTTCCTTGTAATATGTAATTATTATTATTTATCTCTAAATTTGTCGGAATTATATAATTTGCATTAAAATATTTAGCAACTTTAATAGAATTATTTATATCAAGATTATTAGGTTTAAAGTTTAGATTATTCATTACTTTTGTAGATTGATTATTTTCTATCATAGAAAAAATTGAAGTTTCATTTATAGCATCTGAAATATTTTCACTAATCATTTTCCCTAAGTTTTTATATTCCTGTTTAATAGATAAAACTTCAGAAGGTGGAATAAGCATTTTTGTTTCTGCATAAGATACATTTATAAATGAAAGGGTCAATGAGCTTATAATAAATTTATTTATAACTTTTTTCATTCAATCTCCAAAATACCTTAAACTTAAATAATTTGACTAATTTTAATTCTTTAAAAAGTAAAAACATATCAAAAATACTTTCAATTATAAAACATATAGAATAGTCTTATTCTCAAAACTAATCAAGACAAATAATAAACTTGTAATATTAAAATATAATAGCTATTGACTATAAAAAATGGGAATATAATTTAGACATTATAGTTTTTAAAATTAGAGTTTTTGAGGCTTTTAAGGCGAAATTATGAAAAAAGATA
The DNA here is from genome assembly GCA_046328075.1 of Candidatus Sericytochromatia bacterium. GTDB lineage: Bacteria > Cyanobacteriota > Sericytochromatia > UBA7694 > JACMQJ01 > JAXLXG01. The sequence goes on from JAXLXG010000009.1 coordinate 106,269, forward strand.
TTGAAAATATAGAAGATATAAAAAAACTAGTTAATAACTTTTATATTAAAGTTGTTCCAGATGAAGTAATCGGATGGATTTTTGAAGATGTTATGCAAACTGATTGGACTTATCATTTACCTAAAATGTATGATTTTTGGGAATCTGTAATTTTTGGAACAGTTTTTGATGGAAATCCCATACAAAGACATATTGAAGTAAATCAAGAGGTTAAGTTATTACCTGATCATTTTCAACAATGGGAATTATTATTTATAGAAACTGTGGATGAATATTTTATAGGTGAAAAAGCAGAGTTAGCAAAATCTAGAGCAAAAAGCATTTCTAAAATAATTCAAAATAAAATAAGTTTTTATCAAAGATTTTAAATTAATTATTACAAAAAAGTTTATAAGAAAACTTTTTTGTAATAATTAATTTATAGAAAAGAATTAGATAATATTTATAATAAATATTTTACTAATTTAGTATTGAACGTGCTTTTATAATAATTATTTTTCAATAAAATTAGTTTAAGATACTTAATATTATTAAATTGTGTGATAAAATTCTAGTATATTTATTAAGAACTTATAAGGTAGGCTAATCTATCATTAAGAATTATAGATTAAAGTTTATATAGTATTCAAGGGAACAGTAATTATGATGATAGAAAGACTTTTTAGTTTTAAAAATTAATATTATCTTTCCCAAATTGTCCGTTTTGTGTTTATTTTTTATTTCACAGTTAGGAGTAATTAAATTGAGAAGTGGTAGTGAATTAATAGCTAAGATTAGCGAACTTCAAGATAGAAAAAAATATCAGGAGTTGAATTGGCAAGGTTCTTTTGAAGAGTATCTTGATATTGTTGCAAATAATCCAAAAGTAGCCAGAAATGCTTATCAGAGAATGTATGATATGATTGTTTCTTATGGTTCTCATGATTTCAATGAATACAAAAAAAGAATTACAAGATATGATTTTTTTAGTGACCCATTTGAAAATGGTAAAGATTCAGTTTTTGGTATTGATATTCACTTAATGAAACTTGTAAGAGTATTTAAAGCTGCTGCTATGGGTTATGGAACAGAAAAAAGAATTATTTTACTTCATGGCCCTGTTGGTAGTGCTAAAAGTACAATCGCAAGATTACTTAAAAAAGGTCTTGTAAACTACTCAAAAATCCCTGAAGGAGCTTTATATACCTTCTCATGGATTCTTACAAATGAAGATGGGAAAGAAGAAGTTTTTGATTCACCAATGAATGAAGATCCATTATGTTTAATTCCTTTAGAGTTAAGAGATCAAGTATTTGGAGATATTAACTCTAATTTACCTGAAGATATGAAATATAAAGTAAAGGTTCATGCTGAGTTATGCCCTGCTTCAAGATATATCTATAATGACTTAATGAAAAAATATGATGGTGATTGGTCAAAAGTTGTAAGCCATGTAAGAGTTAAGCGTTTAATTCTTTCTGAAGAAGATAGAGTTGGTATTGGTACTTTCCAACCTAAAGATGAAAAGAATCAAGACTCAACTGAATTAACAGGTGATATAAACTATAGAAAAATTGCTGAATATGGTTCAGACTCAGATCCTAGAGCATTCAATTTTGATGGTGAATTTAATATTGCTAATCGTGGTTTAATTGAGTTTATAGAAATTCTAAAACTTGATGTAGCATTCTTATATGATTTACTTGGTGCTTCTCAAGAAAGAAAAATTAAACCTAAAAAGTTTGCTCAAACTGATATTGATGAAGTAATTATAGGTCATACAAATGAACCAGAGTATAGAAAGCTTCAAAATAATGAATTTATGGAAGCTTTAAGAGATAGAACAATTAAAATTGATGTCCCTTATATTACTAAACTTAAAGACGAGATTAGAATTTATGAAAGAGATTTTAATTCTGAAAGAATTAGAAAGAAAAATATCGCACCTCATACAATAGAAGTTGCAGCAATGTGGGCTATTCTAACAAGATTAGAACAACCTAAAAAAGCAAATCTAACACTTTTACAAAAAATGAAACTATATAACGGTCAAAGTGTTACAGGTTTTACAGAAGATAATGTAAAAGAATTACGTAAAGAATCTATTAGAGAAGGTTTACAAGGTATATCACCAAGATATATTCAAGATAAAATTTCTAATTCTTTAGTAAGCGATCTTGAGGAAGATTATATTAATCCATTTATGGTAATGAGTGAACTTGAAAGTGGTTTAAAAAATCATTCTTTAATTAGTAATGAAGATGAGAAAGCTAGATATAAAGAACTTCTAGCTGTAGTAAGAGAAGAATATGAAAATATAATTAAAAGCGAAGTTCAAAGAGCAATATCTGCTGATGAAGATGGTATTTCTCAACTTTGTTCAAATTATATTGATAATGTTAAAGCTTATACTCTTAAAGAGAAAATTAGAAATAAATATACTGGTCGTGATGAAGAACCAGATGAAAGATTAATGCGTTCTATCGAAGAAAAAATTGATATACCAGATAATCGTAAAGATGATTTTAGAAGAGAAATAATGAACTATATTGGTGCTTTAGCAGTAGATGGTAAAACATTTACATATTCTACCAATGCAAGACTTCAAAAAGCTCTTGAACTAAAATTATTTGAAGATAGAAAAGACAGTATCAAGCTTACAAGTCTTGTTTCTAATGCAATGGATGAAAGAACACAAGAACAAATTGATATTGTTAAAAATCGTCTTATCAAAAATTATGGTTATGCAAATGGTTCAGCTACAGATATTTTAAGTATGTAGCTAGTATATTACCAGAGGAGATGCAAAATAGGAATGTAATATATTACGTCTGTATATTTTTTATATGGGCGTAATTATTTATATCTATATAATGATTTTAAGGATATAGTTTATATATCCAAATAAAAAAATTAATCATTGGTAAAAATAAATAATGGTAGAAAGAATAGAAAAAGACCTTTCAAGGTTTAAAAATATAGTAAAAGGAAAAATTAGACAAAATCTAAAGAAATATATGTCTACAGGTGAAATGATAGGCAAAAAAGGTAAAGATTTTGTTAGTATTCCAGTCCCTCAAATAGAAATACCACATTTTAAATTTGATGAAGAAAAAAATGGTGGGGTTGGTCAAGGTGATGGAGAAGAAGGAGATCCTGTAAATGGAGACCCAAATGGAGAAGGTAAAGGTCAAGGTGGTCAAGGAGAAGGTCAACATTCAAGAGAAGTAGAACTTTCAATTGAAGAACTTGCTGAAATAATGGGTCAAGAACTTGAGTTACCTGCGATTAAACCAAAAGGGAAAGAAAGTGTAACAACAGAAAAAACTAAATATTCTGGAATAAGTAATGTAGGTCCGAACTCACTTAGACACTTTAAACGTACATATAAAGAAGCATTAAAAAGACAAATTGCAACAGGTATTTATAATAGTAAAAACCCTGTTATTATTCCTATAAAAAATGATACAAGATACAGATCATGGAAAGAAGTAGTAAAACCTGAAACGAATGCTGTTGTTATATTTATGATGGATGTTTCAGGTTCTATGGAAGAAGAACAAAAAGAAATTGTAAGAATAGAAACGTTTTGGATAGATACTTGGTTACGTTCTCACTATAAAGATTTGAAAACAAGATATATAGTTCATGATACTGTAGCAAAAGAAGTTGATCGAGATACATTCTTTTCACTAAAAGAAAGTGGTGGAACAATAATTTCTTCAGCATATAAACTTTGTAGCAGTTTAATTCAAAATGAATATAATCCTGAAGAATGGAATATTTATCCTTTTCACTTTTCAGATGGTGATAATTGGTCAGATAAAGACAATGTAGAATGTATGAATATTCTAAAAAGTGAACTTTTACCTCATGTAAATATGTTCTGTTATGGTCAAGTTGAAAGCCGTTATGGCAGTGGTAAATTTATAAAAGAATTAGATAGAAACTTTAAAGAAGAAGATAATATAATTCTTTCTGAAATTGAAAATAAAGAAGCTATAATGCAATCAATAAAAACATTTTTAGGAAAAGGTAAATAAAATGGATAATGATAGCTCATTAATTGTTTCTGAAGAAGATAGAAAATTTATTAATGCTAGAGGTGATATACCAAAATATGAGTTTACTTATGGAGAATATGGTGCTTTACTTGGTTTAATCATGCTAATAATAGTGGCTTTTAGGGAAACATTTAAACTTTTGAGTAAAAAAGATAATGTTAAATGAAGATAAATTATTAGAAAATAATGATGATTCTAAAAAGTTTAAATATGCTATTATTTTTGAACTCTTATTAAGAGGGGCTGAAATAGTATTTAATATATTAATTTCAATTTTTTAGTTGTTATATGAAAAGAAAAAAAGCTTTATTAGAAACTGAGCCAGATGAAGAAAGAAGAGATGGTAAAAGAATCTATTGGTCATTAATTATAATACCAGAGATTATTAGTTTAATTTGGGGCTTATTTAAATAGGAGAATTTATGTTTATTAATGAAAATGATAAAGATAGGCTTTTAGAAGTAGAAGTTGTTAATGAAACTCCTAATCCTGAAAATACAAGAAATATTATAGGAGCTATAGCAGATTTTTTTGAACAGGATTCAGAATTAAGAGATCAAGTATTAACAACATTTTTTGTTGGTTTAACTCTAAGTGATATAGTTGGAAGCATAAGAAGTTTAAAATAAAATTAGCTTTGGAGATTAATTATTTATATGGATAACCTTAAAAATAATTTAACAAATAATATAGAAGTGACAAATAATATACTATCTCAACAATATGAGAGTGATTATAAAGCTCAAAGCATACTTGATGCCTTATATGTTGCCCCTGATATAGTTGGAACAACAGTTGATATCGCTTCTGGAAGTTCTGAAGTTGCTGGAACAATTGCAGAAGTATTTGGAGCAGTATGTGAATTTATTGGCGGAATTTGTAATTAAGGAAATATAATGGTAAAACCTTCAAGCTTAACACCAGAATTAGAATCAATTAGAGTAAAAATAGAAGCTCATGCTAGGGCTTATGGGCTAGATTTTTTTGAAACTATTTTTGAATTAGTTGATTTTGAAAAAATCAATGAAATTGCTAGTTATGGCGGCTTTCCAACACGTTACCCTCATTGGCGTTTCGGTATGGAATATGACAAAATGAGCAAATCATATTCTTATGGATTATCAAAAATATATGAAATGGTTATTAATAATGATCCTTGTTATGCATATCTATTAAATGCTAATTATCTTGTAGATCAAAAATTAGTAATGGCTCATGTTTTTGGTCATTGTGATTTCTTCAAAAATAATTATTGGTTTTCTAAAACTAATAGAAAAATGATGGATAAAATGGCTAATCATAGTACAAAAGTTCGTAAATATATTGAAAGATATGGAGAAGATACTGTTGAAACATTTTTAGATGTTTGTTTATCATTAGAAAATCTTATTGATTACTATAGTCCTTTTATTAAAAGAATAGAAGATCCCATAAAAGTTAATAGATTAGATGAAATAATAGAAGAAGAAAATACAGATTATAAGCTTAAAAGTAAGCCTTATATGGATAAATACATTAATCCAAAAGATTTTGTAGATAAAAAACGTGAAGAAGTTAAACAGGAAAAAGAAAAGAAAAAGAATTTTCCACCAGAACCAGAAAGAGATATTTTACTTTTCTTACTCCAGTATGCACCATTAGAAGATTGGCAATCAACAATATTACAGATAGTAAGAGATGAGAGTTATTATTTTGCTCCACAAGGTCAAACAAAAATTATGAATGAAGGTTGGGCTTCTTATTGGCACTCTAAAATAATGACAGAAAAAGCTCTTGATGGTGATGAGTTAATTGATTATGCAGACCATCATTCAGGAACTCTAGCAACTCAACCAGGAAGTTTAAATCCTTATAAACTTGGTATAGAACTTTATAGAGATATAGAAGAAAGATGGAACAAAGGTAAATTTGGTAAAGATTATGATGAATGTGATAATTATGAAGAGAAAAGAAAGTGGAATAAAGATTTAGGTCAAGGTAAAGCAAAAATCTTTGAAGTCAGAAAGGTTCATAATGATGTTACTTTTATTGATAATTTTCTAACAGAAGAATTTTGCCATCAACATAAGTTATTTTTGTATAAATTTAACAGAAATACAGGAAGATATGAAATTAATGATCGTAAATTTTCAGAGGTAAAAAAGCAGTTACTATTTAATTTAACCAATTTTGGACAACCTATTATTTATGTTGAAGATGGTAATTATGATAATAAAGGTGAATTATTTTTATCGCATAAGCATGAAGGAATTGACTTGAAAACTGATTATTCAAAAGCAACTTTAGAAAATATTTTCAAAATTTGGAAAAGACCTGTAAACCTTAAAACCATTATTGATAATAAAGATAAAATATTAAGGTTTGATGGTAGCTCACATTCTGAAAAATCAGCTTCCTAAGTTTTAGATTTAATAAAATAGATTAATAAGATTTTTTTAGAAAGGTTTTAAATGAAAAAAATTTTGATTCTAAGCTTAGTTACAAGTTTAGGTTTTATTAGCCCATCTTTTGCATTAGAAAAGAGAGGGAGTATTGATAAAGTAATTAATATGGTTCAAATAGATCATAATAATTCTAGGAATTGGTCAAAAGCTGAAAAAAATGAAAGTGTATTTGTTGGGGATAATATAAGAACAGGCTTAAGATCAGTAGCACAAATAAATTATGATGATGGAACAAGTACAAGAATAGGAAGTAGAAGTTTCATTACAGTTAATGATAGAAAAATAAAAATAAAACGTGGATATATGTGGGGTAAAGTTGATAAAAATAAAACAAAAGGATTAAAACTTTTTACCTCAAATGCAGTTGCTTCAATATTAGGAACTGAATTTTTTATTGAGAAATCTGGAAATACTACTAGTTTAGTTGTTCTAGAAGGTGAAATTGAATTTAAAAGTCTTAAAGGTAACGTAAAGGTTACTGAAGGAACCTTTTCAACAATAGATGATAAAGGAATAATAACAGATCCTATACCTTTTGATAAGGATACAGTTTTAAAAAGATATGCAGAACTATTAATAGATTAATTTCTAATAAAAAATAGCCTTGAAATTAATTTTCAAGACTATTTTTTTGTTATTAATTTTAATTTTTAATAAGTTGAGTAAACTTCATCCTCTGAATTATCTTCTTCATAAGAATCGTTATCAACCATTGTTTCTGTTAATTTTAATTTATTAGTTCTGTTTCTAACTTTCTTTTCCTCATATTTCTTCATTTGACGATCAAGTTTATCAATTACTAAGTCAATTGAAGCATACATATCTGGATTTGCTTCTTCTGCTCTTAATACAGCACCATTAGCATAAATATTAACGTCTATAATATTATTATTTGCTATTCTTGGATTCTTTTCTACGTGCATTTCTACTACAATTTCAACAATATGTTGGGCATACCTGTCAAGCTTTGATAACTTCTTCCCGATATATTCCTTTAATGCGGGTGTAACATCAATGTTTTTGCCTTTTATTACGAGTTTTGCCATGCTATTCCTCCTAAAAAATATAAAAAATCTGGATAATTAAACATAAGTTCTCTAATAAAATAATGATTTGGACTTAGTTTTAAAAACTAATTTAATAAAAAATGATAGAGCAGGTTTAAATTTTCATGAAAATCTAAAGGAATTTATTAACGAATATAAATCATGAATACTTTAACACTTAAATATTTAATTTCCAAAGTTCATAAAACCAATTATAGCACAACATAAAGATATATAAACTTGAATATGATGTAAAATACATTTATATTTAGATATTAAGCGTTCGTAGCTCAGTTGGATAGAGTAACCGACTTCGAATCGGTTGGTCGTGGGTTCAAGTCCCACCGAACGCATAAGTCAATCTTTTTTTATTATTATTTATAAATACTAATAATAAACTAATATTACTCTGTTATAATTCACTAACTTGTATATAAGATTTGGAGAAAAATATGAAAATAGGACAAAATACAGCCGCATCAATTAACTATACTCTATATTTAGAAGATGGTAATATTGCTGATAGCTCAGAAGGAAATGAACCATTAACATTTTTATTTGGTTATGAAAATATAATCCCTGGTTTAGAAAAAGCTCTTGAAGGATTACAGAAAGGTGATAAAAAGACAGTTGTTATACCACCTGCTGAAGCTTATGGCGATTTTGAAAAAGATGGTTTTCAAGAATTAGATAGATCAGAATTTCCTGATGATGTGGAACTAGAAGTTGGAATGCAGCTAATTTTAGAAGATGAAGAAGGTTACCATGTACCTGCTATCATAGATAAATTAACTGATAAAATTGTTACTATGAACTTTAATCACCCTTTAGCAGGTGAAACTCTTAAATTTGATGTTGAAGTTGTTGATGTTAGAGAAGCTACAAAAGAAGAAATAGAACATGGTCATCCACATGGACCTGATGGACATCACCACCACTAAAAATTATTAAAAATGATTTTTCTTTTCTCTTAGTATAGTAAATGCATCAAGAGAATTATAGTTTTCAAGACCTAATATCTTTTTTAGGTCTTGATTCATTACCATAAAAAATGGATTAAAAACTAATTCTTTCTCAAGATTAGTTGGCACAGTATATTTATTATTTGTTCTTAATTCTTTAACCTTTTCAAAATAATTTTCAAAATAATTATGACTTAGTGATAAGCAAAATTTTAAATTATCTAATGTGTATTCATGCCCACAATAAATTTTAGTATTAAGATCTAAATTTTTTACTAATTTTTCTAATGATTTATACATTTGCTTTGGTGAGCCTTCAAATAATCTTCCACACCCTGAAGAAAAGATTGTATCACCAACAAAAGCAATTTCTTTATTAAAATAACAAATATGTCCTAAAGTATGACCTACAATATCAAGAACAGATAATTCTATTTCACCAATATAAACTTTATCTCCTTCAATAAGAAAATCTGTCTGACAATCAATTCTTTTATTTTCCATATCATATTTTGAAGCATAAAATTTTATATCAGGAAAATGTTTTTTTATTTGATTATTACCACCTGTATGATCATTATGATGATGGGTATTTAAGATAGCAACAGGTTTTAAATTATTTTCTTGAACATAGTTTATAAAAGTATCAGAATCATAAATATCAATACCTACACACATAGAAGTTTTTTCACATACAAGTATCCAATTATAATTATCTTTTAAAGCAGGGTATTGATATACATACATTTTGTTATTTCACATTCTCTTTTGTTTTAAATGAAAGTTCAGAATTAACTATCATAGCAATTGTAGTAAAATCATTTTTAGGATTATGTGCTTTTATAACTCCATTAACTGAAACACCAGACATTTATTATTACTCTCCTAGAACAAAACTCCACAAAACTAAACTTTAAATAGTTATAGTTCTAAATATAATGAACCTTTCTTGATATAACTATTTTATTACCTTATCTTAATTAAAAATTTACTTTATAAAAAATTTGAAATTATGCTATATTTTTTATATTTTTAATCATACTCAAACAAAATTAGTTTGCATTTTTACGATGAGTTAAAACTATATATTCAAAGGTTTCTTTAGTTCATAAAATGTAAATTATAAAATATCAATTTTAATTATAAATTAAAATTATTTTGAAATACTTTTTTTGAGTAATTTTAAATTAACTAAACATAATTTATAATGTTAGATGTAAATGATTCTAAAACAATGGAGTACTTTTAAATTTACTTATGAATTATAATCCAGAAGCTCTTGACCACCTAAATAAAGGTATTGAATTATTAAAAGAAAATAAAGATGAGGAAGCTGAACAAGAATTTGTAAAAGCTATTGAACTTGATGAGCGTTTAGCTCCTGCTTATAATAATTATGGTATTTTAAAACTTATACAAGGTTTTATGGATGGAGCTTTAGATTCATTTAAGAAAGCGACAGAAATAGATCCAAAAATGTTTGAATCTTATAGTAATGCTGCTTCTGTTCATCAACAAAGGCATGAATTTGATAAAGCAGAAGATTTATATAAGCGTTCTCTACAAATTAAATCTGATAATGTTGATAGTTATTACAACCTAGGAGTTTTATATTTAGATCAAGGAAAGCTTGAAGAAGCCAAAAAAGTATTAGAAAAAGCTTGTCAATTAGATTCAACTCATACTCAATCTTTTTATCTTTTAAGTTCTATATATTTTAAACTTGAAGATTTTTATGCTGCAATAGCAAATTTACAACACGTTTTAAATAATACACCTGATGATATTAATGCAAGATATGCATTAGCTGAAATATATAGAAGACAAGGTAAATATAAAATTGCTATTGAACAGTTAGAAAGAGTTTTAGCTTTAAACCCTGAAAATGAGAAAGCACTAGTATGCTTAGGTCTAATTTATGTTGAAATTAAAGAAGGTGGACTTGCTCTTCCAATTTTTGAAAAAGCTTGTCAGGTAAATGATAAAAATCCAGAAATATTAGAAATGTTAGCTATATTATATGAAATGGATGGTCAACCTAATAAAGCTTTAGAAGTTTGTAAAAAAGCAATAGAATTATCACCTGATGATCCATATATTAATGAAACATATGAAAGATTATTAGATTCTCCTTACTTAACAGGTTTAGGAGATAAAAGTTAAGAATTTTAATTATGTTAAATATATATTTAATAATGATTGAATCAATAATAAGTTTGTTTTAGAATTTGTATAAATAGATTTTAAATTCTACATAAAAATGTTATAAACATTATATAGCACCATAAATTAAAAGTTTAAGTGTATTAAAGTTTGGAGGAAACTGATGTCATATATAAACCCTATGCTTAGTGGTAATCTTGCTCTAGGTGGTATACAAATGTCACTTGCAGCTGCTTATGAGAGCAGAATTCATACATTCTCAAGAATGACTGTAGCAAGAGCACAATTTGCGGGTGATACTGCTGTGACATTAACAGATGGTTCATATAATACTAGATTTATTGGTGGTGTTCCAAATAATGACATACCTAAATCTGCAACAGCACAATTAGCAAATACCTCCAATACAGCAGGTCAATGGGGTAAACCTTTAGTTATAAAGCCTTTAAGAGATCCTTTTACTGCTGAAATATATGATTACGCAGTATTTAATGCAGATGGCACACACCCTGGTGCAGCTGCAGGAAACCCGTATGATCCAACATACAGACCAATTTTTTGGAATGGAGCTACTAATAGATGGGAAATAGACACAGCTGCTTCAAGATACCTTGTAAATAAGCAAACTGGTGAAATATATGTAAATAAGGTTACAGGACTTATTGAGCATCAAAATCCTGATGGTTTAGTGGATGTTGATGGAAGTGGAACTCAAACAGCAATAATAAACAATAATTTGGGTTTTATTGGAAATGCAAATCCTGTTGCTACAAGAAAAGATAACGTAGTTGGTATAGTTGATTTTGAAGGCTTACAAGGTGGTGCTTTATCAAATGCACAACAACAAGCTTCTGAACTTTCAGGAGTTATATCTTCACTTACAAGTATTCTTAGAAGTGCTAATGAAAATAAGAAAACCACATTAGGTTTAATTAGATAATATAAGATGAACTAAAAAAAGAACCCAAAAGGGTTCTTTTTTTATGATTTTATTTAAAAATACTTTTCTTCCCAATTTTCTGAAAATACTAAATCATTTAAATTTTTTCTCTCTCTTTTTAATAACTCTCTTTCTTTTAGTTTTTCATTTAAAATATCAGGTTCTCCTATATATCCTAAAGCCATTACAGTTTTTGCTATATAATCATTTGGTATATTAAATTCTTTAGTGATAGCTTCTTGGTTAAAACCAGCCATTTGATGTGCATAAATATTTTCTGACATTGCTTGAAATGTGATATATGAAGCAGCTTGCCCTAAATCATATTCATTCCATGCATTTTCTTTTCCATTATCATAAGTTTTTTTAGCTATTAATAATACAAGTACAGGAGCGAATTTAGTCCAAATTTTATTACCTTCATCTAAATGATTTGTTATTTTAGAATATGTTGTATTTTCATCCTTTACTCCAACAATAAATCTCCAAGGTTGTCCATTAGCACATGAAGGAGACCATCTTGCTGCTTCAAATATCCTAACTAGAGTATCATTTTCTATCTTTTTATCTGAAAATGCTCTAGGACTCCAACGCTTTTGTAATAAATCCATAATTGGTAATTTAGTTTCTGCATTTTTATTAGTCATGTTTTCTCCTAATTTTTTATTATTTAAATTACATTTGATTATAGCTAAGTATTCTTTATTTATCGAGTGTTTAAAATTAGTATTTTATATATTTCAATTAAATCTTTAAACTTTAGATTTTCTTTTCCAAATAAAAAATATAAAAAGTAACGAAACAGATATAATTTTTTTATAAAATTAGCTTTATATGAACCATATACTTTTTTATAAAACAAAAATCTTCCATTTTCTATTGCTATTAATCTATTAATATTATTCATTTTATTTATAGAATAATTTGAAATATGCTTAATTTTAGAGTCTGGAACTAGTCCAATCTTATATCCTTTACTTCTTATCCTGTATTGTAATTCTGTTTCTTCATAGTATAAAAAGAAATCATTATCAAAACCTTTAAATTCATGAATAATATTACTTCTTATCATTAAGGCAGCTCCTGTTACATAAGGAACTTCACTAAAAACATCTCTTTTATAAGTAACACAATCAGAAAGTTTTTCTTGATAATAGCTTTTAAAAATCTTATGTAAACCAAATTCAAATAATGCTTTTTTTATTGTAGGGAAATTACCATAAGAATATTGTAATCTAAGATTTTCATCATAAAGATTGGAACCACAACAAGCAAAATCTTTATGTGTTTCCATAAAATCATAAAGAATTTTAATAGAGTTATTTAATAGCTCAGTATCTGGATTTAGTAAAAAATAATATTTTGAATTAAATAACTCAAATATTTTATTATTAGCTTTACCAAAGCCTATATTATTTTCATTTTCTATTATATATATTTCAGGATAACTATTTTTTATAATTTCAGTTGTATTATCATTTGAATTATTATCTATAATAACTATTTTATAATTTAAATCCTTCGTTTTTTCTACAATGGATTTAAGACAGTTATAAATAATATCTGAAGAATTAAAAGTAACAATAGCAACTATTAGATCCATATTATTTAAATACATGAATTATAGATTTTATATGTTTCATAAGCTGTTTTGTCCCAACTAAAATCTTTTGCTCTTTCTAAACCCTGTTTTGATATTTTAAACCTTAATTCTTCATCATAATACATTTTTTCTAAAGCTTCAGAAATATCTCTTATTTCGTAAGGATCAAAATATAAACAATTATCTTGTACAACTTCTGGAATAGAACTTAATCTAGAACACATTATTGGACAACCTGTTGACATAGCTTCTACTAATGGTAAACCAAAACCTTCATACAAAGATGGAAAAACTAAAAATAAGGCATAAGAATACAATATTATTAATTCATCTTCTGTAATTCCTTCTATAAAAAATACTTTATCTTTTATAAATAAATTTTCTATTAATTCATCTAATTCATTGTTTGAATTACAAGTTAAAATCATTTCTGGGAAATCTGGATTTTTTTCCAAAACTTTTGAATATGATATAAGTAATCTCTTTAAATTTTTATTAGGTCTATTATTTCCAACATATAAAATAAAATGGTTTTTATCTATATTCAAATTATAAAATAAATCAATAATACCTAAATGTGGGCTAAAATTTTTATTTGATGCAAGTGGTGTTATATATATTTTATCCTCATTATAATTACCTAACCAAGATTTTAAATCTTTTTTTGAATTTTCTGATATAGTTATGATTTTTTCTGCATTCAATAAACCTTTTTTTACTATAGTTTCATAATATATTCTATAAGGGATACCATAAATATCAGAAAATTTTATATGTATTAAATCATGTATTGATACTATATATTTTGTTTCTCTAATAAAAGGTATATTATAAGATGGTACATGGAACAAATCTAAATTACTTTTATCAACTAAATTTCCTAAATACCAAAGTCTTCTTATATCATTTTTTGAATATTTAACTATAATTTTTTCATTATCTTTAAAATATTCATCACTTAATAAAGGAGATTCTATATTTACAAATAATACTAATTCTAATTCATTATATTTTTTAAGATGATAACATAATTCATAAGTGTATTTTCCTATTCCTGTAGGACTATTAGAATAAAAAACAGTATCAATACCAACTCTCATTAAAATTTTCTTGAACTTAATTTTTTTATTAGTTCATCTTCTGTTATACGATGTTTAAATGCAATAATTCCATTTAGATGAACAACAGGTATATCATATTTATATTTTTCAAATATTTCTGGATCTTTAGTTATATCAATTTCTTTAATATCAAATTCAATATTTTTATGTACTTTATTCACAACTTCTTTTAATTTATCACATAACTCACAGTTTTCTTTAGAATATATTTCTAATAATACTTTATTCATTATTTAAACCCTAAATAAAATAGGAACTGTCCAGAAAGAAAATATAATTTATTTATAGATATACAAAATCATTTCTAAGACAGAACCTTGCAATATTATTATAATTAGAGAATTTTTTTAAGTGAAATACTTAAGCAAAAGTATTAGACTTTCTTAATCTTGTCTTTTTACTTTTCACTTCTTCTCTATTACCTAATTACTCTACAGCAAAAATTTCACTTAAATCTATTTTTTCTTTTTCTTCAACATACTCTGTATCCATTTGAGCTAATTGAAGTTTTCCACTTAAGTCAACATTTACTGCGTGCCATTTTGTATATGAATCTATAACCCATACACCAGATTCTCTAGTATTATTTCCAGATGCACCATTACCACCAAATGGTAAATGTGCTTCAGCACCTGTTGTTGAATTATTGATACTACTCATACCTGCAGTAATTTCATTTTTGAACTTATACATATATTCAGGATTATTTGTATAAATAGCAGATGAAAGACCATAGATTGTACCATTTGCAACTTTCATTGCTTCATCAATATCATTAACCTCTATTAATGTTATAACAGGTCCAAAAATTTCTGTTTGAGCAAGTTTCATATCTATTGTTACATTATCCCAAATCACAGGCCATGCAAAATAACCTTCATCTGGTTCACCAACAAAGTTATCTGGTTTATTGTCTTTAGTAATTATTCCATTACCATATAAAAGAGTTGCTCCATCTTCTTTACCCATCTCATAGTTTTTCATAAATGTGTCTAAGAATCTTTTTTCCATCATTGGCCCATAAAGAACTTGTTCTCCAAGATTTGGATTGCCAATTTTAATTTTCTTAGCTTCAGCTAAAAACTTTTCTTTAAATTCTTTTGCAATTGATTTATGTAATATTATATTTCCAGCAGAAGTACATCTTTGACCTGCTGTACCAAATGAAGACCATATAGCTCCACTTACAGCTAATTCAAGATCTGCATCTTCCATAACAATTAGTGGATTTTTACCACCTAATTCAAGAGATGGAACAAGTAAATTTCTTCCACAAACTTCTCCTACAATTCTTCCAACTTGAGTTGAACCTGTAAATGAGAATTTTTGAAGATACCCTTTATCAACCATTTTTAAAAGAGCTTGACCTGTTGAAGCCCCTGTACCATGTATAAGATTAACAACACCTTTAGGAACTCCTGCTTCTTCTAAAAGTTTTACAAACATATATGCAAGTGTTGAAGCATCTTCACTTGGTTTCCATACAACTGTATTTCCGCATAAAAGAGCTGGAATTATTTTCCAAGATGGAACAGCAATAGGGAAATTACCTGCTGTTATTACACCAGTAACACCTACAGGTCTTCTATATGTATAAAGTTCTTTATTTTTCATTTCTGAAGGAACTGTTTGCCCATAAAGTCTTCTTCCTTCTGATTGAAAGAATTGTGCTGTATCTATTGCTTCCTGAACACTTCCAAGAGCCTCTTTTGGAGTTTTACCAATTTCTCTTGTTACAAGTTTTGCTAATAAATCTTTATTTTCAGTTAAAACATGACCAATATTTCCTATGATTCCACCTCTTATTGGAGCTGGTGTATTTTTCCACATTTGGAATGCTTCTTTAGCTGCTATACAAGCTTCTTCAACATCTTCTTCTGTAGACATTGGAAAAGAGCCTATTTTATCTTTTAAATAACTTGGATTTAATGAGTCAAATCTTTGACCACTTTTTGATTCTTTTTCTTGACCATTTATTATATTATAGCCATAAACTGTTTTACCATATTGTTTGGCATTAGGATTTTCTGTGAATTTCATCATTGAACCTCATTTTTAATTTTCTTATGAAGATATATTATATCAAATCAAAAGATAAACTCTAAATTTTGCAATAAAAAAAGACCCCCTAAACGAGAGTCTTTTTTACTTATTACTTTTTATTCTGCGATTATTCTGATCTTATCAAGTGTTGCAGGTGCTAAAGCTTTAAACTTAGCATATTCACTATCAGGTCCATCTCCTAATTGAGATACAACAGATTTCATAGTGTCTTTATTATTGTTACTAAAAACTCCATTATTCTTATTTATTTGATCAATGAATTTTCTAATATCATCTATTTTAACTGTTGCATTATCTTTATTTGATGCCTCTTTATTATAAGTTCTAATCATTGCCATAAGCATCTTAGAAGCAACTTCCGGTTCATCTGACATATCTTTACCATTTGTATGCTTAGACATAATAACAAGTTGTCTATCATCTAGATTTTTATTTTTAACTAAATCAAATACAACTTTCTTACCTGATTTATTAACCAAGTCTGTTATTTTACTTTCATCTGGTTTTGGATTATCTAATAAACCTTTAATTACTTGAGCTTTATCTTCTCTATCAAGACTTTCTACATTTACTGCGACACCTTCACCGTAAGCTTGTGAAACAGTTTTTAAGAAGTCTTGTTTTTCTTCTTTAGAACCCTTTTTCTCAACAAACTTTGTAAGATCATTTAATTCATATCTATTAAGTTGACCTAAAGCTTGTTTAGAAACTTGCCCATACATAATTCCTCTAGCCATAGTTAAAGCAGCTTCTTTTTCAGAACCAGCTCTATCTTCACCTATTGAAAACTGCATACCTTTTACATAATTTTGAAGATCTACTTGATTATTATCAAAGTTTTTAGGTGTTTCAATTTTCTTAAGTTCTGGTAATGTTTTCTTTTTAACATCACCATCAACATTTGCACTATTACTTAAATTATCATAGATAGTTTTTGCTATACCTACATTAAACTTGTCACCTTCGTTCATCTTATCGAATTTAACACCTTTTGTAAGTATATTTATTGCTCTAGTCTGATCATCAACATTCATTTTTGTAAGAGTTTCAGATAATAAACCTTGTTTTGCTATTAGTTGGAATAACCCTTTAGTTCCTTCAGAATTTTCAAGATTCCAAAATCCATTACCAATAACATCATTTAAACCTTTAACAGTTGTAGGAGTATTAGCTCTAGCTTTTTCTTTTAGCTTAGCTGCTTCTGAATGTGCTTCAATTGCAGTATTTAATTGATTTTTAAAATCACCTTCAGGTAATTCATCTAAGAATTTAACAGCTTGTGCTGATTCTTCTGGACTCCAGTCTTTTTTAGCAATTAATGCTTTAATTGAATTAATCTTAGCATCAATTCCATCTAATGTATTAAGAGCTTTTTGTTTTGCACCTTTAATATCTTCAGAATCTTTTATTTGAGGATACTTTTCAACAGCTGCTTCAACTTGAGCTTTACCTTCTTTTATTTTATTATTATCACCTGTTTTAAGTGCTGGCATAATTGAATTATCTAAAATAGAGTTTAACTCACCAACTAATTGAGTTTTTTGTTTTGCAATATTTTGGTTATTTAAATCTGATTGTAATGCTGAAATTGCACCGTCAATCTTAGACATTGCATCATTATGAGCAAATTGAATTTGTTGAATTCCTTTAATACCTTCAGGTAATTTATTAAATTCATTTTGCAAACCTTGTTTTGTATTAGTAAGGGAATCCATACTCTTAAGATCTGCATTACCAAGTAAAGAGTTTATATTATTAAAGTAGTTATTTACATTATCTCTTGTGCTAAGGTAGTTTTGAACTATACCAATTCTTTGTCCTAAAACTTCTTTCATTTTACCAACTTCAGGATCATCTCCTAAAACACCTATTAATGATTGAAGTCTTGTCATTTTTTCTATTGTTTCTGAACCATTTATTTCGTTAGCAACATGTATTTTTGTTTTAAAATAAGTTTCTGGACCAAATTTATCATCTTGTTTTGCTCCAACCATTTGTTGAAATTGTTTAACTCCACCAGTTCCAAAAGCTTCTGTAATAGTATTAGATTTACCTTGACTTAAAACAGGAACTTTACCATTTACTGGTTTTTCTCCAAATGCCGTAGAAAATGCTGTATTAACTTGTTTATTGTAACCATGCCATTCTAAAAGAACTTTATTGTTTGGTAAATCTGGTTTAGGTAATTCATAAGAATATTTCACACCAAAAGGATTTGTTGAATTACTAACCGTACTTTGACTTTGAGTCTGTTGTTGAGGTTGAGCTTCAGGCTCATTAAGCTCCTCAAATTCTTGATCTGAAATACCTTCATTAGTCTGAGTTGTATTATTTTCAGGCTTAACCTCTGTCTTTGTTTGTACAACAGGAGCAGGTTCTTCTTTAGGAGCAAAACTTAAAACACCAATAGGAACAGCACCTTTTGACACTCCATTTTGCTTTAACTCTGAGCTGAGTTTATTAATAAACTCAGCCTCATCACTATCTAATTCTTCATCAAGCCCATTAGGCATTGCTGTATTAACTATTTTTTTGTAATCATCAGTGGATATAGATTTATCACTTGATACATCTTTCCATACATTTTGTAGGCTGTTTGGTATTTGCATATTATTTCCTCACCAAAGAATACCTTGCTTTAATCTTAATATATTTTTGTATAAAAATTTATTTTATACAACCATTCTTTAAATTATTATCTTAAGTTTTTTAATTTTCTTGCTAGTAAAATTTAAATTAAGTTTATCTTTAAATTAAATTTTATATATAATACTATTTAGAGATATTTAAAGTTCCACCAGCAGCTTTAATTTTTTCTCTAAGATTTGCAAGAAATTCTATTTCCTCATTTTCAAATTCAACATTCTTTTTATTAGGTGCAGCAGCTTTCATTAAAGCTTCAAAATCAGCATTTGTTATTTTACCATCTGAAATAGCTTTAGCCCATGTAGCCTTTAATGTTTGAGGAGGATTAAAATTTTTAACAGAAACTGTTACAGGTTTCTGAGTTGTTTGAGGTTTTGACTGTGTTTGTTGGGTAGGTTTCGAACTTTGTGGTTTTCTAAGTTCTAATACATCTGTTTTACCTTTAGCAAACATATCCTTAATTGTTGCTAAAAACTCTAACTCATCATTATCAAATTCACTATTTTTCTTATTAGGTGAAGCAGCTTTCATTAATAAATCAAAATCTGCTTTTGTTAAATTTCCATCAGCTGTTACTTTATCCCAAGTCGCTTTTAATGTCTTTGGAACACCATCATCATTTGATGTGCTTTGAGTCTTTGAGTTTGATTGTGTTTGAGGCTTACTTTGGGTTTGCTGAGTTCCATTATCCTCATTATCAAGGCTTAAATCGGTCATTTCATCTTCATTTTCCTCAGTATGTGGTGTTGAGTTTGAAGGAAGACCAAGTTTAGCTTTCATTGCTTCAACTTCATCATCATTACCTAAAGAGTTAAGCATTTGTCCAAGTTTTTGAATATCAGCATTTGGCTTATTCATTTCATTTGCAATATAAACTTTTGCTTTAAAAAATGTTTCTGGACCAAATTGTCCATCAACTTTTGCTTTTACTAATTGCTGTAATTGTTTAATATTTGAGACACCAAATGCTTTAGCAACTTTAAGAGCTTCACTTGCTTTTAGGATAGGCATATTACCACCACTTACACTATTTCCAAAAGCATTTTTTAAAGCACCTTTATTTTCTTCTGTATAACCAGTCCAATTTAATAACATTGGTTTCCCAGTTGTTTTAATAGGTTTTTCTTGGTGATTCGGGTCTAAATAAAGTTTTCCTCCACTTTGTTCAACTTTTTCTTTTAGTTTAAATAAATATTCTTGTTCTTGAGAATCAAACTCCTCATCTTTTCCATTTGGAGCAGCTAAACTAACAAGCTCATTAAAATCATCATTATCAATGAAACCTTTTTGAAGCAATACCTCTATTTGTGGCTTTAAGCTGTCTGGTGGCTCACCAAGTTCAACTAATGGAGCAACAACCTTATCTGGTATGTCTTCAGTTGTATCCTCTGCATCATCAACAAAAGAATAAATACCTTGTTCATTATCAACTTTTTGTTTTAAGTCAGTTAAGAATTTAACTTCTTCTTGATCTAATTCTTCATCTTTTCCATTTGGAGATGCAGCCTTTAATAATCTAGCATAATCATTTTTATCAATCTTTCCATCTGCTGCAACTACATCCCATGTAGCTTTAAGATCCTTTGGAACATTAATTTTAGGGGTTGTTTGTGTTGATGGTTTGTTAGTAGTACTTGTTGAATTTGTAGTATTAGTTTTAGGATTTTTCTTATTTGTAGATGTATTAATCTGACTATCAAGAGTCCCCATTGCATGAGTATATAAATTAGTAATTTGAGGATTAGCTTTAACACCTGCTGGTAAATTATCATAAAGTGTTTTTAGTCTTGCTTTACCCTGATTCATTGAAGCGACTTTACCAGGTTCAATCTCACTTATAATTTGGTTAACTTCAGCAGAAAACTTTTTAGCAGAAGTGCTATTACTCAATCTTTGATTTACTATAGTTCTTAAAGGAGCAAAATCTGGATCATCACCCAAAGCATCAAGTATATTATTAACCTCATTTAATGACTTTAATGAATCATCTGTTTCTGTGTTTACTTCAGGAGTAGATCTTGGATAATCTGCATTCTCAGATTTTGGTTCTTCTTTATTTTCTTCGGTTTTAGGAACTTCATTACTTTGAGGTTGAGATGATTTTTTTTCAATAGTTAGATTTTGACCTGTACTTTTTAGTAATGCTTGTAGATTTCCTAAAAATGCTTTTTCTTTATCATCAAGTTCTTCATCACTCCAATTAGGAGCAGCAACATCCATTAATGTTCTATAATCATCTGCATCAATTGTCCCATCTTCTATTGCTGCATTCCATGTATTACGTAAAGTTTCAGGAACATCACCAATATCACTTTCTTTAATAATCTTTGCAGGTGTAGTTTGAGCAAAGTTTAAACCATCTACAGGAACACTACCTTTAGCCCCGCCCTTTTGTTCAAGTTCAGATTTTAACTTAGTTAAAAAGTTAACTTCTTCTTGATCTAATTCTTCATCTTTACCATTTGGAGATGCGGCTTTTATAAGGAGATCATAATCAGCTTTATCTATAGTTTTATCTTTAGAAACATTTTTCCAAGCTGTTTCAAGTGATTTTGGAATTTCCATTTAAATATACCCTCTTAATACTCGTTTTTATTCTGCAATATGTCTAATCTTATCAAGTGTAGCTGGTGCTAGTTTTTGGAATTTTGCATAAATGCTATCTGGGCCATCTCCCATTTGACTTAATACTAATTTCATTACATCATCATCCTCAGTCCAATCTTTATCAATTTCATCAATGAATTTATTAATATCAGCTAAACTAACAGAATTCGGATCCTTAATATTCTCATTTATCATTGCAAGTAACATTTTAGAAGCTACTTTTGGTTGATTTGCCATTGTATCTCCATCAGAATGTTTAGCCAATATTACTAACTGTTTATTAGTTAATTCATAATTATTAACTAAATCAAATACAACCTTTTTACCTGCTTTATCAATTAGAGCATCAAGCTTTGTTTCATCAATATTTGGATTATCTAAAACACCTTTAATTACTTGAGCTTTTTCAGTTTTACTCATCATATCAATATTTACAGAATCACCTTTAGAGTAATTACCAGATATTAGAGATAAAAATTCATCTTTTTCTCCAAAATGTCCATTTTTACTTAAAAGATCTGTCATAATCGCAATTTCTTCACTATTGAATTTTGATAAAATACTAGAAGGCACTGTTCCACCAATAATATCTCTAATCATTGTCATTGCGGCTTCTTTCTCTGAATACATAGAATATTGTAAGCCTTTATAGAAATTATCTTGATTTATAGGATATTTATTAAGTTCTTTAGAATCAGCCTCTTTAATTTTATCTCTTAACTTCGGTTTTATTTCATCGTCAATATTAGAACTTGTACTTGCAATCTCATAGATTTTCTTAGCAATTGATAAATTAAATTTATCGCCTGTTTCTGCAAGCATTTTCATAATTCTTATTTGATCATCATGCTTCATTCTTTTTATTGTTTCTTCAAGTTCATTTTTAGCAGCTAATGATTGGAATATTGCAATAGCACCATCTTTATTTGCTGCATTAAATAAACCTCTACCACCAACATCTTCAATTCCTTTTAGGGATGTCTTTTTATCCTCTTCTTTTTCTCTTGCTTTTCCAACTTCATGTAATTTAAGCTTATCTTCTAATTTTGTTCTAAAATCACCTTTAATAAAGAATTTCTCTCCATTAGGATCTTTACTTGTTGGATCATTATTTGCATTTAATAACTCTTGAGCTTTTGCATAATCAGCTTTTGTCCAGTTTGTTTTATCTAATAGAGAATTAGTTGTCTTAATTGTATCAATAGCTCTATATACAAAATTATTTCCAGTACTTTCAGTAGGTGCAGCACCAGATAAAATAGCTTTTATCTTTTGGACTTCAGGATCATTTGCTATTTCAGGGTTTGAGTCAATAATTCTTTGAACCTCATTTTTAGCTGTTGTAAATTTGCTCATATCACCTGTTTTTAATGCTTCATTAACTGTTAGAGTTATTACGTCATTAATTTTAGCAAAAACAATTTGTTTAGCTGTAACTCTTTCTATACTATCCATAGATGATTTTATTTCAGGATCGTTCTTTAGAGAATCTGGTAATAAATTATAATTAGTTTTAATAGCATCTTTATCCTTAACAAAGTCAGGACTTGCTAAACGTGTTGTTAAACCTTTTACATCATTTATAAATGCATCTTTTATTTTAGGCATTAAATCAGAAATTTTCTTTTCTGTCGTTTCTAAAGATCCAAGACTAGGATCTTTTAAAATTGCATCTCTTAATTTAATTAAAGCATTTAAAGTATCAATATCTTTTTTTATTTCAGAAGTTGTTTTAGATGTAGTATTTGTTGTACTTGTAGGTGTTGTAGTAGGTGTTTCTGTAGTAGAAGGTTTATTATCTGTTTTACCTTCTTCTTTAGGTTTTGCTGAAGCTATTTTATCTTCAAGTTCTTTAATTTGCTTATCTAAATCTGCAATTTTTTCTGGGGATGCAAGTTGAGGATTACTCTTAAAAGTTTCTTTAAGTTCTTTTAATTCTTTTAATTTAGCTTCATCTTTAGGATCAACTCCTCCTGATGTAGTCGCAACTGGTTTATTTTCATCTTTAGTAACAGGTGCTTGAGAGGTTGTTGTACTTGCATTATCACCTAAAGTAATAATGTCATAATACTTTTTATTATCTGTTTTAGATGGAGTTGGAAACTTAACTTGGTCTACAAATTCAAATGTACCATTAGCACTGCCTTCTTTTACATCAACAACAGCATTATTATTTATAACAGATTGAAAATTATCAAAAAACTCACTTTCTTCTACGCTTAATTCATCTTTTAATTTTTCAACAGTTTTTCCATCTTTAGACAAGCTAGGAGCAGCTTCTTTAAGTAGTTTCTGTATATCAGATTTATCAATTTTACCATCTTTAGCTACTTCTTTCCATACACCTTGTAGATTTGAAGGAATATTAACCATTACACGTCCTCTAGTAGTTTTAAAATTTCCATAACATTATAATATATGGACAAATTACATTAAAACTTGCTTATTAAATATCTGTTCAAGTTTAAGTTCAGGATAAAAATATCTTAACTTAATAAATTCCACAAAATTAATTAGCTAAAAATACTATAATTTAGGTTTTTAACAAAAAATCCAGTTTTGAATTAGGGTGAAAATCATCTATACTTCCATCTTTTCTTAAAATAGTTACATTATTTATTCCTTTAAGTATTACTGTATTATTTTCTATTCTTAACATTGTTCCTTCTCTTAACCCAACTACTATTTGATCATTTAATTCGTGAAATTCTTTTATTCTTTGTTGTCTTGTTTCGCCCATATGTTGTTCTGGATGAATATCAATATAATGAGGATTTATATTAAAAGGCACTAAATTTAGTGAGTCAAAACTTGGAGGATAAGTTATAGGCATATCATTTGTTGTTTTTATTGTAGGACACGCTATATTTGAACCAGCACTTGTACCAATATATGGAGTACCACTTCTAATTTTTTCTACTATATGTTCAATTAATTTAAACTCATATAGTTTCTTTAATAATCTAAAAGTATTACCACCACCTGTAAAAATCGCATCTGTATTTTTTATAGCCTCTATTTTATTTTCAAAATCATGTATAGAATCTAATCTATATCCTAATTCAGTAAATTTGTGTCTTACTTTAATTGAATAATTGTCTAAATCACCCGAAGCATAAGGAATAAATAAGACTGTTTTTATATCTTTTCCTAAAAAGTCTATAATTTCTTTTGCACAGTGTTCTAAAAAACCTTCCCCATATTGAGTTGAATTACTTATAAGTAATAGCCTGTTCATTATAAATTACCAATTTAAATCAATACCTTAGACATTTGAGAATTTACCAAAATATAAATCCTGTAATAAAATTAATTTTGCAAAAGAATTAAATAACAGGATTTAATACTAATTATGCCAGAAATATTGTTAATAATAAATTGTTTAAGAAAATATTTTCCAAAAACTTTAATACATTTTCGTTAATAATATTTGCCTTGCTTAGTATGTCAGGTAGTAAGACAATGTTAAATATTTCTAGATATACAAAAGATGAAGCATGTTATAAAACAATAGAGAGGTTTTACAATAGAGTAATATTGGCTTGAAATGAATTTGCTTTTAATTAGTAAATTTGTTAATAGTTCAACATTTATACTTGCAAGTGATGAAACACTTTCAAGTAAATCAGAGTAAAAAGACTTATGGAATAGATTATTTTTTCAGTAGCATAATTCAAAAACCAATAAAAAGTTTATGTTTTTCTGGTTTATCAATAATAGTACCAGAAAAGAATAAAAGTTATCCATTACTAATGAGTCAATTAATATTTACACCTGAAGAGAAAGAGATTTCTAAAGCCAAAAAAAGAAAAAGCTAAAAAGTCAAAAGGTAATAAGAGAGGTCGTCCAAAAGGCAGTAAAAATAATAAGAATAAAAATGAAGTTCTAGCTCCTACTTTCAGATTATTACAAGAACAATTGACAAAGGTACAAAATGTTTTAAATCTAAAGATAAAACATTTTGTTGGTGATGGTAAATATGGAAATAATACTTGTGCAAATCTTTGTAAGAAATTCAAAATGCTCTTAATATCAAAATTACAGCATAACTCAGAATTGTATTTTGAAAATACTGAGCCTTATTCTGGTGTTGGAAGACCTAAGAAATATGGAAAAAGACTTGATTATAAGAATCTTCCTTCAGAATATATGGTAAAAGAAGAAATTAAGGATAATGAAATTACTATGATCTACAATATGACTTTATTAAGTAAATCTTTTGATGATAAGTTAAATTTAGTAGTTATTAAGAAAATTATAGATAAAAAGGTTGCTCATGTAATATTTTTTTCAACAGATTTGGAATTAGATTATCAGAAAATAATAGATTATTATTCATCAAGGTTTCAAATAGAGTTTAATTTTAGAGATGCAAAGGAATTTTGGGGATTTGAAGATTTTATGAATGTTAAAGAAATCACTGTAAATAATGCTGCTAACTTATCTATGTTTATGGTTAATCTATCAAATATTCTTCTTGATAAATTTAGAACTTCAAATAAAAATCAGAACTCTGGTATCAGAGACTTAATTTCACATTATCGGGGGCTTAAATATTTCAATGAAACTTTAAAATTATTACAGAAATTCAATACTAATATTTATATACCTAAAACTATTGAAAATGTTACTTCCATAGGATTTATTCATGTATAATCATGTCTAAGGTATTGTTAAATAAATTAATTTAGTTGGAATAATAGTTTAAAACTCAATTAATTTCAATATTATATTCTTTGGTATTTATTTTTATTGATTTATCAAAATTAAAATTATTTTGATTTAAAATATCTATAAAAGCGTCACATCTACCAACAGACTCAGACCACACTTTACGAGTTTCTGGATCATTAGCATTAGCTAAAATTTTTCTTCTCTCTTCTATAAACACTTTTATCCATTTCTTCTCTTCATTAACATCTTTTGGTGAATGTCCAAACCTATTATTAGTATTCGTTATAATTGCATTTAAACTATCTAGATCATTACCATCTCCATGTTGAATTATGGTGTCATAAAAAACAGCCTTAGAAAGCTCTAAATTTAGACCTAAAG
The DNA here is from genome assembly GCA_046328075.1 of Candidatus Sericytochromatia bacterium. Classification (GTDB taxonomy): domain Bacteria; phylum Cyanobacteriota; class Sericytochromatia; order UBA7694; family JACMQJ01; genus JAXLXG01. The sequence goes on from JAXLXG010000009.1 coordinate 132,963, forward strand.
TCTTACAATGCTCCATAGCAGGTTTATAATACATTTTATCAACTACAGAATCTTGTGTATTCCTAAATACTTTATCTTTACTAGCTAAATGCCAATCTTTTATTAATCCTTTTAGATTATTAACATTACTACTAGATATAGAAGCTAACTTTTCTAATTCTGGTAAATATTTTTTTAAGGGATTTTTGGGTTTGATCTTACAGTATTCTTTTACAACTTCATATAAATCCCCTGTTCCTGTTGTAAAACCAGCTCTACCTGCTGTTATACCTCTCCCATCATCTAAATGTTCAGCATAAGAATAATCTATTTTTGTTGTACCATTTTCAAATAAACTTGTTAACTTCTCTGCTTTTATCTTATTTTGTGGCAATAACTCATGATTAATTAGACTTATATTCTTAAGATTTTTTGTAGAACCAAAAGAAATTAATAAATTATCTCTGAAACTTAGATCCATATTTTCATTAGTTTCATTTTTTTTTATTATTGGTTTTCTATCAAAAAAATTAGTTGAACTAACTGTATTTACATTTATATTCACGAAATATTAAAATCTTTATACAACCTTATAATAATTCTAATATTATAAGTTATTTATATGATTTTGTGATTAGATATTAATAAAGCCTATACAAAACAATTTACAACATTTTCTATTAAATCATTATATAATACATTAATGCAAAACTTTTACAAGAAATTAGAATTAAAATGTATAAACATAATATAGATGTATTTGAGAAGCTAAAGCAAAAGAGTAGTAATACTATAACCAAATACAATAATAGTGTTTTTTTTCAAATTAGCTTTGATGCCAAAGGGGCTTATTTAAGAGTTACTGATGACAAAAATAATGATATTAACCCTGATTACAAAATGTATAAAGGGCATATTCATAATGTTTTAAAATTCATAAATATCTTAACAAAAAGATATTCTATGCAGATAAGATGGGATAATCCTGAAAGTAAGATATATATCTATGAATATGATAGTTTATTAAAAGAATTACTTAAATGTCATAATATTATTGACTCAAGACAAAGAGAAATAATTTATACAGACTCTTACGCTAAGGTAAATATTCAAATAATTAATGATAAAAGTAAAATTTTTAAAGATTCACTTTTGAACTTTGAAAACTCAGATAGTGAAGTTAAAAAGTTAGATTCAATTATTACATTAACTCATGATGATAGTATTTATCAAAGTATATTTTTTATTAATCATGAATATGTTTTAGCAGATAACAAAATCTTCAAAGTTGAAGATCTTGGTGAAAACTTTCATGATATTTATCTATTTGAATCTGAGATAAAATTTGAAGACTTAGAAAAATTTCTATCATTATTATTATCTAGAATAGATAATATTAATATTTTATATAAAGATTATCAAATTGTTCACACAGAAGACATACAATTAAATCCTTCATTAGAATTTGAGAAGGTTGATAGTGAAAATAATCTTGTAATCAAGATTGGAAAAACTGTTAATTCTATAAACCCAGAATTTTTTAATGAGTATGATATTTCTAGGATAGTTGCAATAAATGATACAAGTAAAACTATTTCAATCAGTAAATTAATAGATATATCATTAAGTGATTATTATGATGAAACAGATAAGATATTAGCAAAATATAAAAGAAACTATCCTGATAAATCAAATTACTATCTAATAGATAATGCTTTTATTATAGAAGAAAAAACAGCTCGAGATTTTGTATATAAAGAAATGCATTATTTAGTTTCTAAATACGTAATAACAGGTTTAGATAAGCTTGATCATTACAATGTAAAACTTGTAACCCCAAAACTTCAATTAGCTCTTAATCATGGAATTGATTTTCTTGAAGGTGACGCAAATCTCGAGATAGAAGGTGAAACTTTATCTTTATATGATGTTATGAATTCATATAACAATAATTCTTATGTAACACTTAGTAATGGTGTAAATGCAATAATAAATAAAAGTTATATTGATAGGTTAAGACGTTTATTTAAAAGAGATAAAAATAAATTAAAAGTATCTTTCTTTGATTTACCTATTATAGAAGATTTAATAGATAAAAAGATTGCTTCTGAGTTTATGAATCGTTCTAGAGAAATATTCATGGGTTTTAATAGAATTAACGAAAGAGAAGATAAGTTACCAGATATAAATGCCCAACTTAGACATTACCAAGAACAAGGTTTTAAATGGTTAAGATATTTATATGAAAACTCTCTTGGTGGATGTTTAGCTGATGATATGGGTCTTGGTAAAACGATCCAAACAATATCATTATTATCATCAATTTATCCTGAACAAGAGTTAAGCTCATTAATTATAATGCCAAAAAGCTTACTTTTTAATTGGGAAAATGAGGTTAACAAATTTAATCCTAAACTAAGCTATTACACTTATTATGGAACTAATAGAGATATAAAAGAAGCTAAAACTAAAAACCTTATCTTTACAACATATTCTATGCTTCGTAATGAAATAGATAAATTTAGAGATGAAGATTTTTTCTATGTTGTATTAGATGAATCTCAAAGCATAAAAAACTCTAACTCTCAAGTATCAAGAGCAGTAATGTTTTTAAAAGCTAAGTATAGACTAAGCCTTAGTGGTACTCCTATAGAAAATAATTTAGGTGAACTTTATTCTTTATTTAGATTTCTAAATCCTGCCATGTTTGGTTCTTTAGAAGAATTTAATAAATATTATGCTTTTCCAATACAAAAAGAAAATAACAAAGAAGTATCAATAGAGTTAAGAAAAAAAGTTTATCCTTTTATTTTAAGAAGACTAAAAAAAGAAGTTTTAAAAGAATTACCAGATAAAATTGAACAAACTCTTTATGTTGAAATGTCTAATGAGCAAAAAGAATTTTATGAACAAAGAAGGAATTTTTATTATCGTTCTGTAAAAGAACAAATTGCTCTAAGTGGAGTTAAGAAAACTCAGTTTTATATTTTACAAGCTCTTAGCGAACTAAGACAAATAGCATCAATTCCAGAATCTAAAAGTGATGGAACTGTGATTTCACCAAAAAGAGAGGTTTTAGTTGAAAATATATTAGATGTTATCGCTAATGATCACAAAGTTTTAGTATTCGCAAACTTTTTAAATGCACTTGACTTAATTGCAGAAGATTTAGATAAAGAAAATATAAAATATCTTTTAATGACAGGAGCAACAAGAGATCGTAAAGATTTAATTGATAAATTTCAGAATAATGATGAGTATAAAGTATTTTTAATGACTCTAAAAACTGGAGGTTTAGGTTTGAATCTTACTGCTGCGGATTATATATTTATTTTTGACCCATGGTGGAATAAATCAGCAGAAAACCAAGCTATAGATAGAGCTCACAGAATAGGACAAGATAAAACTGTATTTAGCTATAAACTTATAACAAAAGGTACAATTGAAGAAAAAATACTTTTACTTCAAGAAAAAAAGATGGAACTATTTGAAAGTATAATATCACAAGATTCTTCATCTCTTAAGAGTCTAGATGAAAATGATGTTGACTTTATACTAGGAAGCTAATTGAATGATAAATAAAGAAGAATTAGAAGAAAAAATAGATAAACTATATAGCTTAGATAACTTAATTAAAATATATAGAGATTTTTTATCTGATTTTGGTCTAGAATCTCAAGAAATAAAATTAGACCAAAAAGATGTTGTGTTTTCAAAACAAAAGGCTCAAAAAAAAGAATTAGTTAATATTTTAACAGAATTATTTTACAATCAAGATATTTTTAATAAATTACTTGAAAAATTACCTAAGGATGTAAAAAAAGTTTTTGAATTAATAGTCTGGGAAGGAGGAAAACATAGAACAGATATTCTAGAAAAAGAACTTGATATTACAATAATAATGACAAATTCTAGTAATGTTCAATATATCAGTTCTAATTATTTATTTTTTCTTACTGAAAAGATTAGTAATTTTAATCAACAAGGTTTTCAATACAAACTATTTTTGCCTGATGAAATAAGAGAACTTATAAAAGAATCTTTTAAAACTCCTAAAGGTTATGAGATTCAACCTACTGAAGAAATAGAAGACACAGATTATATTAACCAAGATAGTAGCTCTATTATTCGTAAAATCCAGCTTTACTTCAATTATTTGAATACAGGTAATATATTCTATTCAAAAAATAGTAAACCTTCTAAAGTATCTATAAAGAATATGCATGATTATTGCGAAATTAAAGAGTTCTTTAATATAGATAATAAAGATTTAACTTATTTAAAAACTGAAATGATTATAGATATTCTAAAAGAAGTTAATGTAAGTTCTGTATTTAAACCAATAGATTCTATTCGAGAAGTATTAAAAAAATTCCAAAGTAATGATTTTAATTTCTATCCAGATACTCTGCTAGAGCATTTAAGAGGGAAAGGTGATTTATCAGATAATCATGATTATAAAGAAAGAGCTATAAAAATAAGAAGATCTTGCCTTGACTTAATAAAAGAACTGCCTCAATCAAAATGGGTAGATCTTGAAACTTTAACTAAATTTGTTTTTTATAGAGATTTATTTTTTAAGCCTTTTGATGAAAAGTTCGCAGAAGATAATATATATTTTGATGAATCTAAGAAAGCATCTAATTCTTATACATATAGTCAAAAAACATTTATTAAAGATGACTTATATAAAATAGTTATAACAACTCCTTTAATAAAGTCAATTATGTTTTTATTTTCTTCTATAGGATTAGTCGATATAGCTTATAATAATCCAATAAATGGTGAATATAGGCAAAAAAATGAAGATTACCTAACACCTTATGATAGTTTAAAGTATGTAAGAGTAAGTGAATTAGGTTATAGTATTTTGCATGATGAAAATTTTAATGATTTTGAAATAGAAGAAGATATTAGTGATATTACTTTTACAACAGATGAAGATAGGTTATTAATATCAGTTTATGGATATGATAAAATAAAAATGTTATTTTTAGAAAGCTTGGCAGAAAAGTTATCAGATGATAAATTTAAAGTAACTTTTTCATCATTTATAAATGGTTGCAATACATTAGAAGATATAGAAAATCGTATAAAGACCTTTAAAAGTGAAATTTCAAATACATTAACTCCTATTTGGGCTGATTTTTTTAATAAAGTTATAGAGAATGCTAGTTCTTTAAGATTAGAAGATAATATTGAAGTTTTTAAAATAAAAAATAATAGAATAATAGATGTAATTACAAATGATATTTTATTAAAAAATTATATATATAAAGTAGAAGATTATAGAATTGCAATAAAATCAGAAAATATACCAAGTGTAAAAAAAAGATTAGCTGAATTTGGTTTTTTATTTGAGTTTTCTATATAATATTAATTTTTTAATAAAAAGATTTAGGACACAGATAACACCAATAAAAATGATAAACAAATATTTTTAATAAAATACTGAGGTTGTTTAACCTTTTTTTTAGTGAGG